>OKRF01000145.1:0-25362 GCA_900290315.1 Candidatus Sulfopaludibacter sp. SbA3 | reverse complement strand
CGCACACGTGTGCGGATTCTGCGCATGAATTCTGACATATCCCCGCCCGGTTGTCAATTGATCCCCGTGTGGTGATCCCGTGCGGTTGTCAATTGCGGCGAATTGCAAATGCCTTCGGCATTACCCGGACGCCGGCCTGCCGGCTGTAGCTCCACCTGGACTCAGCCAGCGACTGCACTAGAATCGCTACACCATTCTGTTACAACAACTTCACAGAGGTAATGTGGCGGCTTCGCCAGCCTGCCGGGTCGCCGGAACAGGAAGTTTTGGCAGCTTGTCGTCCTTATGGAGCGTCGACTGTCGGAAAAACCGAAGGTGAAGAGCTCGAGACAATTTGCCAAACTGTTACCCTTTTTTCCTTGCATCCCTGGTTGTGACATGATATCTCTCATTGAGGCACACGTTTGCGTTCTCGCGATAGACGGCTTAGTTTTGGGGGAGAGGTAACAGGAGATCGGCCTTCGGCCCGTTTTGGGGCGAATGTCGCTGGTGAAAGTCACGGTTTTTCCTCTTCCGGTCCGCCTTTACCCGTTCTTGGCCGCCGTAATCGATGCTGTAACGAAAACCTTGGCGCTTTGAAGCGCCTGGATTTCAAGAAAAGGAGAGGTGTATGCGCCTTGTTCGCAGCTTACGCGCACTGCTTGTTTGTACAGTGTTTTCGGCAATTGCGATGGCCCAGACGGACGTTGGTTCGCTTGGCGGGTTCGTTCGGGATTCTTCCGGTGGGGTGATTCCCAAATCCAAGGTGGTCATCAAGAATGAGGCGACCGGCGAGGAACATCTGGCCACCACAAATGACACCGGCTACTACACGGTGACAAACCTGCCCCCCAGTTTTTATAAGGTGACAGTAGAGGCCGCCGGATTCAAGAAATTTGAAAGTTCTCACAACCGTCTGGACCCCAGCACGTCACTTTCACTGGATGCCACGCTGACAGTGGGCTCCGCCACGGAAGTTGTGGAGGTGAGCGCCACCGCCGCCGTTCTGCAAACCGATTCGTCGGCCGTGCAGGATGAAGTCTCCGGCCAACAGGTCAGTATGCAGGAGTTGAATGGCCGCAATCCAATCTACATCGCCCAGCTCATTCCAGGTATGATCAGCGGGTCGACGATGGGCGATTTCAATTTCTCCACCGGCGCCGGCAATCCCTTCTTTGTGAACGGAGCACGCCAGCAGGACACTTTGGTGACAATCGACGGTGCTCCGGCATTGCGCACACGAGCCAACGGCGCGGTGATCGGCGTCGGGAATGTGGATGCGATGGATGAAGTGCAGGTGCTGACGGCCGACTATCAGGCTGAATACGGACGTGCAGCCGGCGGCCAGATCCGCATGATCAGCAAAAGCGGGACCACCGATTTTCATGGCAGCCTGTACGAATATCTGCGCAATTCGGACATGAACGCCAACACCTGGACTCGCAACCAGAGCACCCTGACGAACTTCACCCAGCCGGTGGTATACAACAATTTCGGCGGGACGGTGGGAGGCCCTGTCTGGGCTCCCGGGATGAACCCGAAGCTCCGTCAGAAATTCTTTTTCTTCGTAGCGTTGGACTATATCCGGTACCGCTACCTGGACTACAACACGATGGCCGTACCGACTCTCCTCATGCGCCAGGGGAATTTCAGCGAACTGCTCAGCTCGAACCCCTTTTACTCGGGCAGCCACGTGATCCACGATCCGAGCACCTGCCCATCGACGAGTGCCTCGACGTGCACGCCTTTCCCAGGTAACATCATCCCTGCCAACCGCCAGAGCCACAATGGCATGGCCATCATGAACGCGTACCCGCTGCCGGTCCCCAACTTCCTGGTTGGCACGACCAACTGGATCGCCCAGGCTTCGCACCCCATCAATCAGCGCAAGGGCACGGAAGATTTCGATGTCATCCTCAGCGCCAAGAACAAGATTTCGGCCCGGCGCACGGATGCGGCCTACTTCGAATATCAGCCCTTCGATCAGGGATCGGGTCTCACCGCCAAGTATTTCAACCGGCCCAATCAGACGAACGCGGTTTCGCTGATTTCGACCATCACGCCCACCATGATCAACGAGGCGCGCATTACGTTCAGCCTCGACGATGTCTACATTCCGGTGAACACTCAATTGAACGGCTTCAATCGCGGCGTGTTCGGGATCAATTATCCGTACCTGATGCCCAACGGCAAAGACGAACCCAACAAAATCCCGACCGTCACCCTTCCGAATTTCTCCAGTTTGTCGGGCGGTCCGTATCCGTCGCATTCCTCGGGCCCGATCTGGACGTGGGGCGATACGCTGACCAAAGTCATCGGAAACCATACCTTGAAGTTCGGGTATAACTCGGAATATTCCGGTGAAAACGATGGCGACAGCACGGTGCCCGGCGGCGCGAGCAACCAGAACGGCACCTTCACTTTCACCGATGCCCGAACCGGTTTGGGGGCGACCTCCGGCATAGGGATCGCCAACATGGCCCTCGGGCTCGCGGACGCCTACACGGAAATCGGTCCGCGATCGCTCACCATCCTCCGCGGATGGATGCATGAGGCGTTCGCGCAGGATTCCTGGAAAGTGTCCGACAAACTGCACATCGAATACGGCCTCCGCTGGACCCTGATTGAGGGATACCACGCTCTTTGGGGGAATAACGACTACTTCGATGGCGCGGCGTACAACCCCGCGACCGCCCCGCAGGTGAGCCCGACTACCGGCAACGTGATCCTGGGCACCGGGAACCCGTACGACGGCGTGGTGATTCCGGGCCTCAGCGCATTTCCGAGTTCCGCCACGGGGCGTGTCCTGCCTGCCACTCCCGCCACCGCAAACGCGTGCGACGGAGCCTCCTGCTCTAGCCTGTTCGCTCCCAGTCTGCCCCGCAACTACGTTGCGAACAACAACGTCTTCCAGCCTCGCCTCGGGATGGCCTACCGGATCAATGACAAGACGGTACTCCGCGCCGGCATTGGAAATTTCGCCACCCGCATGGGTCTGCTCGACAACATCTTTCCTGGCGGAAACTCTCCGTTCCAGCCGTTCGTCACGGTGAACAATGTCTCCGTCGATAATCCACCCGCATCGGTGACCAGCGGGACCGCGGCTCCCCTGACCATCACTACCTTCAATCCAAAACTGAAGGCTCCGCAGGCTTGGAACTGGAACGTTACGCTGGAGCGGCAACTCCCGCTGCACAGCCTGCTGACGGTTGCCTACGTGGCGCATCGCGGCACCCACGGATGGCAAGTCTACGACATCAACGAGCCGACGGTCGGCGCCCTGCTGGCCAATCCGGGTGTCAATGTGAACGCACTGCGGCCCTACAAAGGGTTCGCCGCCATCCAGGAAGAACAGAGCGTGGTGAACTCCATGTACAAATCCTTCCAGCTCTCCTGGGAGCGGCGATACACCAATGGTTCGGCCTTCGGCGTCAGCTACACGCTCTCTAAGAGCATGGATAACGGATCGAATTACCGCGATATCGTGCCCGACACCTACAACACCAGCAACCTTTGGGGACCCTCGGAATACGATCGCCATCACGTGGTGATCGTGAACTATATTTATGCCATCCCGTTCATGAAGAAGAACAACGTGNNTCGGCACCAACAACGACTTTGCGGGCGTCGGCGAATACGGCAGCTTCGGTTGTGGCTCGGAGGGTCAGTTCTGGACCTTGAATGGCCCCGTCACCATAAATACGGGCGCCTATGCCGGACCGAGCGGCAACGCCAGCTCCGTGAAGTATTTCACCGCCAGCGTCACTCAACCGGCGGCCGGCACATTCAACCTGCAACCAGGCGTGCGCAACTCCGTCTACCAACCGGGCCTACAGGACTGGAACCTCTCACTGTTCAAGACGTTCGTTGTCAACGACCGGGCGGGATTCCAGTTCCGCGCGGAGTGTTACGACTTCCCGAATCACCCGAACCTGAACGGCCCCAACCTGAATCCTACTTCCAGTCAGTTCGGAGAGATCACGGGCAAGACCGGTCTGGCGCGGAACCTCCAACTCTCGCTGCGGTTCTACTTCTAGAAGGAGTTAGAAGTTCCGAGTGAACATCATCGAGGGGACCGGTTCAGGCCGGTCCCCTTTTCTATGGCATCTCCTCATCAGCCGACGCGGCCGCGCAGTTCGAGCACGTAATACCTGCAGGGCGTAGTCCCGGCATTGCGGGCGCTGTGCATCTGGTTGGACCCAAAGTAAATCACGGAGCCTGCCTCGGCGAGTTCGGTCTTGCCTTCGATGTATGCCTCGGCTGTCCCCTCGATCACAATCACAATCTCTTCGTGCTCGTGCTTGTGGGGCTCATGCGTCCGGGTGCCCGGTCCGAGTATAGTCTCGTGCGCCTCCAGATCGAATCCGGAATGCTCAGCTCCATGGAAAAACGCCCGGCCCTTCTTATTCTCGTCGCCGGCGTAAGGAATCTGCGCCGAGTGGTAGACCTTCGATGGCAGCGTTCCGGTTTGCAGCGTCTGCGCGGCGGCGTTGGCGGCCGAAAGCGCAGGAAGCAGGAACGCCAAATCCCTACGTGTGTATGGCATATTGATCCTCTCAGTTCAGATCGCTGACGCGGACGCGGAACCGCAACGTGAGCGGCTTGCCTGGTTGCAAAGTGTAGCCATCCACGGATTCTGTCCGGCCGGGGAACGACGCTCCCACGAACCCGTAGTTTCGCAAGCACCACTGGTACGGCGCGCCGGCGTCCTGGGAGTCGGGCGTAATCCGCAGGACGGCCTTTTTGCCGCCATACACGCCTTCCAGTTCGGCCCAGTGGCGGGGAGTCAGATCTTCGTCCTTCGACAAGGTCTCTCCGTCGGCGCGGAGCACGGTACCCTCACGCGGGGCGAAACGGGCGCTGAATCCGCCGTAGCTCTTGCTGGCTTCGCGGGAGCCTCGCAGGGTCACCGGTGCGGCCAAAGCCTCCCAGGCAAGCTCCACCTCGAATTCGCGCGCCGCGCCTGCGGTAGGCATGACGCGCAATCGCAGGTTCTCGCGCACGATGGGCTTGCCCTCCACCTCCCAGAAACTCTGGGCCTCCAGGCGAGCCTCGCGCGCACTGGCGCTGGTTACCGGAGCGGTCGGCTCGCGTTCCTTCACCGTCATATTCATCCAGAGGTCGTACCTCTTGCCATCCACCTCGACCACGGGCCAAGCCCAGAAGAGGCCGCGATGATGCCAGTGATCCTGTGGAAAATCGTCCAGCATGGAAACGCCCGCCGGCGTGTACACCGGAAAAATGTAGCAGCATCGCCGGCGATCCTCTGGCGCGCCGGGCTTGAGCTGGGCACCATAGTTATAGATCAGCGCCGCCTTGCCGCGCTCGCTCAATTGCAAGCGGCCATCGCCCAGATCCTTCCAGGCGAATGGCGATTGCGCGACAGCCGGCAGCGCCAGCGCAAGCCACATGGCACGCCTGGTCATCCCAGCTCCAGCCTTTCGCGATCGAAGCTGACGCCGCGTCCGGTCTCCAGAGATACTCCCGCCATGCAGCCGGCCACCGCGTGTTGGAATCCGTTATCCACGCTGGCGCGCGGTGTTTCGCGGGTCCGCACGCAGCGCAGAAAGTTGGCCATGTGAGATTCCACCGGGATCATCTCCGGCGCCTGCGGCTGAACCACCCGCTTGGCGTCGCGGCTGCCGTCGCCGGTGATTCTCAGGTTGTCGATATCCAGCGTGCCGCGCGTGCCATACCAGAGATTGCGATTGCCGGCGGCATTGGTGAGGCTCATGGCGAAGGTCACCAGGCACTCGTTGTATTCCACCATGGCCTGGAAGACATCGGAAGTCTCGCGGCCGTCTTTCCACAAATACACTCCACCCATCGTCATGGCGCGCCTGGGATAGGGATCCTGCAAATACCAGGGAGCCAGGTCGATCAGGTGGCACATCCACAGTCCGGCAATGCCGTTGGTGGTCTCGTGGAACAGTTGCCACTGGCGAAGCTTGCGCGGGTCGAAGGGGCCGGTGATGCGGCCGCCGAACTGGAAGGCTTCCCAATCTACCTCTTCTTTCTTGACGTTGGTGAGGTCTCTTTGCCAGCGCGCTTCCTGGAAATTCACCGCCATCTCCACGCGTGTGACCTTGCCGATCACGCCGCTCTGTACGGCTTTGGCGGCGCCTATGAATCGCGGGTCGCTGCGGCGCTGCGTGCCCACCTGCACCACCTGTTTGGTGCGCTTGACGGCCTGCCAGGCCATCTTGCCATCGGCGAAGTTGACGGCGAAGGGCTTTTCGACGTAGACGTCTTTTCCGGCGGCCACCGCGTCGGCGAGAATCCGCGGATGGGTCATATCGGGTGTGGCGATGAGGACGGCGTCCACGCCCTTCATGGCCAGCAATTCCTGGTATCGCGTGGTTTGCCTTGGCGCCGCGCCAAAAGCCCTTTCGATGTCGGCCGCCCGCTGTTCCCGGTTGACCTTCCAGACGTCGCAAACAGCGACGATGGCGGCATTCTCACCGGATTGGGTGACCGTCATGAGATGATCGCGGGAGCGTTCGCCACAGCCGATCTGGCCCAGGCGAATGCGATCGCTGGGGGAGCGCTGCCACGCCTGGGCGGCAGGAGCAGCGGCTGCCGCGGCGAGAAACATTCGGCGCGTCGTGGTCATCACAGGCCTCCTGATTGGTTAGTACGATAATCGAACTAAAGATTAGCACGGAGCAGGAGGAGTGTGGCGCGCCATATGTCAACTGGAATAGCGCATCAGAGCCATGAAGCCGAAGTCCATGTGGAATTGCTGGTGGCAATGGAACAGGGAGAGGCCGGGATTGCTCGCGACGACGTCTGCTTCCACAGTCTGATGGGCCGGTACCAGGATTACGTCTTTCCTGACTCCGGATAATGGCTTGCCTGCCCAGCGGACGATCTCCATGGTGTGCCGGTGCAAGTGCACGGGATGATCCATGGAACTGCGATTATCGAAGATCAGGCGGTTGCGCCCTCCACGGCGCAGAATCACAGGATCGGTCTGCGGGTACGATTTCCCGTTGATCGCCCACAGATTGCCATCCTTGCCGGGTTCGATGACGAGCGGATGGCGAACGTCCGGGTCCGCCGCGGGCTGAGTGGCGCCGAAGACGGAGTAATCCCAGACATGTTTCGGGGGCGGACTCCACTGCGGGCGCCCGCGCGCACCGGCGTACTCGATGACGATGCCGGCGCCAGCCGCGCGCTGCGCGTCGTCTTCTTCGCCCAGAATCCAGACGCCGGGATTGGTCATTTCGACAATGGCGTCCACGCGCTCACCAGGCGACAGTTGGAGCACCGGTACCTTCTGCACAGTCGACACAGGATTGCCATCGAGGGCGGCCACCGTAAAGGAATGGCCGGGCAGGGCCAGGCGATGACCCAGGGTGGCGCTGGCATTGACCACGCGAAAGAGCACGCGCTGCGCTCTGCGCACCCGAACGGGCTCGCCTGCGCCGAGCATTTTGCCATTCACCGAGTACAGGGCGAAGGCCACATCCATGCGCATGTCCGAATCGAAATACGGTTCCCACGCGTGGAGCAGAATGGGCACTTCCAGGTCATAGCGGGCAGGGTCGCTGCGCGGCGCCACTACCACCATTCCGAACTGGCCGGAGTACGTGCCGATGCGCAGATTGTGACCCGCCATGGCATGCGTGTGATACCAGCGCGTGCCCGAGGGCTGCGGCGTGAAGGAATATCGGCGCCGATCTCGCCCCTGCACCATCGGCGTGCCCTCTTCGTGCGCGCCATCCACCTCGGGCGGAAGCCGTGCCAGTGCACCATCTCGGGCTGCCGCGTTTCGTTGACCACGTCGATCACGGCCGGCTTCCCCTCCGTCATCCGCAGAACGGGGCCGGGGATCTGACCCTTGTAAGCCAGGGTTTTCACCGAATGGCCGTGGCCCAGATCGGCGGTGATTTCGCTGATGCGCAGGTTGATATCGGCCGGAGCCGTCTCGGCTGAGGCGGCCCACGCACCGGCCAGGGCCAGCAGTTGCCGGCGCGAAAGTTCGGTGTGGGACAAGGGACTCAGATTAGCACGACCAGACCGCCGCCGGGCATGTCGTTTCGCGGCCGTTGCTACATTAGTATTGAAATGCGTTGGCTTGGCACAGCTCTGTTGTTCTGTATTTTTCCGGCCATGGCAGCCGATCTTTCACCGGAGTTGCTCTCGGCCGCGGCGGCGGGCAAAACTCCGGAAGTGCAGGCGCTGCTCGAAAAGGGCGCGCCCCTCGAGGCTCAGGACAAGAAAGGCCGCACACCCCTGATGCTGGCCGCCCAGCACGGCCACGCGGAGACCGTCCGCCTCTTGCTGGCCAAAGGCGCCCGTGCCGGCGCGCGCGACACATCGGGATTCACCGCCTACGGTCTGACGCTGCTCGACCCGGCGGGCCGCGGCGATCACTCGGGCGCACTCCAGGCGCTGCCCCAACCGGCACACCCGCGCATCGCCATGGATGCAGTGGTGGCTTCCGGAGCTCTGATCAGTTCCTGCTTCATGCCTCCGGGCCAGTTGAAACAGCAGGTGACCAACCTGGCACTCGATGCCGCCACCGTGAAAGAGATTGTGGATTACGCGCGCGCTTCCGGCAAGGGAATCGTCGAAATTGTCCAGGGCGATGCCGATGCGCAGGTGACCGTGGAGGTTCAGCCCGGCGCGGCCTGCGAAGCGCAGAGCGGAGACAGCCTCAATCTCGCCATCGATGTCCGGGTTTATCGCGCCACAGACCATCAACTGTTGCAGGAGAAGCATTTCGCCGGCGGATTCAAGGGACTGCGCAAACAGACCGTGCAGAACGCGGCACAGTACGGCCCGGTCTACTTCGCGTGGATCAAGCCGCAGGCCAGTCCCATATACTGGTTCGTGGTGGAAGCGCTCTTCCGCACCATCTTGTAACCGGCGTCTGGTACAATCCCCTTGACATGTCCGCCACCGCTTCCCAGTCTCTCCAGCGCGCCATTGGCCGCTCTCCCGACCGTCTCACGCTGGAGGAGCGCGCTCGCCTCGTGGGCAAATATGTCGCCCTGGAAGTCTACACCCCGGAAACTCTGCCTCTCCGGCGCATCGAGGCGATCGGCGACACACTGGCCGATTGCGTCCGCATGCTGAAATCCCGCGGACTCGACCCGACTCACTTCGAATTCAGCCAACTGCATCCAGCGATGTAGACCGGTAACGCCGGCGATCTTGCCCCTGGTAACGCCATCTTGCCCCCGGTAACGCCGGCGATCTTGTCGCCGGTTCTCTACTGCGGCAACTCCCCAAACTCGTAAAACTTCTGCACCACGCCGCCATCTTTGACTACCACCAGCCGCATCCCCGATTTGCCCCCCAGGGGCATGCCGACCGGGCCCGTGGTGAACATCTCCAGGTCGCCGTCTTTCCCTTCGGAATTGTGATGCAGATGGCCCGCGAACACCTGCTTGACGCCATACTGGTGCAGAATCGCCAGGTACCGCTCCCGCGTTTCCTTGGGAATGTTGAAGTACTGATCCTCTTCGCCGGCCTCAGTCAGGAAGAACGGAATGTGTTGGAACACAATCACCTGTTTCACGCCGGCGGCCTTCGCTTTGCCCAACTCACTCTTCAGCCACGCCTCCATTTTGGCGGACTCTTCCGGCACTTTCTCCGCCCCCTTCTCCAGGTTCGAATTCAGGACGATGCCTTCCATCCCGCCCGAGCGGAAGCTGTAGTAATCCGGTCCGAACCGTTCGCGATAGCGCGCCAGGCTCTCCTTGGCCGGCTCATTGCCCACGTCGTGATTTCCGGGCACGTTATACAGCTTGATGGCGGGGGAGAGCTTCGCCGCGATCCGCTTGTATTCCGCGGTCTGGGCTTTGTCGCCGCTCTGATTGATCAAATCGCCGGTGACCACCACAAACGCCGGCTTCAGCCGGTTCGCGGTGGCGATGGCAAACTCGAAATTCACCGTCTCGTGCTCGAAGCTCTTGTTGGCAGTGAACATCCCGAACTGCGGGTCTGACATCTGAATGAATGTCGGCGGAACGGCCACCGGCGGCGGTGCGGGCGGCACCACTGGCGCCTGTGTCTGCGCCGCCAGCACTGTGGCGAGACCCAGGATTGCGGCAAGCGATTTCGTCATGGCTTCAGGTTGTACCCCTCCGCCAGAGGACCAGCGCCGGCCAGATACTTGCGTGCGCGCACCAGTTCGGCCAACTGCCGTACGTGACCCAGGTCGTGCATCGCCCACTCGTGCAGCATCTGCGACAGCGTGATCTCGCCCGCGGCTTTGTGCAGCGCAATCCGTTCCCCGGCACTCTCCGGCAAGCTGCGCAGAAACTCCACGTTGGTCTCGCGCTGTTCTTCGAAGTGGTCGAAGGAGTCTTCCGGATCGGCGTCGCGATACAGGTGTAAATGCATCTGCGCGTCATCGGGCTCCAACTCCGGCCGTTCCTCATTCAGGAAACGGTCCAGCCGCAGGCGATAGCAATGCCCCTCGGAGTGCGACAGGTGGGCCAGCACCTCGGCGATGGAGAAGCGGTCCGGAGCCGGCTTCCAGCAGGCGTCGTCATGATCCAGCTCACACATCAGCCCGCGCAACAGATCGGGCGTCGCCTCCAGCATGTCAAGACAGGGTAGTTCATTTTCCGTCATGCAATCATCCTACGATGTTCTCGCCGCCATCCACCTGCAGGGTGTTGCCGGTGAGCCAGTAAGTGGCGGGATGGCACAGCGCGGCGATGCATCGCGCCACGTCTTCCGGCAGCGTGAGCCGCTTGTGCGGATTGCGCAGCCGCGCGATCTCCATCAGTTTTTCGTGGTCCGGAATCTTCCGCAGCGCGGCACTGTCGGTCACACCCGCCAGAATCGCGTTGGCCGTGATGCCCGCGGGCGCCAGTTCCAGCGCCAGTTGGCGGATGTGCGATTCCAGTATGGCCTTGGCGGCGCTTACCGGGCCATAGTTCGGAATGGCCTTGGTGCCGCCGCTGCTGGTCATGGCGAAGATGCGCGCGCCCTTGTCCATCAGCCCCGCCCACAGACATTCCTGCACCCAGTAAACCAGGGAGTGGCCCATCACATCGGCAGTCAGTTCGATCTGGTGGCGCGCCGCCACCTCCTGCGCACCGGCCAGCGGTTTCAACGCCCCGAACGCCAGGGAGTGCAGCAGCACGCGCAACGTGCCTCCGCCCTCCGCCATGCGCGCCGTCATCTGCTCCACGCACTCTTTGCGCCGGCCGTCATCCGCCGCGTTGATATTGAAGAATTGGACATCGCGTCCCATGGCGGCAATCTTGGCTTGGATTTCCGCCACGTGCGGCATCTTCTCCCGGCGGTCCAGGTGCACACCGAATATGTTCATGCCGGCGCGTGCGAGTTCCANNACTGCTCGCGCCCAGAATCAGGGCCCACGGTTGTTTACTCATAATAGTTCCAATCGGCACTCGAAGAAGACAGACGACGAAAAACGATCGTCTGTCCTACACGGTCGTAACTGCAATTTCCCTTTCGTCGTTTTCCAGCGCGTGCAGACGAATTTCGGTCCGCTCCGCCGGCATCAGTCCCGGAAAGCGCTCGCCCCACTCAATCAGCACCAGCGCGTCCTTGTCGAACAGTTCTTCCAGACCCAGGGTCGCCACCTGGCGCGGTTCGTCCAAACGGTACAGATCGATATGATACACGCGTCCGCCGCCGTACTCGTGAATCAGAGTAAAGGTCGGGCTGGACACATCGTCGGGATCCGCGGCGCCGCGCCCTTTGGCGATTCCCTTTGCCAGAGTCGTCTTGCCCGCCCCCAGATTGCCGATCAGCAGCACCACGCCCCGCACCGGCAACTCGCGCGCCAGTTGTTCACCCAGCGCGATAGTCTCCGCTTCAGTGGCGGTGCGGTACGTCGGCACACGCCTCCATGGCTTTTGGCAGGTAGCGTAGAATATCGGTGGCGATGAGGGACTTCTCGCCCAGATCCTTCACGGCCAGTTCGCCGGCCAGCCCGTGCAGATAGACCGCGGCCCCCACCGCTTCTTCAATCCGCTTGGGGAACTGCGCGATGAAGCCCGCGATCAGGCCCGTCAGCACATCGCCGGATCCGCCCGTACCCATCGCCGGCGTGCCGGTGGGATTGACCCAGGTCACTCCGTCGGGAAAAGCGATCACCGTGCGCTGTCCTTTCAATACCACGATCATGTTATGCCAGGCGGCGAAGTTTCGAGCGGTGGCCACACGATCCTTTTGTACCTCGGCCACACTTTTGTCCATGAGCCGCGACATCTCACCGGGGTGCGGTGTGATCACGCGCAGCATTTGCGGCGGCGCGGCCATACGACCCACCAGCGCGTCGGCATCCATCACCATGGGTTGCTGGCAGGTGGCATTCAGGCCCAGCACCAGTTCCGCGATAGCCGGGTCCCGCCCTAACCCTGGACCCACTGCAATGACAGTCTTACCCACGGCCAGCTCGTCCAGTTCCGCGTTGAGCGCCATGGTGCCGTGCGGCGTTTCGGCCACCGGCTCCGTCATCAGTTCGGGCGTGTGGACCGCGATGGCGGCCACCGCGCTCTCCGGTGCCGCCACGGTGACCAGCCCCGCGCCCGCACGCAGCGCGCCCAGCCCGCACATGGTGGCCGCGCCCGTCTTTCCGCGCGATCCGGCCACTACCAGCACGTGGCCAAAGGTCCCCTTGTGTCCGTCGGGAGGCCGCGGCCCCAGCAGCTTTCGGAACATCGCGGGCTCCAGCATCGAAAGGTCGCAGTCCCCATACAAGTCGGGCCGCGTGCCAATCTGCCGGACCACCAGTTCTCCAATGAAATCGCAATTCGGCGCCAGAACGTGCGCCACCTTGGGCGCCGTAAAGGTCACCGTGTAATCCGCCGGGGCGAACTCACCCACCGGATCTCCCGTGTCGCTGGGCATGCCCGAAGGAATGTCCACCGCCACCACCTTGGCCAACGGAAATCCGGTGTTGATGGCGCGGATGGCGTCCAGGGTGACGCCTCTGGCCCCTCCGTTGAGGCCCGTGCCCAGAAGCGCATCCACCACCAGCGTGGCTGCCTGGGCCGCCGCCGGCAGTTCGTGCAGAATCGGGCAGCCGCAGCCGGTCAGCATTTGGTAATTCGCCAGTGCTTCGCCGCTCAACTCCTCCTGGCTCGCCAGCAGCAGCACGTAGAGCGCTTCGGGAGAGCAGCGCGTATACAACTGGCGGGCGATCGCCATGCCGTCGCCCCCGTTGTTGCCCTTCCCGCACAGCACCACGATGCGATGCGTGGAAAGCGGCGCGAACCGCTCCGTCAAAAACTCCACCACCCGATGCCCGGCATTTTCCATCATCACAATTCCGGGAATGCCGGCCTGCACCGTGCGCCGGTCCACCTCGCGCATCTGCGCGGCTGTGAGAACCTTCATATCCTTCGTGCCACCACCATGGTCATGTCGTCCTGTAGTTCGGAAGAGCCGGTCCATTGGATCACCGCTTCCATCGAGCGCGCGATGATCTCCGACGAGTCTGTGTGGGCATACCGCACCACCAGGTCTTTCAACCGGTCTTCCCCGAACATCTCGCCGTATTCGTTTTCCGGCTCCACGATGCCGTCGGTGTACGCCACCAGCATGTCGCCGTGCTCCAGAACCACGGTCTTTTCCTTGTATTTCGCAAACGGAAATGCGCCCACCACGGTGCCGGTGGAATCCATCATCTCGAAGTTGCCTTCGCGTAGCAGCATAGGTGAGAGGTGTCCGGCGTTGGTGTAGGTCAGCGAATGCGTGGTCTCTTCATACATGGCGAAATAAAACGTGGCGTACTTTTCGGGCGACGTGGTGGCGTACAGTTGCTTGTTCAGATTGCCCACCAGTTGGGCCGTGGAAAGCGGCAGCCGGCCGTTGCCATGCAAGCTTCCCAGTTGCGTCCGCATGGTGGATTGGATCGCCGCCATCAGCAGTGCCGCGGAGATGCCCTTGCCCGCCACGTCCCCTATGGCGAATGCCAGGGAGTATTCCGAGAGGGACATGAAATCGTAGTAATCGCCGGACACCATGCGCGCCGGATTGCACACGCCTTTCAGCTCCAGTGTCTTGGTGTACGGTACGTCTTTGGGGAAGAGCTGGTTCTGTACTTCGCGTGCGATTTCCAGCTCCGATTCCAGCCGCTCCTTCTCTTTGGCCACGATGAGGAGGCGCCCCAGGTTCTCCGTCATGGTGTTGAAAGACGAGCCCAATTCGGCAAGCTGGTCGCTGCCTTTCACCGGTATCCGGTAGCTGAAATCGCCCTCCTTGACATGCTGGGTCGCCTCATACAATTCGTGCACCGCGCCGGTGATGCTGCGGCTGAGTTGAATGCCGGCCACCAGCGATACCAGTTCCACCAGAAGGAAAATGATGGAGACCACCACGAACGCAGCCAGCGCCAGTTCCGCCCAATCCAGCTTCTGGAATACCGTGCCCAACACCGCCGATATGCGTGTATCCACCAGCAGAATGAGCCCCCGCTGTTGATGCGGAGCATCCCAATAGTGCACATCCACCGCGTAGAATCCGCGCAGCGGAAAGTCGAAGATGTTCTTTGGCGGCGGCACGTGCGATTCACGCGCCGGCCCCATCAGTGGTGCGAAGGCCACATCGCCGAGTCCGGGCACCAGCTCGGTGAGCAATTCTCGCGTCACCGGTGCCCTGGCAGTGACTTCTTCGCCTTCGTGAACGGCGTGCGCCCATGCGTACAGGCGCTCCTCGCCTCCCTCGCGTTTCAGAATGAGGCCGTGGGCATCCCGCCATACCGGCGATGGGGAAGTCACCTTGGCGTCTTCGGGATAGCGGACCTGGTTGCGCCCCGTCACCAGGAGTTCGAAGCTGGGGAAGCCGGTGCGAATCATCATGGAGAAGCGCCGGACCGCCGGCTCCGGGTCGTTGCCCGTCGGGTGGTGGGCCAGGGCCTCCACGGGACGCCACAGCGACATCTCCCGGTGCGTCAGTTCCGTGTTCACCAGGTACACCGCCATCTGCCCGATCACCATCCAGCCGGCAATTCCTACCAGCGTCAGAATCAGAACGATGGGAACCACGGCGATGAAGAGGTAGGCCACGATCAGGCGATTGCGCAGCCGCCAGATGGCCTCCTTCATGCCGCGCCGCGCCAGCCGGAACAGCGTGATCACGCCCAGAATGAACGCCGAGACCGCGAACAGCGTCTGCGCCAGGGAGGAAATCCCCGCGATGCGCAGAATCACGTAGAGCAGAAAGGAAATGAGAAAGGCTCTTTCGACGCGGCCCATCCGCCGCCAGTATTCCCTCGCACCTTTCTGCATGGTTTCACCCTAGCGTACCCCACTTACAGCCAGCCCGCGTTGGTAAGGTCAATTCGGTGACAGGCTACATAACCTCGGAATTAATTCCGAGGTTATGTAGCCTGTCACCGAATTATTTGAACCGCCGCCCGTAGTACGCCAGCGATCCCATAAATGCCAGCACCGCGGGCCCAAGCACGATTCTCTGATCGTTGGTCGCGGCCATCGCCAACGCGCCGGCCTGGATGACTCCGTAGATCACGCTGGCCCCGCAGGAGAAGCGCCACCGCGTCTGCGCGCGATGTTCGTTCACCGAAGGGCCGTGCCCCAGCGCCAGGGCCACCAGAGTTGCCGAGAGTCCCGGAATGGGCGCTAGCGGCAGGGTAAGTAAAATCGCAATCAGCAGGAAGGCCGCGTCTTTGGCCGCCAGGATCTGCCAGCCCGCCAGAGGCAGCAGACGATAGCGGCCCAGGCCGCCCTCGCCATCCAGCCCGAAGAGGCATTGCGCATAGCTGGAGAGCGCGAGCACCACCAGGATAGTCAGCGGCACCAGGGCATCCGGCGGCAGCGGAGGGCCGAAGAGGCGGAACAGCGACGCGGCCAGGCTTACCACCAGGGCGCAGTAGAAGTCCAGGGTGGCAAACATCTCACGCAGATTCTTGCGGATGAGGTGATTCAGCGCAGTGGGGAATGGAGGCACCCGGCGCAGCATGCCATGCGCCGGCGCGGGAATCTCCGAGAGCACAAACCCCACCGCGATGATTCCCGCGATCAGTGCCCACAAGCCCAGCGAGACACTGCCGCGAGCCATCCACACAGCCAGCCCGGCCATCACCCAAGTCACCGGATTTACCCACGGGCTGATGGCGCGGAGCAGGCGCCGCTCGCCGGCGTCCAGCGGCCACAGCGTCAGGCGCGAGCGGGGAATCTTGCGCAGCGGATCGGTGCTCATCGGGAACAGCACCACCAGGCCCAGGATCAGGTAGATGAACGTGCCTGCCTTTTGCAGAAAGATCGCGGACACAAAGAAGAAATTGTTAGAGGCTACGGATTCGAAAGACTTCTGGTCCCGCCGCTGGGCGCGCCACAGCGCGCCTAAGATAGCGACGAGCCGAGCCATTCCAACTCCTCAACCACAGGCGATTCCACCAGATCGAAGTAGTGCTGTTCCAGCGACTGCGGCAGTTTGTCGGCGGGCGAATCCCACACGATGGAACCCTTGCGGATCATCACAATCTGCGTCGCGATGTGCTCCACCACGGAAAGGATATGGGACGTGAGAAACACCGTCATGCCGCGGCGCGCGCACGTCAGCAGCATTTCGCGCATGATCTTGGAAGTCACCGGATCGATGGCTTCGAACGGCTCATCCAGGAACAGGATCTGCGGATTCGGCAGCAGCGCCATGGCGAACGCGGTCTTTTTGCGCATGCCGTGGGAACAGGCCGCGGCGAACGTGTTGCGCCCGTGCCCCAGGCTCAGGGCATGCAACAACTGGTCTGTGCGGACTTGCGTGGCCGCTTTCGAAAGGCCGTAGACGGCGCCGGTGAGCAGGAGGTGCTCTTCCACCGTGAGATCGTCAAACAGGCCCAGATCTTCCGGCAGCACGCCGATGCGGCGCTTCAACTCCAGGGAACTCGCCACCACGTTGAGACCGCACACTTCCACCTCTCCCGAACTGGGAGGCAAAAGCCCGGTCAGCATCTTGACGGTGGTGGACTTGCCCGCGCCGTTGGGACCGAGAAACGCACAGATCGCTCCGGCGTCGACCTCAAACGAGAGGCTGTTCACAGCCGTGACGTCCCCGAACCGGCGGGTCAACTTGCGGCAACTGATCATTCACCCATTGTATTGGGTGAGCCCGCCTATTCGTATCGCAAAGCCACCATGGGATCGACCCGCGAAGCCCGCAACGCCGGCAGAAGAGCTGCCACCAGAGCCGAAACACCCAGCACTAAAATCGCGCCCACAATCGTCCTCGGGTCCGTCGCCTTGAGCCCAAACAACAGGGATGACACCAGACGCGAAGCCGCCCACGCAGCCGGAACTCCCAACGCGATTCCCAGCGCGAGCAGCGCCAGAGCGTGCTGGATCACCATCCACAGCACCTGCCCCCGCATGGCTCCCAGCGCTAGGCGGATGCCGATTTCGTTGGTGCGCCGCGTCACCGTGTAGGCCAACAGGCCGTACAGCCCGACCACCACTAGCGCCAGACCAAGCAGTCCGAAGGCGGACGCCAATGTTGCCATCAATCGCTCTCGCACCAGTCCCCGCTCCACCTGGTCCGTGAGCGCACTGACTTGGAAGGGCGCGCCGGGAAGCCGAGGCTGGAGCGCGGTCCGAAGATTTCCGGCAACCTGCGCCAGCGAACCCGCCGCATGCACCTCGAACACCACTTCGGGCCTAGCCGCGCCCGCCCACTGCACCAGCGGCACGTACACCGTCGGCGGCGGGGCTTGCCACAGGCTTTCGTAAACAGAATCGCGGACCACGCCAACGACTTCGAACGGCTGCCCGTCACGCCCGACCCGCAACGTCCTTCCCAGCGGATCGCCCTCCCGCAGGAATCGCCGCGCGAACACTTCGTTCACGACCGCTACCGCTGGCGCGCCCTTCTCATCGTGACGCGAGAATTCGCGTCCCCGCACCACGGCCGTCGCCAGCGTTTCGAAATACCGCCGCGAGACGGCGTTGAAGTGGATCTCCTGGGGGATCACAGGCTGCCTTTCGACCGCAACGGGCTGCGAAATGCCGCCTCCGGCCAAAGGCGTAGTGAGCGCGAAACTGGCGGACGTGACGCCTGGCAGTTGTTCCGTTTGATCGAGGAGGCTTTCGTAGAACGCAACCCTGCGGGCGCCGCCATAGCCCGCGCGCGCTGCGTCGGCCCTGAGCAGCAGCACGCCATCCCCCTGAAAGCCCGCATCTGCGCGGTGAAGATTCCGCAAAGTGCTCACGAATAACCCCGCGCCAATCAGCAGCAGAAGCGCGATCGATATCTGCGCAGCTACCAGCGCCGCGGCAAAATGTGAGCGCGCGGCCACCATCTTCTCCTTCAAGGCGCCGGCCGGTCCGGCAGCCGTTCCGCGGAATGCCGGCGCCAATCCGAAAACGATTCCAGTCACGGTGGCCACCGCAGCGGTGAAAGCGAGCACGCGCCAGTCCGGCGTCACATCGAGGGCGATGGCGTGGGTCTGCCCGCTGGATAGCAGATCCACCAGCACGCGGCTGCCGGACCAGGCCAACACGACGCCGAGTGCCGCGCCGAACGTCGAAAGGAGCAAGCTCTCGGTAAGCAACTGGCGGACGATGCGGCCGCGGCTGGCGCCGATGGCCAGGCGCACCGCGATCTCCCTCTGACGGGCGGAGGCGCGGGCCAGCAGCAGGTTGGCCACATTCGCACAGGCGATGAGCAACAGCAGTCCGGTCGCCGTGATCAGCACCAGGAGCGGCCGCCCGAAGCGGCGGCGCAGATCCGTGTAGCCCGTTCCGCCCGGAATGGTGTCTAACGAGGAATTCCGCACGTGCTGGCGCGTGTTGGTCATGCTGGCCGGAATCACCGAATCCCACAGCTCAGGCCAAATCACCGCCAGCCGGGCTTTCATCTGTGCCGGCGATACTCCCGCTTGCGGGCGCGCCAGAATCCGCAGCCACCACGCCCCCGCGTCAATCTGATACTGCCCTTCCGCCACGAATTGCGGCAGCACCGCCACCGGAAGCGTGATGTCCACAGTCTCGCCCACGTCGGCCCCGGTGAAACCGGCGGGGCTGACGCCCACAATCGTGGCCGGCTTGCCGTCCACCAGAATCGGCTCACCGAACGCCAGCGGGTTGCGTCCAAACTTTCGCTGCCAATAGCCATCGCTGATCACGGCCACGGGAGCGGCGCCGGGCAGGTCGTCGGCGGGCGTCAGAAAGCGGCCCGCGGCCGGGTGCAGTCCCAGCGTATCGTAAAATGCGCCCGTTACCCACGCGCCGGGCGTGGGTTCGATGGAATGTCCCTTGCCGACGGCAAATCTCCAGGCGCTGAATCCACAGAGACTGGAAAAAATCTCGTGGTGTTCCGCCAGCCCTCGAATGAGGGGATAAGTCAAGCTCTGGAGCGGCTCGGGGTCGTGTCTCCGCACGATCACCTGCACCAACTCCTGGGGATTGCGCACAGGCAGCCAGCGCAGCATCACGGCATCGATCAAGCTGAAGATGGCGCTGTTGGCCCCGATCCCCAGCGCCAGCGAGAGCACCGCCGTCGCCGTAAATCCCGGGCTCTTACGCATGCCGCGCAGTGCGTAGGAAACATCCCGCGCCAGGCGATCCACAAACATCCATCCCCACATTTCACGTACTTCCTCCTGCACCAGTGCCGTGTTGCCGAACGCGCGCCGCGCCGCGTAGCGCGCCTCTTCCGCCGGCAGTCCGCTTTCCCGCCGTTCGTCTGCCTCCTGTTCCAAGTGCGCACGGAGTTCCCGCTCCAGGTCGCGCTCGCGATCTTTCCCGCGCCACCTCATTCACACCTCAGGGCGATCATGGGATCCACGCGGGAGGCGCGCCGCGCCGGAAGAAACGCCGCAGCCACAGCCACGCTCAAGAGCAAACCGGAAACAGCGGCCAGGATGACCGGATCGTTCGCCTTCACTTCGAAGAGCAGACTCGCCAGCAGACGAGTCAGCAGCAGCGACGCGCCCACCCCGAGCACCGCGCCGATCGCCACTACTCGCAAGCTCTGCGCCAGCACCAGCCCCAGAATTCCGGACGGCCGCGCACCCAGCGCCATGCGAATCCCGATTTCGTGCGTCCTCTGCGTGACCGAGTACGCAATCACGCCGTAGATCCCCACCGCTGCCAGAACGAGCGCCAGCATGGCGAAGAGCCCCAACAGGAACGTCGAGAACCGGTCGTGCGCCAACGAGGCTGCAACCAATTCGTTCATGGTCCGGATGCTTGAAACCGGCTGGTCCTTATCGAGCGCCAGCACCTCGTGGCGGAATGCTTCAGCCAGTTGCAGAGGATTGCCGGAGCTGCGCACCACCAGCACGAACGAGTTCGCAGGCTTCTGGAAATATGACTCGTACACTTGTGGAGGAACCGAGCCCTTCAACCCCGACTGCTTCACGTCGCCCACCACCCCCACGATCTCGCGCAGGTAAGTCGGCCCCGAAATATCCACGCGCTTGCCGATCGGGTCTTCATGGGCGAAGAAGCGTTTCGCCATGGTCTCATTGATGAGCACCACCGGCGGACCCGTGGCACCGTCACCCTCCGCGAGCAGGCGCCCGCGCAGCAGCGGGATCCCCATCGCCTGAAAATAGCCCGGCGTCACGCGATAGTCGTTGGCCGGTGCGCCGGACTCCGGTGTTCCAACCGGGCGCCCATCGATGCGAATTCCGGCATCGGAAACGCTGGAGAAGGGAAGCCCGGCCGTGACCGCAGCCTGCCGCACTCCGGGCAAGCTGCCGACCCGTTCCAGCAGCGTCTGCACGAACCGCACTTGCCGGCTCGACTCTCTGTATCGAGACGCCGGCAGATTGATGGTCGCAGCCACCACGTTTTCGGGATGGAAGCCCGGTCGAACGTCCAGCAGCTTGCGAAAGCTCTTAAGAAGCAGCCCGGCCCCTGCCAGCAGCGCCAATGCCAAAGCGACTTCGGAGATGACCAGGACACTCCGCGCGCCACTGTGGAGACCAGTTTCCGAAATCCGGCCGCCCGCCTTCAGCCCGCTCTGCAGGTCTCCGTGCGACAGCCGCAGTCCCGGAATCAATCCGAAAAGAACGCCGGTCAACAGCGAAATCGCAAGAGTGAAGAGCAGCACCCCATAATCCACTGCGACTTGATCCAGCCGCGGAATACTCGTCACAGACAGCCGCTTCACGGCAGAGATTCCCGCCGTGGCCAGCAGCAGCCCGAGCGCTCCGCCGCCCAGGGCGAGCAGCAGACTCTCCGTCAGCAGTTGTTGCACCACGCGCCCGCGGCTCGCGCCCAGCGACGTCCGCAGCGACATCTCCTTGTGCCGCGCGGAGCCTCGCGCCAGCAGCAGGCTGGCCACATTGACGCAGGCGATGAGCAGCACCAGCCCGGCCGCGCCCAGTAGGACGTAGAGGGCCGTTCGGACCTCGCCCACGTAGTACTCCAAAGCCGGAATGACATTGGCGCTCCAGACCTGCGGCTGCTGCAATCGCGGCATGATCAGATCCATTTCCGCCTGCGCCTGCGCCCGCGTCACGCCGGGCCGCAAACGGCCGATCCCATAAATGAAATGGCCGCCTTTGAGGTCCGCGGCTGTGAATCCCATGGGCTTCCAGATCTCGGCTTCGTCCGGGAAATGAAACCCGGGCGGCATCACCCCGACGACGGTGAACTCGGCGCCGCCGCCCAATCGCAGCGTCTTGCCGGCCACCTGCGGATCGCTCCCGAACCGCCGCTGCCACAGGCCGTACCCCAACAGCACTACGTGATCGTTCCCCGCGACGTCTTCCTCCGGGGTGAAACTGCGGCCGAGAATCGGCGCCACTCCCAGCAGTGCCGGCAGATTGGCGGAGACCCGTGCGCCCAGGATGCGCTCCGGCCCGTTCTCACCGGTCACATTGAACGCGATATCCAAAAACGCCGCGACCTGTTCGAAACTGTGGCTCTGCTCGCGCCAACTCAGGAAGTCCGTCGGTGTCGCTTCGAAATGCGGGAATCGCGGCAACCACTTCTCATCCAGTATCATCAGCCGATCCGGACTGCGGTAAGGCAGAGGACGCAGCAGCACCCCATTGACCACGCTGAAAACCGCTGTATTCGCGCCCATACCCAATGCCAGCGCCAGCAGCACCACCGACGTGAACGCAGGACTGCGCCTGAGCGTTCGCGCCGCATACCGCACGTCTTGCCTGAGACGATCCACGAACGTCCATCCCCACATCGCACGCACCTCCTCCTGCACCCTAGCCGCGTTGCCGAACGCGCGCCGCGCCGCGTAGTGCGCAGCTTCTTCGGACAGTCCCGCTTCGCGACGCTCCACGGCCTCCTGCTCCAAATGCGAGCGCAGCTCCCGCTCCAGATCCTGCTCGCGATCTTGCCGCCGCCACCAGCGCATCATTCCCACCGCAGCGCCACCATCGGATCGACGCGCGAAGCCCGCAGAGCCGGCAGAAACGCCGCCGCCACCGCCGTCGCACCCAACAACACCGCGGCGCCCACGAACGTCACCGGATCGGTCGCGGTCAGGCCGAATAGCATCGCCGCCACCAGGCGCGAAGCGGCCCACGCGGCGGGAACGCCCAGCGCGATTCCGCCCGCCAGCAGCCGCAGGGCGCCTCGGAACACCATGCCTAGTACCTCCTTCCGCTGCGCCCCCAGCGCCATGCGGATGCCGATTTCGTTGGTGCTCCGCGTGACTGTGTAAGCCAGCACGCCGTACAATCCCACCGCCGCCAGCACCAGCGCGAGGCCACCGAAACATGCGCCCAGGGCGGCTAGCAGACGCTCCTGCGCCAGCGATCGCTGCACCTGCTCGGTGAGCCCTTCCACTTGCGCCTGCGCGGGTGTATTGGGGAATCTCGCGTGCATGGCCTCGCGCAACGAGGCTGCGGTGCGCGCGACGGAGCTCGTCCGCACTTCGAAGGATGCATAATCGATCATGTCCGGGTATTGCGAATACGGCAGGTAGACCCCCGGCGGCGCAGGTTCCCGAAGGCTGTCCAAAGCCACGTCCTTCACAACGCCCACAATTTCGGACGCCGGGTAGCGCGCATTCGCGATCGCGATCTGCTGCCCCATAACCCGCCCCTCGGGAAGGAACTTCCGCACGAAGGCCTCGTTGACGATGGCGGAGCGAACTCCGGCCGGCCCATCCCGTTCGTCGAAATCGCGGCCCTGAATCAGCGGCGTCCGCATCGTTTCGAAGAAACGCGGACCGATGCAGTTAAAGTGCGGCGCGTCCGTGGTGGCCGGCCCTCCGTCGATGGAGACGTACTCCGTCCAGGTGCCGCCGCTGAGAGGCGTGTAGTTCGACAAGCTGACGGAGACTACGCCGGGGAAGCGCGCAAACTGATCCAGCAGTTCCTGGTACAGTGCGAGCAGACGGGCGTCCTTATATCCGGCGCGCCGCGCGTCCAGATGCGCCAGCAGGACGCCCTCGCTGCGAAAGCCGGGATCGAGTTGCTCCAGGTTTTGCAGGGTCCGCACAAAGAGCCCCGCCCCGATCAGCAGCACCATGGAGAGCGCAACTTGAGTGACCACAAGCGTGGGCAGCAGTCGCGAGCGGGTGCGCGGCGTGATGCCCGCATCCGCTTTCAATGCCCGTCCTGGCCCCATCGCGGTGGCCCGCAGAGCCGGCACCAGCCCGAAAAGAATGCCGGTCATGAGCGCCACGCCACTCGTGAATAGCAGGACTGCCACGTCGGGCCGCAGATCCATCACAACCCGTGGGCGCCCCGGCAACAGGGCGACCAGCTGGCGGCTACCCACCACTGCCAGCCCCATTCCGATCCCGGCGCCCAGCACGGCGAGCATCAGGCTTTCCGTCAGCAGTTGGCGCACGATGCGCCAGCGGCCCGCGCCTATGGCAAAGCGCAGGGCGATCTCTTTCGATCGCGATGCACCGCGGGCCAGCAGCAGGTTCGCAAAGTTGGCGCAGGCAATCAGCAGCACGAGGCCGGTCAGCGCCAACAGAACCAGCAGCGGCCGCCGGAATCCCTGCCGCAGATTGCTCCACCCGGTGCCGCCCGGCACCAGATCGATCGAAGAAGTCAGAACCGTCTGGCGCACCTTGGCCGTCATGCGCGGCGTGGCCGCAACCGAAGCCATCTGCGGCCATGCCACCGCGAGCCGCGATTTGGCCTGCGCGATCGAGATGCCGGGCTGCAGCCGGGCCAGCACCCGCATCCACCGCGAGCCGGATTGCAATTGCGATGCCCGCTCCGGAAAGAGTTGGGGGATCGCGGCTGCGGTCATAGTGAGGTTGGCAGCCTCGCCGACGTTCGCTCCCTCGAAGCCGGGCGGACTGACTCCGACAATCGTCACGGGCTTACCTTCGATCTGAAGCGTGCGGCCGATCAAGGTGAAATCCCGCGCGAACCGCGTTTCCCAATAACTGTACGAAAGCACCGCGACAGGGGGCGCGCCCGGCCGATCGTCATCCGCTGTGAGCAGGCGGCCGGCGAAAGCGCCAATCCCCAGCATCGGGTAATAGCCGCCGGTCACCCATGCGGCGGGCACGCGCTCGCTGGCATCGCGCCAGGTGAGGTTGAAGGAAGCGCTGGCGAACCCTCCCGTCGCGGCGAAAATTTCCGTGCGGTCTGCCAGAGCGCCGATCGTGGGATAACCGAAACTGAATCCCGACCTCCCTTCTATGACCAGCACCAA
Source organism: Candidatus Sulfopaludibacter sp. SbA3 (assembly GCA_900290315.1). Taxonomy (GTDB): domain Bacteria; phylum Acidobacteriota; class Terriglobia; order Bryobacterales; family Bryobacteraceae; genus Sulfopaludibacter. Next base: position 835 of record OKRF01000145.1, on the reverse strand, counting down.
CTGCACCAGTTCCGGCGGATTCCGCACCGGCAGAGAACGCAGAATCAGCGCGTTGACCAGGCTGAAAATAGCCGTGTTGGCGCCGATTCCCAGCGCCAGGGACAGAATGGCCGCTGTGCTGAAACCTACATTCTTCCGCATGGCGCGCAGGGCATAGCGCAGATCTTTCTTGGCCTGATCGAATGAAGCCCAGATCCACATCGCGCGCACTTCCTCCTGCACCAGCGTCGTGTTGCCGAAGGCACGGCGGGCGGCGTAGTTCGCATCTTGCGGGGAAGGCCGGCTTCCCGATGCTCCTCGGCCTCCAGGTCCAGGTGCGAGCGCAGTTCCCGCTCGAGGTCGCGCTCAGATGGTTTTCGCCGCCACCACATCTCTTCAGGGTAGACGGTCTACCGAGATTTTGGTTAGGCCAGTGGGACAGACGATCGTTGTTTGTCGTCTGTCGTCTTCGCCAACCTACTCAGCACCTCCGGCGATACGTTCCGCCCGCAGAGAATCACCACCGCGCGCTTGCCCGCATACCGGCCAGCGTCTTTCAGAAATGCGGCGACCGCCACCGCGGCGGCCCCTTCGATCAGCCAGTGCTCCTCATGCAGTACCAGTTGCATCGCCGCCAGAATCTCCGCTTCCGAAACGAATACGGCGCGATCCACCACCCGCCGGCACAACTCCAGCGTGATGGAGCCGGGTTCCAGGCCGCCCGAGGTGCTTTCCGAGAGCGTGGGCGATTCCAGAACATCGACGATCGCCCCAGCTTGCATGCAGGCGTGCAGCACCGGCGAATTCTCCGGCCAGCAGCCCACGATTTCCGTCTGCGGCGACACTGCCTTGAGAT
>OKRF01000201.1:20878-32461 GCA_900290315.1 Candidatus Sulfopaludibacter sp. SbA3 | reverse complement strand
GGTCTTGCCGCCGGTAAAGGAAAGTGCAATGGAAGCCAAAGCGGAAGCAAGATACATTCGAATCTCGCCGCAGAAAGCGCGGCTGGTCGTGGACCTGATCCGGGGCCTGCAGGCGGGGAAGGCGCTCAGCACCCTGCGCGCCACCAACAAGCGCATTGCGCCCACCGTGGAAAAGGTGTTGCAGTCGGCCATCGCCAACGCGGTGAACCGCAACGAAGACGTGGATGTGGATCGTCTGTACGTCTCGCACGCGCTCGTCAACGAAGGGCCCCGCATGAAGCGGGTGCGCCCGGCGCCGATGGGCCGCGCTTACCGGTACCAGCGCCGTTTGGCACATATCGTCATTAAGGTGGCGGAGAAGGAAGCATAGATGGGACAGAAAGTTCACCCGTACGGTTTTCGGCTCGGATTCAACAAGCCGTGGCGGAGCCGCTGGTTCGCCAAACAGGGTTACGCCAAGCTCCTTCAGGAAGATCTGGAACTGAAGGAAGGCCTGCGCGACCGGCTGAAGAGCGCCGGCGTCAGCTCGATTGAAGTGGACCGGCCGGGCAACAAGCTGCGGGTCACCATCCGCACGTCGCGTCCCGGCATCATCATCGGACGCAAGGGCGCGGAAATCGAAAAGCTGAAGCAGGATATGGCCAAGCGGACCAAGCGCGAGGTCTTCATCGATATTCAAGAGGTCCACAAACCCGAGTTGGACGCCCAACTGGTTTGCGAATCCATCGGGCTGCAACTCGAAAAGCGCGTGGCTTTCCGGCGCGCCATGCGCAAAGCGGTGGATTCGGCGCTGCGCTTTGGCTGCAAGGGAATCAAGGTTCGCGTGTCGGGCCGCCTGAACGGCGCGGAGATCGCGCGCAGCGAATGGTATCTGCAGGGGCAGCTTCCGCTGCACACCCTGCGCGCCGATATCGACTACGGCTTTTCGGAAGCGCACACCACCTACGGCGTGATCGGCATCAAGACCTGGATTTACAAGGGCGAGATTCTGGATCTGACCAAGCGGCGCGGTGGCTTGCTGCCCGAGCCGGAACCGCGGCGCGACCGCGGAGAGCGGCGCGACCGGGGAGATCGCGGCGATCGTGGGGACCGGGGAGATCGCGGTGGACGCGGCCGGGNNCAGACTCCGCCCAGCGATCTGCCGCGTCCGGCAGCGCGTCCGGCGGCGCCGATTTTGCCGCCGATGATGTCGCCGCAGGCGCCGTCGTGGAAGCAGGAAGCGCGGCAGGAAACGCATCCGGCTCCCGAAGAGGGGACCAAGCCGGCCACCGATAAGCCGGAAGGTTCGGGCGAGAACCAATAAGGAATTGAGAGCAAACCGCCATGATGATGCCAAAGAAGGTCAAGTTCAGAAAGCAACAGCGCGGGCGCATGGCCGGCAAGGCCTGGCGCGGCTCGTCGATCGCTTTCGGGGAGTTCGGGTTGAAAAGCTTGGAGTGTGCGTGGATCACCGACCGGCAGATTGAAGCCGCCCGCGTGGCCATGACCCGCTCCATCAAGCGCGGCGGCAAGGTGTGGATCCGCCTGTTCCCGGATAAGCCGATCACCAAGAAGCCCGCTGAAACCCGTATGGGTAAGGGAAAAGGCGCTCCGGAGCAGTGGGTCGCGGTGATCCGGCCAGGCAAGATTCTGTTTGAAATGGAAGGCGTGGACCGGGCGACCGCTACTGCCGCCATGCGGCTGGCGGCTCACAAGCTGCCCATTAAGACCAAGTTCATCAGCCGGGACGACGTGGAGTAAGGCTTTATGAAATCTCAGAAAGTTCGCGATCTCGACAATACCGAGTTGAATCGCCAGTTGTCTGAAATGGACGAGCAGATGTTTCGTCTACAGTTTCAGATGTCCATGGGGCAGATGGACGGGCTCAAGAAAGCCCGTGCGATGCGCAAGACGCGAGCCCGGATTTATACCGTACTGCGCGAGAGGGAAATCGCGGGAGCGAAGAAATAAGATGGCCGAACAACAAGCCCCCCAGGGTCATAAGAACGAGAAAGTGGGCCAAGTGGTTTCCACCAGGATGCAGAAAACCATCGTGGTGGAAGTCAGCCGCCGCGTGCCGCATCCGCTCTATAAGCGAATCATCGGCAAGCGCAAGAAGTTCTATGCCCACGACGAAGAAGGCACGGCCAAGACGGGCGACGTGGTGCGCATCGTGGAGTGCCGGCCGTTGAGCAAGCTGAAGCGGTGGCGGTTGACGGAAGTGGTTCGCCGCGCGGCCCAGGTGGGGGCGCAGCCGGCGGAACTGGACGTAAAGGTTTAGGGTTAGGGTCGGAGTTGGGAATCAGGGAATAAACGCGCGAAGCGCCACCTTCCCCAACCCCCAACCCCTAAATCCCAACCCCAGGAGCGAAGCGACTTATGATAGGAATGCGTACAATTCTCGAGGTGGCCGATAACTCCGGCGCACGCAGGCTCAGTTGCATCCTGCCGCGCGGCGGCGACCTCGGCCTGCGCGCCGGCCTGGGTGACGTAGTCACGGCCGCCGTGAAAGAGGCCGCTCCCGATTCGGCGATTAAGAAGGGAAAAGTGGTGCGCTGCGTGATCGTCCGCATGCGCAAGGAGACCCGGCGCAAGGATGGTACGTACATCCGGTTCGATTCCAACGCCGCGGTTTTGATTAATGATGTGGGCGAGCCCGTGGGTACCCGCGTGTTCGGGCCCGTGGCGCGCGAGCTGCGCGACAAGAAGTTCATGAAGATTGTGTCGCTCGCTCCCGAGGTAATCTAATGGCGATTGCAAAGAAGAAGCCGGCCGTCGCTCGCTCCCGAGGTAATCTAATGGCGATTGCAAAGAAGAAGCCGGCCGAGCCGGTGCGGATCGAAATCAAGCGGGAAGACACCGTCAAGGTGATCAGCGGCCGCGACAAAGGCAAGACCGGCCGCGTACTGCGCGTCGACCGCGAAACGGGCAAGCTGTTGGTGGAGCACGTAATGATGATCAAGCGCCACACCCGGCCCAACCCGCAAAAACAGATCAAGGGCGGCATCGCCGAGCGGGAGAGTCCCATCGCGGCTTCCAACGTTTTGGTGGTGTGCCCGGGCTGCAACAAGGCGGTGCGCGTGGCGCATCACGTGGACGTGGTAGCCGGCGGGAAAAGCCGCCGCACGAGAATCTGCCGTAAATGCGGTCAGACGCTCGACAGGAAATAGAAGATGGGGGCCAGGGGCCAGGGACCAGGGGTCAGGGAGAGGATGCGCTCCGCGCGGCTTTCCCCGGCCCCCGGCCCCCGGCCCCCGGCCCCAGGAGCGAAGCGATAATGGCAGCACGTTTGAGAGAGCACTATCTGACGAAAGTCGTTCCGGCTCTGACCCAGGAGTTCGGCTACAAGAACGTCATGGCCGTGCCGAAGATCGACAAGATCTCGGTAAATATCGGGCTGGGGGAGGCCACCCAGAACGCCAAGCTGATGGATGGCGCGGTGAACGAGCTGGGGCAGATCGCCGGCCAGAAACCGGTCATCACCAAGGCCACCAAGAGCATCGCCCAGTTCAAACTGCGCGAAGGCCAGTCCATCGGCTGCATGGTGACGCTGCGTGGCGACCGCATGTTCGAGTTCTTTGACCGCCTGGTGAACGTGGCGCTGCCGCGCGTCCGCGATTTTCGCGGGGTGTCGAGCAAGAGTTTCGACGGCCGCGGAAACTACACCCTGGGCATTAAGGATCAGTTGATTTTCCCCGAGATCGATTACGCCAAGGTGGAAAAGACCAAGGGCATGAATATCTGCATCACCACCACCGCCCGTACCGATGCGGAGGGCTTGGCGCTTTTGAAGCAAATGGGAATGCCGTTCCGGCAGTAGAGGAGATACGGAAGCAAATGGCCACTACCGCAAAAATTGCGAAAGACATCAAACTGGAAAAAGTCCGTCGGGCATCCCTGGCGGCCAAGGCACAAGGCAAGCCCGGCGTTGACATGCTGCCGACCCGGCACCGCAACCGCTGCTGGCGTTGTGGACGTCCGCGGGCCTTCCTGCGTAAGTTCGGCATTTGCCGCCTGTGCTTCCGCCAACTCGCCCTCAACGGCGAGATACCCGGCGTGACCAAGGCTAGCTGGTAGGAATTGAAGTAGGAGAACTATGATTAGCGATCCCATCGCCGACATGCTGACTCGCGTGCGCAACGCGATCCAGGCCCGCCACCCCAAGGTGGACGTGCCGGCCTCCAAGCTGAAAACGGAAATCGCGCGCATTCTCAAGGAAGAGGGTTACATTACCAACTTCAAGGTGGCTGAGGAAGGCGCGAAGAAAACCATCAAGATTTATCTGAAGTACGCGAGCAACAACTCGCCCGTGATCTCCGCCATCGAGCGCGTGTCCCGGCCGGGTTGCCGGGTGTATGTCGGCCAGACCGACATCCCGCGCGTGCTCGGCGGCCTGGGCATCAACATCATGACTACCCCTCGGGGTGTCATGACCGGCCGGGATGCTCACAAGGAGCATTTGGGCGGCGAGATTCTCTGCCGCGTCTGGTAGGAGGCTGTTGGCCGGCGGCGCAAGCCGATAGCCGGGAGCTGAGAGCTTTTTTTGTGGAGCGATATGTCTAGAATTGGAAAAAAGCCGATTCCGCTGCCGAGCGGCGTGAAGGTGCAGATCGGCGAACAACTGCAGGTAACAGGGCCGAAGGGCACGCTGACCGTGCCGATCCCAGAGGGCATCAGCCTGGAACAGACTGGCAACATTCTCAATGTCAAGCGTGCTTCCGACGAACACGCCGCGCTGCATGGACTGACGCGCGCGCTGGCCGCGAATGCCGTGCAAGGCGTATCGGGGGGCTTCACCCGGGAGCTGGACATTGTAGGCATCGGGTATCGCGCCGACGTGAAGGGCAAAGTGGCCACCTTCACTTTGGGCTATTCGCACCCGATCGAGTTCCTGTTGCCCGATGGCGTGGATCTGAAGATCGACAAGCAGACGCACCTGGTGCTCAGCGGGCACGACCGCCAGTTGCTGGGGCAGGTGGCAGCCAATATGCGCGCGCTGCGCAAGCCCGATCCCTACAAGAACAAGGGCGTCCGGTATACCGGCGAAGCGCTGCGCAAGAAGGTCGGTAAGACCGGGGCGGGTGGCAAATGATTAAGAAGATCGAAAAGAAGGAAATCCGCAGTCGGATTCATAAGCGTATCCGCCGCAAGCTGGCCGGTACGGCCGAGCGGCCGCGCCTGGCGGTGTTCCGCAGCGTGGCGCACATTTACGCCCAGGTTATCGACGATGCCGCGGCTACCACCCTGGTGTCGGCGTCCTCTGTGGATAAGGGCGGGAAGACCAACGGCGGCAACGTCATGGCGGCCAAGGCGATTGGCAAACTGGTGGCCCAGCGTGCGCAGGAAAAAGGCATCAAGAAGGTAGTGTTCGACCGCGGCGGCTACCAGTATCACGGCCGCATCAAGGCGCTCGCCGACGCCGCGCGGGAAGCGGGACTGGAGTTCTAATTCATGACGACGACTCAGAAGCGCATCGATCCGGCTACGCTCAATCTCAAAGAGCAGGTAGTGGCGATCAACCGCGTCACCAAAGTGGTGAAGGGCGGCAAGAACCTCAGCTTTTCGGCGCTGGTGGTCATCGGCGATCCCACTGCCAAAGTGGTGGGCTACGGCGTGGGCAAGGCCAAGGAAGTGCCGTCGGCCATCCGCAAGGGCATTGAAGCCGCCAAGAAGAATCTGCGCAAGGTCAACGTGGTCGATACCACCATTGCGCACAAGGTGCTGGGTGTGTTTGCCAGCTCGCAGGTGCTTCTGAAGCCGGCCCCGGAAGGCACAGGCGTGATTGCCGGCGGCGCGGTGCGCGCGGTCATTTCGGCCTGCGGCATTCCCAACGTGCAGACCAAGTCGATTGGCCGGCGCAACCCGCACAACGTCGTCAAGGCAACCATCGTGGCGCTGGAATCGCTGCGCGACAGAGCGGCCGTCGCGGAAATGCGCGGCCTCGCCGTGGAGAAGCTCTAATGGAAGGCATGATCAAGATCAAACTGGTTCGCAGCCCGATCTGCACTCCGGAAAAACACAAGCGGGTGGTCAAAGGACTCGGACTGCGCAAGCTCAACCAGATCGTGGAGCGCCCGGATACGGCAGTGTTCCGCGGCATGGTGAAGAAGGTCCCGCACCTTCTGGAAGTGGTGGAGTAAAATATGAATCTCAGCCAATTAAAACCTCCCGCCGGCCAGACCAAGCTGCGCAAGCGCGTCGGACGCGGCATGGGCTCGGGCCACGGGAAGACCTCCACGCGCGGCCATAAGGGCCAGCGCCAGGGCACCGGTTTCGGCCAAAAGCGCGGCTTTGAAGGCGGCCAAATGCCGCTGCACCGCCGCCTGCCCAAGCGCGGATTCACCAATATCTTTAAGAAGGAATTCGCCATCGTCAACCTCGGCCGGCTGGACAAGTTGCCCGGCGTGACTTTCAATCTGGAGAAGTTGATGCAGCTCGGTGTCGTCAAAAAAGCCGGCGAAGGCCTCAAGGTTTTGGGCACCGGCGAGTTGACGCGTATCATTGCGGTGGAGGCCCACCAGTTCTCCAAGTCGGCTCTGGAAAAAATTCAGGCGGCCGGCGGAACGGCAAAGGTAATCGGCGCGGCTACCGAATAGCGCCGGGAATCGAGGGGAACCATGAAGCTATTTGAAGCGTTCGCGAACATGTTTCGCGTCCCGGATCTTCGCAAGCGGCTCCTGTTCGCGCTGGGGCTGCTCGCGGTATACCGTCTGGGCGGTCACATCCCCACGCCGGGAATCAATCTGCAGCAGTGGGCCACCTTCTTCAACTCGCAAGCGGGCGGGATGTTCGGCTTCTTCGATATGTTCGCCGGCGGCAACATTCGCCGGTTGACCATTTTCGCCCTGGGCATCATGCCGTACATTACGGCATCCATCATCCTGCAGTTGTTGACGGTGGTGGTTCCCACCCTCGAAAAACTGCAGAAGGAAGGCGAACTGGGGCGGCGTAAGATCACGCAGTGGACCCGCTACCTGACCATCGCTCTTTCCGTGATTCAATCCTTCGGCATTGCCAAGGGTCTGGAGGGCATGCAGCAGGGCATTGTCATCAATCCGGGCTTCGGCTTCATAGTGCTCACCATCCTGTCGCTCACCACGGGATCGGCATTCATCATGTGGCTAGGCGAGCAGATCAGCGAGCGCGGCATTGGTAACGGCATGTCGCTGATTATTTTCACCGGCATCGTAGTCGGGTTGCCCAACGCTATCAAGAGCATCTATTACAACGTCTTCATCACTCATGAGTGGAACGCTTTGAAGCTGATTATGATCGTCGCCATGATGATCGCGGTGGTGGCTTTCATCGTCCTGGTGGAGCGCGGCGAGCGGCGCATTCCGGTGCAATACGCCAAGCGCGTGGTGGGACGGCGCGTCATGGGTGGACAATCCACCCACATGCCGTTGAAGGTCAATGCGGGCGGCGTCATCCCGGTCATCTTCGCTTCGTCGATTCTGGCTTTCCCGCAGCAACTCCTGCTCATGCAATTTGTCAAGAACAGTACCTGGCTGACCAACACGCTAAAGGCCATTGCGCACAGTGAGCCTCTGTACTACGTTCTGTTCGTCAGCGGCATCATTTTCTTCTGTTTCTTTTACGTTTCGATTATCTTCAACCCGAACGAAGCGGCTGACAATATGCGCAAGTACGGCGGATTCATCCCCGGCATTCGTCCGGGCCGGAATACAGCCGACTACATGAATGAGATCCTGACCAAGATCACCGTGGTGGGCGGCATTTACCTGTCGATCCTCTGCCTGATTCCGGACATCATGATCTCGGGCATCAAGCTGCAGCACCTGCCGCTTATCGGTCAGGCCATCGATACTGGCTTCACGAACGCCAACATGCGGTTCCTGCTGGACGGGTTGGGCGTGCAGTTTTATTTCGGTGGGACCTCCCTGTTGATTGTGGTGGGCGTGGCGATGGATACCATCAACCAGATCGAAGCCCAGCTCATCATGCGGCATTACGAAGGGTTCACGCCGCGGAGTGGACGGATTCGCGGCCGCCGCCAGAGTTTTTAGTGAAGGCGATAGTCCTGTTCGGATCGCCTGGGTCGGGCAAAGGCACCCAGGCGCGGATGTTGACGCAGTGCCTGGGCGTGCCCCACATCTCTACCGGGGACATGCTGAGGGACCGCATCCGGCAGGGCAGCGAAGTGGGAACGAAAGTGGCGGCGCGCATGCAGTCCGGCGCGCTGGTCCGGGACGAACTGGTCAACCGGATGGTGCAAGAACGATTGAGCCAGCCGGACGCCGCGGGAGGTTTTGTGTTGGATGGGTATCCCCGGACCCTTCCGCAGGCGGAACATCTGTGCAAGTGGTTGGAAGAGCGGGGGATTCGCGAGGTGGTGATTCATCTCGCAGTCGATTACAATATTATTATTGCCCGATTGACCGGACGCCGGCAGTGCCCTCGCTGCGGAACTCTGTATAACATCGCATCCCACCCTCCCCAGGTGGACGGCCTGTGCGATCTGGATGGCGAGCCGCTCGTGGTTCGGGACGATGATAGCGAGGCAGTGATTCGCGAACGGTTGGACGCGTACGATAGCCAGACGCGTCCCGTTCTGGATTTTTTCCGCGGCGCCGGACGCCGCGTGATTGAGGTGGATGCCAGTAACGATCCGCCCGAGGTAGTGTTCGAGAAGATTCGCCAGGCGATGGAAGCGGATGATTGTTCGTAAAACCGCCGCGGAGCTGGAAAAGATGCGGCGCAGCGGCCTGCTGGTTTTTCAGGTCCTGCAGAAGCTGAAAGAGATGTCGGCGGAAGGGGTCAGCACGATGGACCTCGAAGTGGCCGCCGAGAAGATGATCGCCGATGCCGGGGCCAAGCCCGCTTTTAAGGGCTATTACGTGCCTGCGGCCGGTGAGGCGTTTAAGTTTGTGTTGTGCACCTCGGTGAACAGCGAGATTGTTCATGGAATGCCGAATGCGAAGCGGTTGCTCAGGAAGGGTGACATTGTTTCCATCGACACCGGGGTGAAATTGGACGGTTACTATGGCGATTCGGCCATCACCGTTCCGATCGGCGAAGTCAGCCAGCAAACGGAAAGGCTGCTGAAGGTGACGCAGGAAGCCCTGGAGCTGGCCATCGATCGGGTGCGGGCCGGTAACCGGCTTTTTGACGTTTGCGGCACGGTGGAGCAGCACGTCAAAGACAACGGGTTTTCGGTGGTTCGGGAGTATGTGGGCCATGGCATCGGCACGCAGCTTCACGAGGAGCCGCAGGTGCCCAATTACGTGGATCGCAAGAACGAGAATCCGCGTTTGAAGGCGGGGATGGTGCTGGCGGTAGAGCCCATGGTAAACGCGGGGCGGCCGGAAGCGGTGGTCATGAAGGATAAAGGACGGCGGTCACCAAAGATGGCTCCTATTCGGCGCACTTTGAGCATTGCATCGCGGTCACGGAAAACGGGCCGTGGGTTTTGACCAGGCCTTAATGGGGGCCGGGGACACAGGCTCGCCAAGCGCGAGTGGGCCGGGGGCCAGGGCGGNNGAGGCAGTAGTAGTCGAAGAGAGGCCTTCTGCCATCTGGTTGTTGAAGCTGGAAAACCAGCAACAGGTTTTGGCCCACTTAGTGGGCGCGGTACAGAGGAATTTCGTTAGGCTGGTGCCGGGCGATCGGGTCGAGGTGGAATTGAGTCCTCATGATCCTACGCGGGGAAGAATTGTTCGGAAGCTGTAGGGCAGGGACGCGCGGGGTGGTTTTCCCCGGCCCCTGGCCTCCGGCCCCCAAAAAGGGTCGGCCCCCGGCCCCGAAAGGTGGATATGAAGGTTCGAGCGTCGGTTAAGAAAATTTGTGACAAGTGCAAGGTGATCCACCGCGAGGGCGTGGTGCGAGTCATCTGCCCTAACCCGAAACATAAACAGAGACAGGGGTAAGCGAGAGAATTATGGCACGTATCGCCGGTGTAGATCTGCCGCCCACGAAGAGAGCCGAGATCGGGCTCACTTATATTTACGGCGTTGGCCGTACCCGGTCGCGTTCGCTGCTTTACCGGGCAGGCATTCAGTTCGATAAGAAGGTTCGCGACCTGACGGAAGATGAAGTCAACAAGGTCCGTCAGATCCTGGAAGAAGAGGGCGCCGTGGAAGGCGACCTTCGCAAAGAGATCTCGATGAACATCAAGCGGCACATCGAGATGGGCTCTTACCGTGGTTTGCGGCATCGCCGCAGTCTGCCGGTGCGGGGCCAGCGTACACATACTAACGCCCGCACGCGCAAAGGACCGCGCCGCGGCACCGTGGCGAATAAGAAGAAGGCTACGGGTAAGACATAAAGGTGGGGCATGGCGAAAGCACCAGTTAAAGCAGGCAAGAAGAAGAGTTTCAAGAAGAAGGAGAAGCGCGTTGTCCATGTGGGCATCGTGCATATCCAGGCCACCTTCAACAACACCATCGTGACCATCGCCGATCAGGAGGGTCTCCTGGTCGAGTGCGGGTTCGCTGGGTTTCCGCGGGTCCCGCAAGGGCACGCCGTTCGCCGCGCAGCAGGCGGCCATGACAGCGGCCAACAAGGCCACGGAAAGCGGTTTGCGGACGGTGGAAGTTCGGGTGGCCGGGCCCGGGTCGGGCCGCGAATCGGCGGTACGCGCGTTGTCCACAGCGGGCATCGAAGTGCGTGCCATCAAAGATGTCACCCCGATTCCGCATAACGGCTGCCGGCCGCCCAAAAAGCGGAGAGTGTGAGAAGCGGGGGTTAGGGATGGGATTTGGGGATTGGGGAATGGTGGCCTTTCGCGCGGCTTATCCCCAACCCCCAGCCCCTACCCGCAACCCCAGCTTTTAGTAAGCGGGAAGAAGGCCTGCCATGGCTGTAAACCGCACCTGTAAATAGGTAATTAAGGAGACGTTAACTTGGCAAGATATATCGGCCCGGTTTGCCGGCAATGCCGGCGCGAGGGCATGAAGCTTTACCTGAAGGGTGAACGCTGCCACAGCGAAAAGTGCGCCATCGAAAAGCGCAATTTCGTCCCTGGCCAGCACGGCAAGGATCGCAAGGCGAAGATCGTGGGCTACGGCCTGCAGCTTCGCGAGAAGCAAAAAGTGCGCCGCGTCTATGGCGTGTTGGAACGGCAATTCCGCAGTACCTTCGAAAAGGCCGCTCTTACCAAGGGCATCACCGGCGAGAACCTGATGTCCGCGCTGGAACGCCGCTTGGACAGCGTCATTTATCGCATGGGCTTCGGCACCAGCCGCGCCCAGGCCCGCCAGATTGTCCGCCACGGCCATATCGATGTCAACGGCCGCAAGTGCAACATTCCCTCCGCCACCGTCAAAGTCGGCGACGTCATCAGCGTGCGCGAAAGCAGCAAGGACAATCCCACCATTCTGGCTGCCCGCGACGCCACGGCGCATGCGCCCGCGCCGAACTGGATCGATGTGGACCGGGAAGGCTTAAAGGGTCGCGTCCAGAGCCTGCCGCAACGCAGTGAACTGGTGCAGATCCAATTGAACGAGCAGCTCATTGTGGAGTTGTACTCGAAGTAAAGAATTAGGGGCCAGGGGTCAGGGACCAGGGGCCAGGGAAAGGTTGTTCGCTTCGCTCACGGTTAACACCACAAGGCGGGCGACAGCGAGCAGCTTTTCCCTGGCCCCT
>OKRF01000201.1:9873-20868 GCA_900290315.1 Candidatus Sulfopaludibacter sp. SbA3 | reverse complement strand
CTTTTCCCTGGCCCCTGGCCCCCGGCCCCCAGCCCCAGAGAGGTTTCTATGTTCAAAGGCTTCCAAAAACCAAAACGACTGGTTGCTAATACCGAGACCCTGACGGAACGGTATGGCATGTTTACGGCCCAGCCTTTCCAACGCGGCTTCGGCACCACCATCGGCAATAGTCTGCGCCGCGTGCTGTTGAGCTCCATTGAAGGCGCGGCCATCACCGCCGTTCGCATCGAAGGCGTCGAGCACGAATTCAGCCCCATCCCGGGCGTGGTAGAAGACGCTACTGATATCATCCTCAACCTCAAGCAGATTCCCTTTAAGCTCTCGGGCGAAGGGGTCAAAACCGTTCACCTCACTGTCGATGCGCCCGGCGATGTGCGCAGCGGACAGATCGAAACCGGCCCCGACGTGGAAGTGCTCGATCGCGACGTGCACGTGGCCACCGTGAGCGAAGGAGGCAAACTCTCCATCGAGATGCGCCTCAAAAGCGGCCGCGGCTATGTGAGCGCCGACAAGAACTTCGACGAAGACCTGGCGCTTGGCTATATTCCCATCGACTCGGTTCACTCGCCCGTCCGCAAGGTCAACTTCGCGGTAGAGGCCGCCCGCCTGGGCCAGATGACCGATTACGACAAGCTCACCCTGGAAGTGTGGACCAACGGCGCAGTCTCTCCGCAGGATGCCATCGGGTATGCCGCGAAGCTGCTCAAGGACCACATGTCCATCTTCATCAACTTCGAGGAAGTGCCCGAGCAGACCGAAGAGATCAGCGAGCGCGGTATGGACAAGATGAACGAAGTCCTCAACCGCTCCGTGGAAGAGCTCGAGCTCAGCGTCCGTTCGTACAACTGCCTGAAGAACGCCAACATCCAGACCATCGGGGAACTGGTGCAGAAGACCGAAGCCNNCGCACCAAGAATTTCGGCCGCAAGTCGCTCAACGAAATTAAGGAAATTCTCGCCAACATGGGACTGTCTCTTGGTATGCGCATCGACGCGCATGGCCGCCTGGTGGCCCCGCCGCAGCAGCCGGCCGGCAGCATTCCGGATTACGGCCCGGACGATGAGGGCTCCGGGGATCAGATCGGGGAGTAGCGATGAGACACAAGTACGCAGGATTCAAACTCAAGCGGCCCGTGGACAGCCGCAATGCGCTGCTGCGCAACCTGGCCACCAGCGTGATTCTGGAAGAACGCATCGTCACCACGGTCCCCAAGGCGAAGGCCGTCAAGCCGCTGGTGGAGAAGATGATCACCCTGGCCAAGGAGGACACCCTCCATGCCCGCCGCCAGGCCGCCATGGTGCTGTTTACTCCCGCTTCCGTCAAGAAGCTGTTCGATACTCTCGGCACCCGCTTCGGGCAGCGCAACGGCGGATACACCCGCATCACCCGCCTGGGCCCGCGCAAGGGCGATGGCGCCGAGCAGTGCATGCTGGAATTGGTCGGTTCCGAACTGGTGAAGCGCGCCGCCGAGCGTGCCAAGCGCAAGGAAGAACGCCTCAAGGCCGCGCGCGAAGGGCGCGAGGCGGACGAAGGCAAGACCGAATAGCCTTTCCTTTTCTCCTTTGAGCCGCGGAGTGGTCTTCGGACCGCTCCGCGGCTTTTCTTTTTTGTACCAATCCCAACCTTACAATATTTTCGGAGACCGTTCGTCTTCAGGAGTGGATGGATGAGCGGTTGAGCATCGCTTCGATGGCCGGGCAAGACCGTCAAATCTCCGAGATCATTGCCGAAGAGCGATCCCGGCTGCGCCATTTCATCCGCAAGCGGGTGCCCAACGAGGCCGATGCGGAAGACCTTTTACAGGAGGTCTTCTACGAGGTCATCGCGGCATATCGCTTGATGGAGCCGGTGCAGCGATGGAGTGCCTGGATGTTTCGGGTGGCGCGCAATCGCATCATCGATTTCTTTCGCAAGAAGAAGCTGGAGAGATCGGGAAGCGATTCGGTGGCGGTCTCTGGCGATGGAGAACCGATCCTGCTGGAAGACGTGCTGCCATCCCCGGATGCGGGACCCGCCGCCGCTTACGCGCGGGCCGTTCTCCTGGACGAAATCGAGGAGGCCCTCGACGAATTGCCCCAGGAGCAGCGGGATGTTTTTCTCGCCCACGAGATCGATGGCGCCAGCTTCAAGGAGATCGCCGCGCGCACGGGCGTCAGCGTCAACACGCTGCTCTCGCGCAAGCGTTACGCGGTACTCCACCTGCGCCGCAGGCTGCAGGCGATTTACGACGAATTTGTGAAAACGGGAGAGGGACTGAAATGAGACGCAAGAAAGTTCTCCGAGTACTGATGTTCCTGCCGCTCGCGCTGCTGTTTATCGCTGCGATCGGTTTCGTGATGATGGGCCTGTGGAACTGGCTGATGCCGGGGCTCTTTGGCCTGCGGTCCATCACTTACTGGCAAGCATGGGGGCTGCTCATCCTGAGTAAGTTGATCTTCGGCGGATTCGGGAGACATGGCGGCGGCCGCGGGCACTGGCGTCATCGCATGATGGAACGCTGCGAGCAGATGACGCCGGAAGACCGCGAAAAATTCCGCCAGGCGTTTCACGACCGCTGGGGGCGCGTGACGCCGCCGGATTCGCAGCAGAATGCCTGATCCGAATCTGGGCGAGGCTAATTCCCCGTGGGGGTCTTCTCCATGTGGTCGACCACGAGGACCTCTGCTGGTTCCCCCTGACGCTCCAGTTTGAGTCCCAACTGCGATTGGAGTGCCGCGAAAATATCGGGCAGCGGCTCCAGTCCTTCAGGCATCTTGGCCGGCGGTGACGCCGGTTCCAGGCTTGCGTAAGTCAGGGTGAAGTCGTATTTCGCCGTCAGTCCGGTCGCATCCGTAACGATCGTCTTCAACTCCCTGGCCAAGCTCTTGATCAGCTCTTGTATCGGCACCTGTTGGGCCAGAATGCGGGTGCCGGCACGCACAGTCTGGGTTCCCATCGTTTTCCCCGCAAAGGAAGGAATGATCGGAAAGCCATACTGGTCGCTACGGGTTGGCTGCGGAGGGCGTGTCCATTCAGCCTCGCCCTGGTCCGCCGACTTCGTCAGCTTCGGACCATTCCTGGCGACCACCAGGGCGTATCCGGCGATATCCTTTTTCCCGCATGGTACTGAAAGCCGAATCTCTCCGTGATCAGGTTGCGCAGCATTTCCTGGAATTGAGCCTTGGTGGTATTCGGCGGCATGGTGGCGTCCACCGTGACCGCCTGTGAATCGAGCCACCCGGGACCCTCGATCTCGTAATACGAATCCCAGGCCCGCCGCAAGAGTTGCTTCAGGCTGATGAGTGGAAAATGAATCCGGCCGGGATCGTCCGTGCCCGGTCCTCCGGTGTTGCGCGGTATTTCGATTCCGGAGCCTTTGCGGACGCCGACCCTGCCGTCTTCCATGAGACTCACTCCACTCGGCACGGAGGCCGGCTTCACCGATGCCACGTCGAAGGTGAGCCGCGTCTGGCCGGTGCTCGATTGCGCCCGCAAGGAGGGGGCATTCACGATGCCCAACGCGATCGGCAGCGCGAGCGCTGCGGCCCCGGCAACGGCCAGGATTGCTTTGCGGGTGGCGTCCAGCCTCAGCACCGCGGAGTTCTTCAGGATTGCCTCGATCCGCTTCTTTAGATCCGCGCCCGTCACTCCAGAGACGCATGCCAGCGGCGACTCGGCGTAGAGCTTACATATATTGAGAATCCCTTCGGCGTAGACCCGAGGCTCGCTGCCAAGCCGCAAAACCTCTTCGTCGCAGGCCCGCTCGCGCTCTTCCACCATGCGCTTGCCGATCCACCACACCAGGGGATGGAACCAGAAGATGGTCTCCACGAACATGTGAATCGCCGCAATCAGATTATCCCGGTGCCGGACATGGCCCAGTTCATGTGCGATGACCGCTTCCAATTGTGCGCACGGGCCGGAAAACACCGAAGACACCGGGTTCGACGAGCGTGGAAGCGCACACCACCGGCAGAGGTAATGCAAGCTGCACGGATGTTCCGCGCGAAATCGCCGCCCGAAAGCGTCTCCATCGCACCCACCATGCCGTCGCGATGCCCAGAAATCCGCACGCCCAGATGCCCCCCAGAACGGCAGCCAGAGGACTGGCGGCAGCCGGCGCGGTCTCCGCCAAACGAGTGGATTCCGCCACGGGCATAAATGGTTGACTTACCTCGTCCATCACTATGGAGAAGTCGGACCGCGCGATCCCTGGAGCCGTCCGCCATGAGATGTGAGCGCCCATTGCGACGAGTAGGGACAGGGGCACCAGAAACTTGCACGATGCGGCCAGCCATACGCAATGGCGCACGCGCGCGCGATTCTTTCGCAGCGCCAGTGTCAGCAAAAACGCCATGCCCGCAAACACAGTCGATTGCCACAGGTGATTTGCAAGTGGTGACAGGTATGCCAGATTCACTGTGATTTCTCCTCTCCGCTGGGTCGCAGGAGGGTTCTCTCTATCTCGCGTATGTCATCCAGCGTGAGACTGCCGGATTCGATGAGGTGCGCCATAATGGGCCGGCTCCGGCCTCCGAACAAGCTGAGCAGCTCATCCACCAGCCGGCGTTGCGCGGCTTCCCGGGACACCGCCGCTTCGAAGATGAAGGCCGTGGCAATCTTTTTGACACGACGGACCGCCTTCTTGACTTCCAGCCGGTAGACCATGGTCTGCACCGTGGTATACTCGAGCCGTTTCTTTAGCGGAAGGGATTCGTGAATCTCCCGGATACTGCAGGGCCCCCGGCTCCACAGGGCTTCCATGATCCGGAGTTCCGGCTTGGTCAGTTTTGGAAGTGCCATAGCGATGGACCACCCATGTCAGCCAATCTACTACGAATGTGGTCCTTATGCAAGTACTTTCTTGCGTGGTGCGCGCGTCCTACCAGTTGAACGCGAGGAAGGGTTCGATCTTCTTGTTGGCGTAATCGATCCGGTACGAGTACCGCACTCCCAGCCGCAGCGGAAAGGGGAAATGCAGGAAGTTCGTGTCGAAGACGGCTTCGACGCCGCTGGAACGGTATAACAGATTGCCCACCCTGCCGTAATCGTAGAACAAATTTCCGGAGATGCGTTTGATGTAGGCGGCCTGCCAGATGGACAGGTCGGGATACAGCAGCGGCATTTCGTATGTAGCGGAATACTTGGTGAGGTCAGTGCCGGTATAAGCATAGTAGCCGCGCGGGAAACGAATGTCGCTGGAAAAGGTGTAGCTGCCGTGCTGGCGTTCGTAACCCGACTCCAGAATGAGNNGGAGAGGAAGTTGCCGGTGTAATGGCCGTTGAAAGGCGTCTGCCGGTAATTGAAGCGGAGCACCTGCGCCCATGCCGGAGCCAGGTCGCGGGCGGCGCGCTGCCGCTGGCGTGAGAAGCTGAATCCGTAGCCGATGGGGGTGAGGCCGCCGCCTTGCAGGCTGATATCCTGCGCGTACGCGCCGAAACTGAGGCCTGTGAAATACGATCCACGCGACAGATTGAATGGAACGTAGAAACCGGCGGTGCCGGTGCGCTCGGTGAAATCCACGGTGTGGTCGACGTACTGAAGGCGGCGTCCCTCGTCGCTGAATCCCATGTAGAGAACCGGAAAGAAGCGCGAGTAACTGATGCCCGTGGCGAAGCCGGGAGTATGTTCGTTGGTGTTGTAGATGAACGAGGCATCGAACCCCATGAGCTGCATCTTGTCGTTGGATGCCAGACCGAAGCCGATATTCGGCGGGCCTCCCGTGAAACCCCAGGAGTGGACGTCAAACAGGTGCAGGTAAGGGCTGTAACGCTCCACGGAGTAGTTGGTGGATGGGATCTCCTTGCTGTAATCGTGAACCTGCCCGTGGTAGCCCAAGCCCTTATAGGGCAGGGACTCGACGCGCGTCCATGTGGCCGGATCGAGTGGCAGTTCGGCTACGTTGTAGCCGCGCGCGGAGTAGTCGCTATAAATCAGCTTGGTACCATCGGGCGAGACGCTGGGGAAGTCGGCCCCGAACTTAGAGGCTGTTACGCGGTAGCGCCGGCCGCCTGAAATCTGCACGGCATAAATATCCACCGTTCCATTCGGCGACGACTTATAGAGCACATAGTCGCCGAAGAACACCGGGTTGGCCAGTTCCTCGTCAACCGGTGGAATCAGGTCGGTGAACTTGCTGTCGTCCAGGTCAGCCAGAGTCAGCGCTCGGCCGGTGCTGCCCTGCGTCACCATGGCGATGCGGCGGCCGTCGGTGCTCCAGGTGGGCGAGTAGATCATGGCGTTGCCAGGCGATGGGAACCGCTGCTGCACGGCGCCGGTGGAGGCATCCAGAATCACCAGCGAGCAGGTGCGGTCGGGCAGAAACTCGACCACCAGGATACGCGTGGCGTCGGGTGAAAGCACGGGGTTCATGAAGCGCGTCTGGTGGGTTAAGCGGCGAGTGTGGCCGGCGGCCAGGTCGCGGATGAGGATCTCGGAATAAGCACGCAGCCAGCGGACGTCGGGAACGTATTCGTCCCAGACCATCAGCCCCTTCACCACGGAAGTGCGATTGGAGGCCGGCACGGTGGCCGAGTATCGGAACAGTCTCTGCTCGCGGCCATCGGGGCGCAGGCGAACCACTTCCACCGGAAATGTATCCAGGCCGATTTTCTGCGCCACCACGCTGCCATCGGCTTCGAGCGCCGGTTGATAGTATCCGGTGAAGACCTTCTTGGGCTCGGTGTTGACGATGGTTGGCTTGGTGTAGTCCGAGTCCACAGCCTGGCTCTTCCACAACTCGCCGATTTCCGACATAGTATCGGCGTAGTTCGTGGCGGCGCTGCGGCCGGTCACGCTCTTCATGGCGCCCGACAAGGCGAAGGGCTGGAACGACCATTTGCTGGTCCGATTGAGGATCTCTTTCCAGGCGTCGGGACCGTTGGTGCGGTCCACATGGCTCACCAGGAACGACCCGAGCTCTTCCTGACTGGGCGTTCCATCCTTCAGAGAACCGTGCATCGCTTTCATGTAGGAAAAGTGCTCGCCGGAAAGCAGCATCGCGCGGGTCATCACCTCCGAAGATGCATATTGGGACGCGCCGCCGCGCATAGTGGTGGCCTCTGCCACGGCGGCATCGCCCGCAAGCCACCAGTTGGGAAGCGCCATTCCGATGGCGGATGCCAGGCCCGCTTCTCCGAAGAAGGTGCTGGCCACTTTGCCGAACCCGTGGTTCATTTTGGCGATTTGGACCAGGTGGCGGGCTTCGGTGACGGTGAGGGTGGTGATCCAATCGTTGGTTCCCCAGAAACCTTGGCGCGGCATCATGCTAAAGGTGGCCATTCGGGGGAACAGCGACACCGAACCGCCGGAGAAACGAGTAACACCCTGATTGGCCAGGATCACCACAGTGTGCCGGGGGAGCGACGCACCCAGCGAGTGCGCCAGCGGCGTGTACATGGTCTCCAGTGCATTGGCGGCACGCTGTCCATCGGTCTCGATTCCGTGCGGGAAAATCACGTCGAAGTGTGGTGTGCGTATCTTTTGCCACTGTTGGTCGGGCGGGTACTGAGCGCGAAGGCAAGCGGTCAGCAACAGTGCCAGCAGCACGAGATTCTTCATGAGACGTACCAAGTGAGACGCACGTAGAGCAATCAGGTTACCACCGGCATGTGGCAGCGATGCGGCAATTCTAGTACTATTTCACTAGTATGCAAAGAGTGATCCTGGGAATCGTCATCAGTTACGCCGCCATGGCCCAGCCGCCAGCATTCGATGTAGCATCTGTAAAGCTCAGCGAGCCAGTGCCCTACGGGCAGAACTACAACATCAACCTGGGGCGCGTTCTACACGGCGAGGTCACGCTCACCAACACGACGCTGAGCGACTGTGTCCGCTTCGCGTATAACCTTGTGAGCGACGATCAGATCGCCGGTCCGGAGTGGATCAAGTCCAGGGAATTCCGCTACGACATTGTGGCCAAATCGGCGCCGGACACACCTCGCGAGCGCCTACTGCAGATGGTGCAGACGCTGCTGGCGGAGCGCTTCAACATGCAAACGCATCGCGAGCCGCGGGTGCTGGCGCATTACGAACTGGTGGTGGCGAAGGGCGGCCTGAAGATGAAGGAGGCCCAGCCCGATGCTTCCAGCGATACGCGATTCGGCAACGGTTCGCTGTTGCGTGTTTCTTCGCACCGCATGCCGATGTTTCGCTTGGTGATCCTGCTCTCGCGCAATTTGCGGCAGGCGGTGCTGGACAAAACCGGTTTGACCGGCGAGTACGATGAGAATCTCGAGTGGACCTCCGACGATTCGGGTCCATCGATTTTCTCCGCGATCCAGGACCAACTCGGGCTCAAGCTGGAGCCTCACAAGAGCCCCGTAGAGATCGTGGTTGTCGATCGCGCGGACAAGGTTCCGGTGGCGAATTAGAAGCGCTATTTCACCGAGAGAATAGGAATCTCCGCCTGGTCGCCTCCTCCGAGGATGCACATGTATATCAGGCTCGGGTTGACCGGGCGAATCGAGTGGCCGATGGCTTCGATCTGGCCGGGGGTCAGAGTGTCGCCCAGGTGCACCGGAAGGTGTCCGTTCAGTTGCTGCTGTTCGACTTCAGGGACTCCGCTGAAGGAGATGCGCGTGACTTTCATGCCGGCGGTCCCGGCGGGAAATACGATCCTGCGGCCTTGATCCAGCGCCTGCTTCTGAGCTTCGTCGATCCGCTTTTCAATTACGGGGAGTTGCGCGGGTTCGGGTGCGGCTAGTCCGGCTCTCACCAACTCATTCCGGATCCCGTCGGCAGTGGGCGGAATGCCCAAGCCATGACCGATGGTCACACCGTCGGCTGCAAAGAGTGTGAACGGAGCCCGCTGTGGCCTTTCAGGCGCCTGCTCCCAGTTGAAGTGGATGCGAACCTGGCGGGTACTGCCGCCGGGGGCGGAGGCAAATCGCCACTCCAGAATGGATTGCAGCACCGCTTTGCGCAACTCGGCAGGGCCGCTGAGGACGCGGGCGTCGCTGACGGCGCCCTGTCCATCGAGCGTGACTTCCACCACCACCATGCCGCCGATCTTGTTGTCCCACGCGGAGGCGGGATACAGTATTCCGGCTTGCGTGACGACGGTGGCGCCAGCCAGGTCGACCTGCACGCCGGGATCGTTTTCCTGGTTCGCTGGGTCATCGATGGTGACCTCACCTGGAAGCACCTGCTGCTGCTGCCCGCGGGCCCAGTTGATGTTAAGGGTCAAGCAGGCGGCTGCGAGCAAAAGGGCGGCGAGGGCGGGCCAGCGCGAAGGCGAAGTCTGGCGAGGCTGCACGAGGGCGGTGAGCGCGCGGGTGTAGCAGGCGGGAGGGCCGCAGGCGTGGACCGCCAGATCGTTACAGCAGAGTTCGCGTTCGTGGCGCATGCGGGCGCTGGTCCACCAAACGGCGGGATGGTAGAACAGCAGCGTCTCGACCAGACTCTGCAGCAGGTTCACCAGGTAATCGTGCCGTCGGATGTGGGCGAGTTCGCGGGCGAGCACCGCTTCCAGTTGCTGTGCTGTGAGTCCCAGGAGAGTGGCCGCGGGCAAGAGAATGGCGGGACGCAGCCAACCTACCACGCTGGGCCCGTCGGCATGCGAGACGATCACGAGGCTCACGGTGCGACGCAAACCCAATCGGGCGCGCAGCGCGGAGGCGATGGCGAGGATCGGTTCGGCCGCCGGCGCACCTGAGCGGCGTAGGGTGGCCACTTGCCGGCATCCCCACGCCAACCGCAGCGAAAAGATCAGCACGCCCGCGGACCAAAGGTACAGCGCCCATGTCTGCAACGCCGGCAGCCATGCAACTCGCGAGGCAAGGACCTGCTGCTGAGGGGCGGTGCGAGGCCACACGGTGGTGGCGTAACTAGCGGCTCCCGGCACCGGGACATCGGGCCGGTAAAGGATCCACGTGGTAAGCACTGGCAGGATCACCAGCGCCGCAAGGGCCGCGGCGCTGGACAGATACCTGGCGTTGGCGGAGCGGCGCTTCAAGAAGAAGAGCGCAGTGCGAAGTATGCAGGCGACGAGCACGCCCAGCCACACAAAGTGCAGAAGTGCCGCGCTGAGAGCTTGTGCGAGGGGCGTCATGGTTCTACTCCTATTTTTCCATCGAGAGGGTGATGACCACGTGGCCGTTATCGTCTTGCGAGAATCCGAGTTTGAGCAGCGGATTGAATTCGGAGACGGCCTTGACAATGTCCTGTTGCTGACTCGGCGTCAGGACATCTCCCAAGTGCACCGGCAGCCGCTCCGCCAGTTGTTTCTGCTGCAATTCGGAGAGGCCGCGGATACGGATGCGGGACACGGTAGGGCTCGGGGTTTGCCCGGATTGCGACTCTGCCTGGCGCTTAATCTCAAAGCTGACCTTCTCGAGCTCGGTGGCCTGGCGTGCCGCGTCCATTTTTTTCTGGAGATCGGCAACCTTCGCCGGGTCGGCGTTGTCGCGGACTGCGGCTTGCAGTTCCTCTTCCAGAAACCGGGTTGTCTCGGAGGATTCTTCCAGCCTTAAAGCGTGTTCCTTGTTCTGGAAGACCACCACCGTCCCCGGCTGACGTTGGACCTCCGCCTGTTCCCAGTTGAAGTTGATGCTGATCTGGCGGGTGGTGCCGGCCGGCGCGAGCGCGAATCTCCATTCGAGAATAGATTGCAATGCCGCCTTGCGCAACTCTGCGGGTCCGTTGAGCACGCGGGCATCGCTCACGCCGCCTTGGGCGTCGAGGGTGGCTTCCACGACTACGATTCCACCGATCTTGTTTTCCCAGGCAGAGCCGGGATACTCCACCCCGACCCGCTCCGCGACTGTCGCGCCGCCCAGATCGACCGTTACGCCGGGGCTATCCTCATTGCTCACGAACCCGAGCACTCCGGGCCGTTCGACCAACTGCAATTTCTCTTTTTCCTGGGCCCTCGCCCAGTTCATATTCAGAGCCAGACAGGCGACGCCCATCAGGAGCGCGGCGAGGGCGGGCACGCGCGATGGCGAAGTGAGCCGCGGCCGCAGACCCATCAGCCGCTGAATGCGATACAGCAGCGATCCGCCGGTGCTGCCCATT
>OKRF01000201.1:9179-9863 GCA_900290315.1 Candidatus Sulfopaludibacter sp. SbA3 | reverse complement strand
TTCACAGCAGAGTTCGCGCTCGTGGCGCATGCGGGCGCTGGTCCACCAGACCGCGGGATGGTAGAAGAGCAGCGTTTCCACCAGGTTCTGCAACAGGTTGACCAGGTAATCGTGGCGGCGGATGTGGGCAAATTCGTGGGCCAGGACCGCTTCCAGTTGCTGCGCGGTGAGCCCCAGGAGAGTGGCAGCGGGCAGCAGAATGGCGGGACGAAGCCAACCGACCACGCTAGGGCCATCCGACTGGGAGGTGATCACGATGCTCACGGTGCGAAACAAACCCAATTTGGCACGAAGCGCCGCCGCCATGGCGAGGATGGACCCGTCCGCGGGCTCGCCGGCGCGGCGCAATCCGGCTACCTGGCTGCACCCCCACACCAGGCGAAATGAAAAAACAAAGACGCCCGCCCCCCAGAGGGGCAGGGCCCACGCCTGGAGTAGCGAAACGAAGCCAATTTGTGCGGCGGCGGCGTGGGGAATGGCGACCGCGGCAGGCCAAACCGTGGTGGCGAAACTGGCGGCTTCCGGCAGCGTGCCCGGCCGCCGGTACAGAATCCATGTGGTGAGCGGCGGCAGGAGGGCCAAAGCGGCGAGGGCGACGGAACTGGCCAGGTATCGGGCGTTAGCGGAGCGGTTCTTCAACAGGAAGAGCGCGATCCAAAGTGAAAATGCGACCAGCAGACCCTG
>OKRF01000201.1:6562-9169 GCA_900290315.1 Candidatus Sulfopaludibacter sp. SbA3 | reverse complement strand
CAAAGTGAAAATGCGACCAGCAGACCCTGCCATACGAAGTGCAAAAGGGCTGCGCTGAGAGCTTGGGCGATGGGTGTCATTTTTCCCCTCCTTCGATGCGATCCAATAGTTTTTCGATCTCTTCCAACTCCGCCGCGGACGATTTCCTGGTGGAGAGCGCCTGCAGCACCAGAGTCTTCACCGAGCCGCCGAAGGCTATCTGCGGGCGGACGCTTTCATCCCGCTCCACCAGGCCTTTTTCCGTCATGATCTGCATGGTTTTCAGGACGGTGGTGTAGCCTGTGGGGCGAATCTCATTGAGAATGCGCTGAATGTCGCGCACCGAGGCGGGCCCGCTTTCCCAAAGCACCCGGAGGATGCTGAGTTCGGCTTCGGTGGGGCGACGCTGTTTGGACGTCATGTAGGTATTATTGACGAAGAGCTTCGTCAATGTCAACGAAAACTTTCGTCAAATTTGCGAGGGACGAAAATGCAACAAATCTTTCATCCGGTCGTACCAGAACGGGGTGCCCAGACTGATGAGAAGCCAGGAAAGCGCCATGCCGGGCCAGCGGCCGCATCCGGGGAGGTGAAAATACAAAAACAAAAACAGATCCAGGCGTAGTGCCAGCACCAACGCCAGTGTCAGGAAGGCAGTGATGACGCGGGTCTGGCGCATGTATCGCCTTGTGGCCCGGCCCATCGCCTGTCCATACCAGGAGTGGATGCAAGCCAGCAGCGGGTGTGGACCCATGGCCGCGATGATGGCTTTGGTGTCGCGATCGCGCGTGCACTCGCCGGGGTATGGCTTTGGTGTCGCGATCGCGCGTGCACTCGCCGGGGTTTTCCAGTTCGAGCGCCAATACGTGGCTGCCAATGCGCCTGGCAAGGTCCAGTGCCTCCCCGGCGCCGGCCAGATCGAGAGCGTCGCGAAGGCGGGCAGCGAGGAGGGAGTCTTGCGAGGCCACTTCAACGAGTAAGCGCACCAGATCCTCGCGCCGGAGGGAGGAAGCACCGGCATTCGTCCGGCCGCACAGCCAAGGATGGTGTAGCAAAATCAAAGCCAATTGACGCGCGTCCTCGGACGAGAGATGCGCCGGAGCGACTTGACTAAGCAACTCCTCGACGGCTTGACGGAGAAAACGGGCGCGCATGCGGGTCAGAGTGGCCGCGAACTGCGTTGCGGCAGCCACCACCGTGCCGGCAGCGAGCATGAGCAGAACGAAGCCAAATACGGAATCGAGGTTTTTGAAGAGCGGCATAAAAAGTAACGGGACCGGAGAACTACCCGGTCCCGGTGAGGTGTTGGCCCCCGCAGAAAAGGGGCCTACTGCTGATTTGATTATGACAGCCGCCGCCAAATTTTCAGGCCTGTTTAGCGCACTTCACTGCCTGGCGTATGATTGGACATATGGTCCCCAAAGCAATCTGCCTCTGCTGTATTCTGGCCGCCGCGGGATTCGCGCAGGCGCCGGATGACGTGGTGTTTCGCCAGAAATTTCAAGGAGATACAGGTAATTGGACGATCCTGGGCCAGCACGCTTCGATGGCCCCGTCCCCGGATTCGCGCAGCCTGGCGTTCACCTACGAAGTGGCGCCGAAAATATTTTCCGGACTTGTGTCACCGGCTCCGGCGGACTTCGCAAAAATGCAGCGAATGCGCTTTCACGTGAAGACGGACCATGCCACCGCGATGGCGATCCTGATCAGCGAAAAGAAGCCCGGGGGAGGAAATTATTCGACGTGGTTCTGGTCTCCCGCCAACACCTGGCAGTGGGTGGAAGTGACGCCGGCGGACTTCAGCCTCAACGACGGTCCCGGCGACCCGAAGGATACGGATGGCAAACTCGATCTCGCCGATGTGGAAGGATTCGGCCTCTTCGACCTGGGATCGTTTTTCGCGCAGACGCCGGCGAATGCCGATTTTCCAGTGATGGTCCAGGTAGATAAAGGGCAGCACACGGCGATATTGGACGGCTTCGAAGTTTTGAGCAGTCCTCCGGCTCCGCCGCGGCTTTCCGCGGATGGCATTCGCATCGGCACTTTGGATCGCAGTTTCATCGACTGGGTCACTTTGGGCGGCATGGATCTGAAATTGAACGCGGGAGAGAATCCGCTCAAGGCCCCCGCTTTGGAAGTCAGCTACAAACAAGCGGAAGGACAATTTCAAGTCCTGCTGCGGCGTGTGGCGGGCAGTGAAATGGCGAAGGCCAAGCGGCTGGTCTTCGACGTGGCCTCGGAACACGATATCACCTTGATGATTTCGCTGGAAATGACGAAGCCGGGCGGGGGGCAGGGTCCGCGGTTTACTCTGCCGATCTATCCGCCGGGCGGCAAGGAGGTCATCCACGTGAATCTCGATCTTAGCGACTTCCAGGGTGACGGCAAGTTCGACCCGGCACAGTGGCGTTCTCTTGCGATTGCCGATATCACGGTGGCGGGCGGCGGGGCTCCCGATGCCAACACGATTTGGATCGGCAATCTGGCAGCGATGAAGGAGTAGGGGGCGAGACGGGTGCAGGGGGCAATGCGGTGACAGTCGGCGCATGAGGTGAGGGGGAACGCGTCGGGATTTCGCGAAGGGGCAAATTCGAGCCAGGCACGAAGATTCGCCAAAAGGCGGCGAAT
>OKRF01000201.1:0-6552 GCA_900290315.1 Candidatus Sulfopaludibacter sp. SbA3 | reverse complement strand
AGCCTGGCACGGATTTGCGGCGGGGCCGCGGCTCGGAATTTTCGCGAGAGTCGGCTGATGAGGCGAAGGCTCACCCGGCGGGACGATAATGGCTGGAAAACGCGTCGGGATTTCGCGAAGGGGCAAATTCGAGCCAGGCACGAAGATTCGATTCGAGCCAGGCACGAAGATTCGCCAAAAGGCGGCGAATTTCGAGCCTGGCACGGCCTGTGGCGGACACGCGGCTCGGGAAGATACTGCGATGGCGCAAAAAGGTTACGCCAGCCATCAGCGGGGAGTGGTCTGACCCTACACGTCGAAGATCTGCATGGCCTGATTCAGACTGGCGATCGCATCCCGCCCCTGCGCCGGTGAGTACTCGTGCGCCACGTACCCGGTGTAACCCAGGTCCGCGATGGCCTGCGCGATGAAGCGGTAGTTCAACTCCTGGGTCTCATCGATCTCGTGCCGGCCGGGGTTTCCGCCGGTGTGGAAGTGGCCGATCCATTGGAAGTTGTCACGAATATTCCGCACGATATCGCCATCCATGATCTGGGCATGATAAATGTCGTACAGAATCTTGATGCGCGGCGAGTTGACGCGCTTCATTACGTCCACACCCCAGGCGATGTGGTCGAACATGTAGTCCTTGTGATTCACCTTACTGTTGAGATACTCCATGCAGATGGTGATGCTGCGCTCTTCGGCGTGGGCTTTGACGCGATTCAGAAAGGCCACGCAATTGTCGGCGCCTTCGGCATCGGCCATGCCCTTGCGATTGCCGGAGAAGGTGATGATGTTGGGCACGCCGTTGGCCTGGGCTTCGTCGATGGCGGCGTGCATCTTCTTCTCCAGCGCGTCGTGATTCTCTTTGCGATTGAGGGCGTCGGGAATGGTGCCGCCCGGCCCCGACGGATACATGGTGGGCTTCAGGCCGTATTTCTTGAGGGTGGGCCAGTCCGCGGGACCAATCAGGTCGTACCCTTTGCATCCCAGGCGGGCGGCTTCGCGGCAGGTATCCTCGAAGCTCATGTTGCGGGCGAACACTCCGCGGGTGACGCATTGTTTCAAACGTCCCTTCCGTTCGACCGCGGAAGGTGTTTGGGCGGCCGCGGCGCACGCGGCCAGGGCGGGCAGGAAATCTCGACGTCGCATATCGCCTCTGAGCTTATCGCAAAGTGCCGGCCGCGACACGCGGGCCGGCGGTGGAGATGTCGATCGTCTTCCAACCCAGCTTCCACGCTGGGGAGTCCGGCTTCACCGTGAAGTCGTAGCTGCCGGCATTGACGAATCCCGGATCGGCCACCACGGACGCGGCGTCTTCCGGCGGGAGTTTCACCGCGTCGCCGCGCGCGTCCCAATAGAGGTTGCGCGTCATTTGGAATCCCCCGCCCGACCAGTTGCCGCCGAGCAGCGTTCCGGAATCGAAGTAGATGATGTTCCCGGCGAAGGTGAAGGAGATGTGGTCTTCGGCGCGAGTGCGCATCAGTTGATACTCCCTGCCAAAGGCAAAGATATTATTGCGCACCATGTTTTCGCGGCCGTAATGCTGATGGAAGCCGGCGCTTTTCGTGCGGTAGACGATGTTGCTCTCAATCGACATCTCGCTGGATCCCTCGTCGGGATAAATGCCCCATCCGCCATAGGTGAACGATTCCACGTCGTGGATCAGGTTGTTGCGAATGATCGTCCCCGGCTGAACGCCCAGCGTGTAGATGGCTCCCATATCGCTCATCATGCCCTTGCCGATGTGGTGCAGGTGGTTGAACTCGACGAGGTTCCCGGCGCACGAATTCGGCCCGTATCCCCACGTCCAGCCCACGGAGATGGCGGTGTAGAACAGGTCGTGCACGTGGTTGTGCGTGATGGTGTTGCGGCTGCTTTGTCCCACCCATATGCCCACTGCCGAAGGGTAGACCAGGCCCAGGTCGTGCAGATCGTTATCGGCCAGAGTGTTATCGAATGTCTGGTCGCTATCGGCGGTGCGCCGCGCCATTTCGCCGATCTTGATGCCCCCCGCGCCCATGTCAAACACCGCGGTGGCGGTGACCTTGTTGCGCTTGCAGCCGCGGCCGAACCAGATGGCGTAGCCTCCGCTCTGCGAAAACGCGCAGTGGTCAATGGTGACCTGCTCGGCGCCGGTTGCCTCGAAGGCCGAAGCAGCTTCCATGGCCGCCTGCCCATCGGCATATCCGCCGGCTTCCATGCTCCAATCGGCGTGGCGGAAATCCAGGCCTCGGAAAGTCACATTCTTCACGCCTTCCAGCCGGACCAACTGCGTGAGCGCCGGCGCGATGGCCGGGTCGCGATTCAGATTCTCGCCCGCCAACGGCCAGTAAGAAACGGTATGCTTGGCGCGATCCAGATACCATGCGCCCGCCGCATCCAGGGCGTCCGGGGTGTTCTCGATCCAATAGCGGGCAGCTTTCTCCTTGTTCGAGGGCCGCGGATTGCCGGTCAATACGGCGGTATGGGCGGCTGGATCCACGCTGACGATGGGCATGCGCAGTTCGGCCCACGCCAGCAGCGCGACCACTTCCGCTCCGTTGCCCGCCCAGGCAGCTTTCACGTCGTCGCCGCGAAACTTCAGCAGGAACGGCTTGTCCTGCGAACTGGGACCATCGATGCGGAAGAAGCCGTTGACGGGCGTCCGCGCGCGTTGGGCACGCCGGCCGTTGAGGAACAACTGCCGGAACATCCACGGCGCGCCGGCGGTCCAAATTGGTCCCGAGCCCTTCTGCCAGCCAGTGATCTTGCGGCCGCCGCTGAACACCGGATGGGCGCCGGGCGCGGCTTCGTAGACCACGTCCGAATCTTCTGCCGCGAGTGCGAAGGTCTCCGCCAGTTCGTACCACCCGCTTTGAATCTGCACTGTGACCGTCCCGGTTGTTCCCTTGCGCCGCAGTTCACGGATTGCGTCGCGCGCCGCAGTCAAAGAAGAAATCGGTCCAGCCGGCGAAACCACCAGCGCCGCCTGCGCCAGCGCGGCACAAAGCGGGATCCCCAGAGCGATCCGTTTCATAAACGATCCATCACTTCGGCGACGGTGAGCAACTCACCTTGCGCCGCGTTGCGAGCCTTCCATTCCACCTTGTCGCCGGTCCGCTTGGAGAGCACCAGGCGGACGGGAATGCCGATCAGGTCGGCGTCGCCGAATTTGACGCCGGCGGAATCGCCGCGGTCGTCCCACAGCACGTCCACACCTGCTTGGGTGAGTGCAATGTACAAGGCTTCGGCCGCCGCTTCGGCAGGCGGCAGCGAGATCAGGTGGGCGTCGAAGGGCGCCACGGACTGGGGCCAGAGGATGCCGCGGTCATCATGATTTTGTTCCACGATGGCCGCCATCAGGGCCGTGAGATCGAGCGCGGCGCAGGCAATGGGCAGCGGGCGCGTGGTCTTTTCGGCATCGAGGTACTTCGCGCCAAGCACCTGGGAGTACGCTTCGCCCAGGTCCATCGTATGTGCCAGGGTGATGCCGCCGCGCGCCGCCAGGGTTCCCTCCGCGCACTGCGAACACGGGTCGCCGGGCTGGGCCATGCGGATATCCAGGAATTGTGGGGGGCGGGGAAGATCGCGCCCGAAGTGCAGGTGGATCAGGTGATGGTCGGTCTGGTTCGCTCCGGCTTCGAAGTTGCTGCGATGCTCGGTGGTGAAGTCCCAGATCACCTGTACCGAATCGGGAAGACCGATCGGGCCGGCGTAGCCCACTTCGGCGTTGGTCAATGCGCGAACCGTCTCGGGCGCCGCCAACGCCAGGCTGCCGCACCCCAGAATGGCGCGCAGCTTGGCTTCGCTCACCCCATACGGTCCCGCCACGCAGGCCGCGATCACCCGGCCGCCAGTCTCAAACAGCAGCGTCTTGGTGGTTTGATGCACCGGGATGCCCACGAACCGGGCGAGCGCGTCCACGCCGATGAGTCCCGGTCCGTAGACCGACTGCCTGGGGTGCGGCTCTTCATCCTGAGGCCATCGCGGCGTGCGCGATACCGCGCGTTCGGCCGCTTGGCGATATCCACAATCGGCGCAGACGAGCAGGGGGCGCGCGGCGAGTTCCGTCTCCAGGATCAGTTCGTTGTCCAGCGGGGAGGCCACGACGCCGGCGCGGGCGATGGTGCTTCCATAGTTCACGGGAGTTGCGCCGAAGGCATAAGTGGCGTGCACTAGAAACTCGGGTCCGCTCAACAGTCCCCAGTTGGGGTGGGCTTCGGTGCGGCTTCCCCAGTGTTCCGTCGAGAGCGCCAGCGGCAGGTCGCGATAGCTCATGGACAAATTGCCCGCGATCATGGCCAGGGCGGCTTCATGCTGGTCGGCGAAGGGGTAGGCGAGACCGGCGTCGCTGCGCTGTAAGCGCAGACTGCGCATCACGTCCGATGGCGTGGACGCTCCCGGCAGCCCCACGGTGGCCGCGCCCGCGATGCGCCGGACTTTTTCCAGTACGCGCTGACCGAGCGGCAGCAGGATGAAGCCGCCGCCTGCCTCGGCCTTGACGAAGCCTGCGCGCAGCAGGAGCTGATGGCTGAGCGAGTCCGCATTGCGGGGCTTGTCGCGCAGGGTCTTACCGAAGAGCTTGGAGTACCGCATGGGAAACGATGATTCTAACGCCATGAGGCAACTAAAATCGGTCAGCCTGATCCGCGCTATTTATCGCATATTGCAATAATCGCGCAGATCAGGCTGACGGATTTATTAGTTCTCGGAGGGCCGCTTCACTTGATCGATGATGAGCATCTCGACCGGTCCCTTGGTCGATTCGAGTTTGAGGCCGAGCTGTTCCTGCAGCGCGGTGAAAATGGAAGGGCCGGGAGTGTCGGTGGAAGCGGGCGCGGCCACCGTGGTGGGCGTCCATTCCAGGTTGAAATTGAAGATTCCGGCCAGGCCGGTCTGGTCGATGACGGTGCGGTCCAGAATGGAAGACAGTTGTCCCGTGAGGGTTGCCAGGGGAGTGACGCCGAGGACGGGCGCCAGGGACATCCCTCGCCCGCCGAGCGTGTGGCCGCTTCTGTGAGCATTGCCGCAATAGTTGGGCGGCTTCTCGCCCGGCGGTGCCGGCAAGGACGGATGGTTCGGGTCGCGGGGCACGCAGGTTCCTTCCGCGTGCTCCATCTTGAGGCCGCCCTTCGCCACTGTCAGGGCGTAAACCGGCTCCTGCCGCGTCTCGTGGTGGACCTTCAGGCTGAAGCGGTCTTCAAGCAGTGTTTGGAGCATCAGGAACAGCTCGTCGGGACTGGCATCGTGATCCGCTTTCGCAAAGATGTCGTAGCGTTCGGAATCGATCCAGGCTGGGCCGCCAGCGATCTGATAGTCGGACAGCTTATACGCATTCCAGATGATGAAGCGCACCGGCATGTTCTGGACATCGAACCGGCCGCCGCGCTGGATGTGAATCGATTCACCGGCGGCACTGCTGGTGTTGCGTTTGATGGACGCGACTTCGAACGCGGGCAGGGGCCTGGGCGACTGCGCGCGCAGGGGAGGCGCGTTCAGGATGCCAACGACGACAGGGACCGCCAGGGTCGCGATTGCCGCCCAGCGCGATGTGGCGAGAAAAGGGAACGAAAAGCTTAGGAAATTAAAATAGACTGCCAATATGAGGCAATCTACTATATGCGTGGTTCCGTTGCAAGCTATATTGAAGAGCATGGTTCGCGCGCTCTCCGCCCTGCTTCTGACCTCCTGTTTGATGCTTTGGGGGCAGGCGCGCAAACCTCCGGACATCTCTTATGATCCGCAAGCGCCGCTGGATCTTCAGCAATCGCCCGTCAAAGACTTCGGACACGCCAAGCTGTTGGACATATCGTACGCCAGCCCCCGGGGTGGCCGAGTCAATGGCTACGCCGTAATACCGAGTGCCGTTCCGCATCCCGCAGGTATTGTCTGGCAGCACTGGGGGCAAGGCGACCGATCGAGCATGCTACCGGAGGCGCTCTCGATGGCGCGCCGCGGCGCTGCATCCATCCTGATCAATTCGCCAACCAACCGGCCCAATCCGCCGCAGGCGAAAACGCCAGAGGAAGGCGTTGCCTTATGGCTCCAGGACGCTGTGGACATCCGCCGCGCCGCCGATGCCCTGGTGCAAAACTACGGAGTTCCGGTGACGAAGCTGGCCTACGCCGGCCATAGTTACGGCGCTACGCTCGGGGGCGTGGTTGCGGTAGGGGAGCGGCGCTTCCGGGCTCTGGTTCTGATGGGAGGCTTCGCCAGCATCAGCGACTCGATTCTCCATCCCAAGACTGGCTCACCGGGAGACGCGCATCTCGCAGACGTGTATTCGGCCCTGGATTCCGAGAGGTACATCGGTCAGGCAGCGCCGGCGGCACTGTTCCTGCAATTCGCGCGCTACGACCGTTTCATCACTCAGGAACAGGCCGACCGCTACGCCAAGGCTGCCAGCTCGCCCAAACTGGTCCGCTGGTACGACTGCGGCCACGAATTCAATGACGCTCAATCCACGGCCGACCGCGAAGACTGGCTGGCCCAGCAGCTCTCGCTCGGTAAGTAGGACAGAAGATCGGCTTATGTCGTCTGTTGGGACGGGCGTTCCGCCCGGGAAACTTCATGAAAAACCGGCTGCTG
>OKRF01000048.1 GCA_900290315.1 Candidatus Sulfopaludibacter sp. SbA3 | reverse complement strand
CAGGCGCGGATGCTGGGTTATACGATGGTGCCCACCAACACAGAGGCGGTTGTTTCCTAGGAGCGGAGACGCGGAGGAAGCGCGGAGAAACGCAATCACCCTCGAGACGCCGAGACTTAGGCTTGGAAAGATTTTTGGGAGTGTGCCAATGTTGGGGGCGGCTTCTGCTCAGCGCGGGTTTTGAGGCCGCAGAGAAGACACCAGGGCTGTATCTTCTTATCCAGCACTGACTCTGTTATAACGATACCAGCGCGCCATCGGTTGTTGTGGGGAAGAAGGACAAAAACAGGCTCAGATTGGCCGGATTTGTGACTCACTTTTCCGATGAATTGGGTGCACGAGATTGAGTGGTGGGGTTGGACAGGGGGCCAATCATGATACCCGTCCTCGTTCGGGCGCTTATTGGACCGCGATAGGGCCGTCGGAGACGCTCTGTCCCAGTGGCGCTGCCAGCCGGTAACTTCCCCGAAAGGGCTAGCGGCAGAAGAAGGCAATCGGGCGCAGACGGATCATTTCGTCATCATCCACGCTGCCTACTCGGGCCATGGGGTGATCTTCATGTTTACGGCCGCGGTCTCACCTTCCTCCAACTGGATGGTTTTGGCCTGGCGGTTCAAACCGCGGACGTAAACCATTTCGGCGATAGCGCCGGTGTTCACGTTGCCCGAAATATAGGTGGCGAGAACGAGATACGATCCGGGGCGAAGACCTTCCACGCTGAAGCGACCCTCGATATCGCACGCTCCGACCCGCGGCGAATCGCCATCCACCGAGTGCGCCTCGTCGGGCGCGATCACAATTACCACGGCGCCAGCGCCGTTTTCCACCTGTCCGCGCACGCGGGCGTCGTTGGACTTGTAGATGACCTTTAAGGGCGGCGAGTTGGGCGCGAGATCGATGTCCTGACCGGTAACATCCTGAGAGCCGAGCAGGATCGATTTCAGATAGTAGCCCGGCGCCTGCCTGAATACGTCAACTCGATAGCGACCCGGATAGAGGTCCTCNNNNCGTCAACTCGATAGCGACCCGGATAGAGGTCCTGAAACTGAGCGGTTCCATCGGGCTGCGTCGTAGAGGTCGATTCCTGCCCGTAGGAACCGCCGGCGCGATTCAGTCGTACAGTCAGGCGGTTTTTCCCCGTTTCGCCCGGCGGTATCCACTCGACTCTGCTATCCATTGTGAACGGAGGCGCGAGGTGCACCACGGTGTTGTCCACGTCGTGCTGCGCCATCGCCATCTGCACGAATCCCATCCATCGGATACCGTCGCGCTTGATCTCGGCTTCGATCTGCCATTCTCCGGCACGGACTGACGGGAATTCGAAGCGGCCATCGTTCCCCGAGGTCACTTGTGCTTCGGCGGGGCCCCACCTGAGCTCCGAAAGGAGCCACAGCGTGACGGCGGCGGCGGGCTTGCCCTCGTCGTCGCGCACCACACCGCGAAGGCGGTAGACGGGCGCGGCGCGCAGCCAGATCTGATACCCGTCGAGCTCTGCTCCTTCATGTACGACGATAGTCTCCGCGCCTGACATTTCAATCGAGTTAGGGTAGTAAGTTGGGGCCCAGATCCAGCGATCACCTTCGCTTGGCTTGGCGGGGAGGGGGGTCAATGCGTCCGATTTAGTGCCCAGGGGCGTTCCGGCAAGCACCGGCCGGGCACGCAGGCGATAGGCTCCAGGCATGATGCCTTTCGCGAAAAAGCGGCCTTCGCCGTCCGTGGTCAGGATGTGCCCGCTCCAATCGTGCACCGTGAAGAACTCCACCCGCACTCGGGGCGCCGGATGGCCTTGTGGATCGAGCACCCGTCCGCGCAAATTGCCCTGAGGCCGCAACGGCGCTTCCAGTTTGGCCGGACCGGCTGCAACTGAGACGTGGAGGACCCTGCGGCACGGGTCGCCGGAGGCCGGCGCCATAAACCCATCCGGCGCGTCGAAGGAAGGGACATAGTCGCCGTCGGGGAGGTCCGTGATGCGGAAGGCGCCCGTGGCATCGCTCTTGGCCTCGTGCAACGGATGGCCGGGCATGCTCGCCACCGCCAGTTTGACGGTCGCACCGGCAACGGCGGCGCGAGTCATGCGGTTAAATGCGGTTCCCTCGACCACGCCGCCATTCTGCGCCGCGAACAGCGGAACGGCGAGAAATAACAGAGCTGATTTCATGCCAGCCCTCCTGCTCCCGTTCGCGCGGTTGAAGAGACGATTCGCCGGATCGGGATAGCGCAGGCAGACAAGCCCGTCACGCCCATTATAAGCCGTAGAACGCAGGCGCAGTTTCCTGCCGATGTGTCAGGTTCGGAAGTGCTTAAGGCGAGTGATGGTAGATGGCATGTGGAAAGTGACAGGAACGGAGTTGTGGGGAGCGTCCGGTGACCTCGGGGCGGATCGTCGATATTTGAGACGCTTCTCGCAAGACCGTTGGCGCTGCGGCCCCCTAACATCATCGGCCTTCTATCCCAATCAGCCTTCGTCGCGAAGCACCGTCATTGGATCCACTCCCGCCGCGCGGCTCGCCGGGATCAAGGCAGCCAGGATACCGACAAGAGTCATGAGAACACAGGCAAGGGCGAGTGCGGCCGGGTCAAGCGTGGACACCTCGAACAAGAGGCTCTTCAATACCCGGGTCAGCGCAAAGGCACCGGCAAGTCCGGCGGCAAGCCCTACGAGGAGCATCGAGAAGGCGCCGCGCAGAGTGTGCGATACGACGTCGGCCGGCCGCGCACCCAGGGCCATACGGATCCCAATCTCGCGGCGCTGCTGCGTTACCGCATGCGCCAAAACGCCGTAAAGCCCCAGCGCGGCCAGCAGTGCGGCGACGCCAGCGAATGCTCCCACAAGCCATGTGGGCTGCTTCACCCAGAGCATGCTCCGCTCCTTCACCTGTTCCATCGTCCTTACTTCCCCCAGGGGCAGGTGGGGATCGATCTGCCGCACGGCTTCACGAATCCCGGGCATCTCCGCGGCCGGCTCGCTCCGCGTGCGAACCACCAGGCTAATGTCCTGCCGCGGGAACTGCGCCAAAGACACATAGACTACCGGCTCTGGCGGCGCCTGCAATCCGCCGGTGCGCTCGTTACGAATCACGCCCACGATCTTCGGGTCCACTCGGGACTCCGGAATTGGGCCGTAGCCCGGCAAGTAGGTGCTCACAAGTTGTCCAACGGGATTCTCCATACCAAACCTGCCTGACAAAAGCCGCGCCGCTTCCCGACTCAGCACCATGACTGGCGGCGCGCCGGCGCGGTCGCGATCTTCAATTCCGCGCCCGGACTCTACCGGGATTTCGAGCGTGCCGAAATACCAGGGATCCACCATCTTTACTCGCACGAGCAGGCCTTCGTTCACACCCGGCAGGTTGACAAACTCCCCCCAACGCACACCTTGCAGAGGCAAGCCGAGCGAGACAGCGGCGTGATCGATTCCGGGCACGGATCTGAGCCGTTCGACGACGGTTCTGAAGAATGTCGTGGCGCTCTGCGGGGTCGGATATGCGTTGGACGGAAGATCCGCCGACATCGTAATCACGTGGTCGATTCTGACCCCTGCATTCACTTGCTGAAGTTTCGCCAGGCTCTTGAAGAGGAGTGCCGCGCCGCAAATCAGCACCACTGAAGCCGCAACTTCTCCTATGACGATGGTGCGGCGGACCGCTGCCCTCGAACCTGACGACCCGCGCGCCGCCTCATTCAGTGAGCTTGACAACTTGCCGAAAGAAGTCTGCAAGGAAGGAAGCACACCCGTTAGTATCAAGACCGCCATCACGGCTGCCGCAGCGAAGTAAAGGACGCGCAAATCCACGCTGAGATCGGCGGTGAACGGCAACGATGCCGCTACCAGTGGGCTAGCGACATGAAGCATCAGGTAAGCCACGCCAATGCCAACCATGCCTCCGAGAAGGCACCAGACCAGGCTCTCGGTGAGCAACTGGGCGATCAGACGGCCGCGGCTGGCGCCCAGGCTGGCTCTTAGGGCCATCTCCTTCCGCCGGGTTGCTCCCTTAGCCAGCGCCAGGTTCGCCACATTCGCGCAGGCGATGAGCAGCACGATCAGAACCGCTCCGAACGCCAGGTAGATCGAGCGGCGCAGGGTGTCTCCAACCAGCATCTGCGCGAACGGATCCACCGTAAAACCCAAGTCCTTCTGGTAAATCACCGCATTGAGACTGGCTCTCAACCGGGTCATCCTGGCCCGCGCCTGCTCGAGACTCACGCCGGAGCGAAGGCGCCCAATAACGTGCAGCCAGTGCTGCCCGCGATTCAGTTGATCCGGCGCGAAGATCAATGGTTTCCAGAACCGCGCCTCGCCCCGGTCGAAACTGCCCGCGGGTAAAACCCCGATGATCCTGTGCGGTTCGCCGTCGAGCGCCAAATCGCGTTGAAGAACGCCGGGATCGCCGCCGAACCGCGTCTGCCAGAAGGAGTGACTTAACACCACCACCGGGCTTGCTCCCGGCTGATCCTCCCCCGGCGCAAACGTGCGCCCCAATCCAGCTTTCACGCCGAATACCTTGAAGTATTCGGCCGACACCATTTGGCCCGGAACGCGCTCCGGATCGCCGCCTTCCGTCACCGCGGCCCGGAAAGCCTCTTCCATGGACAAAGCCTCGAAGAGATCGCTCTGCCGCTTCCAATCGAGAAATGTGAGCGTGGTGGTGTTGTTGCGCACCGAGGGCGTAGGCGTCTCCCACACTCTCACCATGCGCTCCGGCTCCGGGAATGGCAGCGGCTTCAACAGGACCGCATCCACGATACTGAACATGGCCGCGTTGGCGCCGATGCCGAGAGCCAGCAATCCGATGGTAACCGCGGCAAACCCGGGATCCCGCGCCAGCGAGGCCATCCCATATCGTACGTCTCGCAACAGGTTCTCCACCCACCGGACGCTCCGTTGATCGCGATGATCTTCCTTCATCTGTTCGATTCCTCCAAAACCACGGCTGGCCTCACGGCGAGCCTCTACGGGCGACAGCCCGGCGGCGATGGCATCGAGTTCGGCCATTTCCAGATGGGCGAGGATTTCACCCTCCAGTTCCCTATCAAGTCGCCGTTTGCGAACCAGCGCCAGCAGACGG
Organism: Candidatus Sulfopaludibacter sp. SbA3; assembly: GCA_900290315.1. Taxonomy (GTDB): domain Bacteria; phylum Acidobacteriota; class Terriglobia; order Bryobacterales; family Bryobacteraceae; genus Sulfopaludibacter. Next base: position 5,304 of record OKRF01000048.1, on the reverse strand, counting down.
CCCGCCGCCAATCGAAGCTTCACGACTCCGCCTCCAGGAACCGGGCCACCAGCGCCGTCGCCCTCTCCCAGTTCGCAACCGCGACACCGAGTTGCTTTGCTCCAGTCCTGGTCAGCGAATAAAACTTAACCTTGCGTTTTGTCTTGGAAATTCCCCATTGCGTGCGAATCCAGCCTTGCTCTTCCAGGCGTATGAGAGCTGGATAAATCGACCCCTGGTTCAACCGTAAGAGGTTCTCCGCGACCTGCTCTATTCTCCTGGCGATGTGGTAGCCGTGCATCGGCCCCATCGTGTCCAGCGTTTTGAGGATCAGCAAATCCAGGGTTCCGTACGGAACGTCCGTTTTGTGTTCAGACATGTTGGCTGCCAACAGCTATATACTACATCAGACAACCGGTAGGCTGTCAACATCTCCGAGAAACGTCCCAGCGAAATCCTTCAATGAAGCGCCGCGGTTGCCAAAACCGGCGCGAAGCCAGCCTCGCGATCGGCTGCTCTAACCCCCCACAAGCGTAAGAGTAAGCATGAAAGCATGAAAACACCGCTACCTGATGGCAACCCAAACAATGCGCACCACAATAAAGCGATGGGATTCGTCAACACAACCGGCGACGAGATCGCCGGCGTTACCGACTGGCGTTTAACGCTACGGCTCGCCAGCCTCCAGCAATCCCACCAACCCGGCGAGAGTGGCCAGGTCCTTCTCTCTGCCGGCGGCGCGCTTCGCGGTAATTAAGGCGCGCAGATCCAGCACGTGAAGAGAGCGGCCAGGGCGGTGCTCAGGCGGCGGAGGTTGCCTGACGTTCGGGAGTAACAGACATGCAGATCAAACGTCACCTGTGCGCTGCCATGAAAGGTAGCGGCCACACTACCGACTACGACGAAATCCACAGTGGCATCGCATAGTACCTGGATCGCCCCCTCGAACTGCATCAGGAGTGGCGGCGCGCGGCCCCGCGAACCTGCTCCAGGGCGGCCGTAGCGTTCTCCAGCTTGCGTGCCCGTTTGGCGGGGGTGAGCCGCAACTGCTCGATCAGCAGGCTCAGATCGATGCCGAACCTCCTTGCGGCCTTGATCTTACTGCCGGGTGGTGGTTCCAGCAGCCGCCGTTGAGGAAGACGCCGGACCGCCAATATGCTAGATTTTTAGCATGCGTGGATTAATCGTGGCGCTCGCACTGTTCAGCTTCGCCTGCGCCCACAAACCCGTCTTCGACACTTACCGTTTGCGCGGCCCAGTGCTGGTGCCGCCCGGCGTTGCGGCTCCGGAAACGGGCCAGCGCACCTTGGTGAGCGAGATCGCTCGCGGCACGGGATCCTGCACACAGGAAGCACCCATGCTGCAACTCCGCAAAAAGCGCCTCATCGTCACCGTGGACCGCGAAGCTCTCCTGCAGCAGAAGCAGCCGGGATGGCTGAGCAACTGGACCATGCAAGCCGAAGCGGACGGTTGTATTGCGCAGGGGCAGGGCCTTCGGCTGGCGNNCGAGTCCGTTCCGCTGGATTCGCAAACGGTGTACCGCCTGCTCCACCCCAGCGATGTGCAGAGCGGGTACGTAGAACTCGGGGCGGAGAATCGGCTGGAGGTGCGCAGTCCCGTAGGCACGGCTCCCCTGGAAACCTCAGCGGTCACGGGTAGCGGCGGCCAACTCACGGTCGACCTCAAACCTAGCGGCGCGCTGGCCGGGTTCGACATCGCATGGTACGCCCTCCGCCCGAATCCCGGCCGTATGGGATTTCACTTCGAAGCCCTGTCGGCGGACCGCACCACGAGTGCCGGCGTCGAGCACCTGGCTGCCCCCGCGGTCAATTACTTTCAGTTCGCGCCGGCTGCCGCCTTCTATCGACTCTTCTATAAGACGGATGATAATGGCGTCACGGCGATCCTCATCTCAGGCGCCACGCGCGACGACCTGGACCGCAGGACCAAGGCTGTCGGCGCGGACGCCTCCGCCTGCGAAAAATCGGCTGGCCTCTGTGTGGTGCTGCCCCGACGCGTGGGTGTCAATCCGTTCCTGGTGGTGACGGTCAATGAAAAGGAAGTGACGGTGCCGCTGGGAGGCACTGTGCGCAGTGCAATTCAGGCCGGGGGCCAGCGCCCCGATGCCGTTGTGGCTACCCTTACGGTGTCCCGGCTGTACTCCGGCCAACTCCGCACCGTGGAGTTCGATCGCGCGAGTCCGGAGATCCTCAATCTGAAGCTGAACGGCGGCGAGCGGCTGGCGTGGTGAGGGCGTAACTTGAGAGATGACCCGCGCCGCATGGAGCGCTTTTGCGGTGTCGATGGCTTGGGCACAACCACAGGCCGAAAACGAATCGCGGCTTCGCGATGAGGCTGCGCGGCGTTTCGGTGAGTTGACGGAAAGAGCGCCGGATTGCAAGATCGGAGTGGTGATGAACGGCCGGCCGGTATCTGTGGCGACCATCGGCGCGCAGACGGACCGGGCAGGCGGCGCCATGCGGGCGTCGCTGGTGAAATCTGCACGGTAACGCCTTATTTGCCGATGAGGACCCCTACGGCGGACGGCTGGACGTCCAGTTTTTCGATGCGGTGGCCCAACTCGAACGGGCGTCCCACGGCCGCTTCGGGATACATCGGAATGAGGAAATTCTGAATCAGGAAGTCGAGAGCTTTTCCGTCGATTTCCAACCCGCCGACCTCGACCCGTTCCACACTTACGGTAGCTTTGCCGCCGCCGGACTGGATTCGCGCGGTAACGCTCACCGGCCGCTCGCCATCCAGCAGCCGGGACAGCAGCCAGCCCGGCTGGTAGCCCTGGGCACGCCGGACTTTACCGAAATCCACCATCGCCGTTCCTGTGGCGACCCCCGGAGCCGTCACCCGCAGCCGCGGATTGCGTACCCCATCGGGCACGTCGTGCTCGGCATAGGCCGTGAGCTCGTTCAGGCTGAGTACTATGCGCGCGCCCGGCCGCAAATGGCCGGCCTCGATCAGGGCGAATTTCAGTTGGGCGGAGGCATAGTCGCCGGGAACGGCCCCCAGGGTGCAAGTGGTCAGGATTCCGACCACGGCAGAAATGCGTAAAGTCACGCCTTTGTGGACGTCCGCGGCCTGCGGCCCGTTTCCTGCCAGCGTCAAAGCACCCAGCCGGTGTGTATCCCACCCCACCCAACGAGGTTGCGGCCGATGGTGCCTGCCGCCGGGATAGTCCATTGTTTCATGGTGTTAACAATTGGCCCAGTCCGTGCAACTGGGTCAATCGGAGCTTTTTATGCCGGTACACACCATCGCCTTGCTTGTCGCGGTCGGACTGCTGTGCCTCGTGAGCGTCCGCGTCGTCTCTATCATGTACAAGTATCAGGGAGCGCGCGTCATCACCTGCCCGGAAAATCGGGAGCATGCCGGTGTCGAATTAGATATCCGCCGCGCTCTGTCGACGGGGGTGGTTTCCCCGCCACGGCTGGTCCTGGCTTCCTGCTCCCGCTGGCCCGAGCGTGCCGGATGCGGCCAGGAATGTCTGAGCCAAATTGCAGCCGGACCGGAAGGTTGCCTGGTACGCAACATTCTGGCGAACTGGTACGCCGAAAAAAAGTGTGTGTTTTGCGGTCAGCCTTTCGGCCATACACAAATGTCGGTCCGCAAGCCAGCTCTCCTGGTAGAGGGCCAGATTACCACCGACTGCGATCACGTTCCCGCCGAACGCCTGCTCGAAGTGCTGGCGGCAGCCAAGCCGGTCTGTTTCGCCTGCCATACAGCCAACACATGGGTGCGGGAACACCCGGATTTAATTGTCGATCGCTCTCATAAAACGGAGTCGCGCAACCGATAAGTAAACAAGTACGAGGTTTTTGGAATAATGAAGATCGTGTCCGTCGGCCTGTTGCTGGCAGTCTTGCCGGCATTCGGCGGGCAACAGGGAGCAATGTTAGCTCCTATTGCGCTCTACACTCAGTTTCAGCAGGAACCGCCAGCGGGCCTATTGGAGGCCATGCGTCTGGAACTGGCATCCATCATGGCTCCCATGGGCTTGCGCTTCGATTGGCGTTCGCTCAACCGGTCGCACAGCGACGACGTCTCCGTGGAGTTGGCGGTGGTGACCTTTAAAGGCCGCTGCGAGGTATCCCGCCTGATGCCGCACGTGGTGGCCCATTCCGGCCCCCTGGGCTGGACTCACGTCAGCGAAGGCGCGATTCTGCCTTTCGCCGATATCGATTGCGACGGCGTCCGCAATTTCCTGCAAAACGGGCTCCTCGGCGTTCGGGCCCAGGACCGCGACGAAATGTTGGGCCGCGCGCTGGGCCGCGTGCTGGCGCACGAACTGTACCACATCCTCGCCAATACGCAGCATCATGGCTCGGGGGGCGTTGGCAAGGCCGCTTACACCGTACAGAATCTGCTGGAAGGCGAGTTCCAGTTTGACGAAAAGGAGTCAGCGGCGTTGCTTACCAGCAAGGCTCACGAACTTCTGTCGCTATCCGGGAGCGATTCCTCAAAATAGCCCGCGCTATAATTCCGGGTAATGCACGTTCCGGAGCTCGTCGAGTATTGCCAGCAGTTTGAAGCAGTCGCAGAACAGGCGAAAGAACTCACAGCGGGATTGACCGAAGCCCAGTTCAATTGGCGTCCCACATCGACCAGTTGGTCCATTGAAGAGTGCCTGGCGCATCTGGTGATGGTGGGAAATGTGGAAGTGAAGGCTCTGGAACGGGCCATCGAAACAGCAAAATCGCGCGGCATTACTGGCGAGCCGCCGTTCCATTACGGAATGATTGACCGCTACGTGGTCGGCCTTACCGTTCCTCCGGCGCGACACCAGTTTTCGGCTCCGCGGCGCTTCCAGCCGCTGCACGGCCAGCCCATCACCGGTGTCTTGCCTAGCTTCTTGCACCTGCAGAGCCAGTTCATCCGGCTGGTGGAGAGATCCGAAGGGCTGCACTTGGCGCGCGTCAAGGTGGAAACGCCCATTTCCCGCTTCGTGAGGATGAGCCTGGGAATGATGTTCGCGCAGATCAGCGCTCACGAGCTACGCCACTTGGAACAGGCTCGGAAGGTCCGGGAGAAGGTGTAGCGAGGCATCACCTCAGACCAAGCGGTAAAGCACACCGCTGAGCATATGACTGGGGGCCCCAGTCTGGTGGCAGCAGGAAACAACCGGCCGGGTTGCGAAAAGGGGCAAATCGGTGCCGGCACGAAGATTCGCCCAAGGGCAAAGCCCTCGTGTGCCGCGCGTCCATACGGGAGAGGAACTGCGGTTTCTCAGTCGCCGACACTGTCGTCAGTCGGCGCATGAGGCGATGCCTCATGCGGTCGGATGAAAATGGCGGGGCAAACGCGTCGGCATTT
>OKRF01000141.1:13897-20732 GCA_900290315.1 Candidatus Sulfopaludibacter sp. SbA3 | reverse complement strand
GCGAATTTCGAGCCTGGCACGGATTTGCGGCGGGCACACGGCTTGGGATTTTCGAGGGTGGCACGGGTTTGCCCCTACGTACCCGAAATCTCTGTCACATTCGGCCCACGGATGACGTTATAGCGACCATGACACGAATCCATTTCGCTCTGCTTCTGGGATTAGCATCGTCGGTGTACGGGCAGGAGGCCGCCAAACGCCTGGAGTTTGAGGTGGCCTCCATCAAGGCGGTGGCGCCCCTCGCCATGCCACCGGGTGGTGGGACCTTTCTCATACGAAGCGGCATGAGGGTAACCGGCACCCGTATGGATTACCCCAATGTCTCGTTGCGGGAATGTATTCGCACCGCCTATGGCCTGAAGGATTATCAGATTAATGCTCCGGGCTGGATGGCCACCGTGCACTTCGATATCGAAGCCAGGCTGCCGGAAGGTGCCACCAAGGAACAGGTCCCGGCGATGCTGCAGTCGCTGCTGGAAGATCGCTTCAAACTCTCTGTGCACCACGCGCAGGCTGAGCACGACGTCTACGGGCTTGTGGCGGCAAAAAGCGGCCCCAAGCTGACGCCGGCCGATCCCGATGCCCCGAACGAACTGGGTCTCGAACCAGGGATGTCTGAATCGGACCTCAAGGCGCTGGCTGACAAGCTGACCGAGAAGGGAATGGCCCAGGCGATGTCCAGGGTGCGCGACAGAACCTTGATGTCGAACATGGGAGGCACTTCCAGAATAGACCTTCAGGCCCAAACCCTTCCCGAGTTCGCCAATTCGATCTCCCGATATGTAGATCGCCCGGTGGTGGACATGACGGGGATCGAGGGCAAGTACGATTTCACCCTGGAAATGTCCTCACAGGACTTCATGAGGGCCAATCCGATGATGGACCAGGTGCGCGCCGCCATGGGCGCGGCAGGCATGTCCGCCGGCGGGAATGCGTCCGACCCCTCAGGCAACAGCATTTTTGAGGCCCTTCAGAAGTACGGTCTGAAGCTGGAGAAACGCAAAGCCTCGATCGACACACTGGTGATCGACAGCGCCGAAAAAGTACCATCCGAAAACTAGATTGGCTAGAATCAGACTTGCCGGAAACTCAGGGGCCTCGGTATACTGACATTTTCGCTCAGACGTTTATGACGGCGAGAGATGAATTCGACCCCCTGGCCCCACAACGCGAAGCCGCCTTCTTTTACGGCCTTTTTCTGCGCGGACACGACATCGAAACCCTCCGCCAGGATATCGATGTCCCCCGCCTCATGATTGACAAGTGGATGAAAGCCCGCGACTTCGAAGCCTCCTTCCGCGAGAATCTGCAACGCGTCTACGCCTACCGCAAACAAGTCCTCGCCATCTTCGATGGCCTGGTCTCGAACGAACAAATGCGCCCCCGGCTGCAATGAAGCAGTGAAAGAACGGGTGGGCAATGGCCGAAGCGTCTGCCAGTTGTTTAGGTCCTCTTCTTGTAAAATTCACACGAGAATTGAAAACTCAGGCACAGCACGCTGGCCGCCACTTCGGGCGCCCCGCTAGCTCGATAGATGCCGCTCTCTCCGTCCTTCTCGGTCACCGTGATCCGAGACCCCTTAGTATTGACCTCGAGTTTTACAAAGTGAGATGCCCCGGTCGCCACATACTCGCCGACTTCCAGATCCCTCAACAATACCGTGAATTTGTCCTTGTCCGGCAGGTCCAAAGAGCCAACGAGATCGTAGTTTTCGCTGAGGTACTTCTTCGTGGCCTTGATATCGCCCTTGTGGACCGCAGCGGCAATAGGTCCAGTAGCATAATCCGCACAATTCCGGGACCAATCCAGATCACTGGTCCGTTCCATTAAGGTCCCGTATTTGGCGTCCCATAGTTTGTTGATCAGGTCTTTAGTAACCATCTTGGCGGTTCCTCCGGGCGTCCTGTAATAGATCTTGCCCTCATCGATTGCCGTCGGTAACTGGCCTTGGGTCTGCACCTTTGGACCTTTTGAATCTTCGATCTGGAGTAACTCGTAATTTTGATCGGTGGCCTCGTCCCTGTCCAGACGCGAGGAAACACTCACGTCGTCAGGGAGGCCCCCAAACACCAGAACCGTCGGAGTCTCTGTAGACCTGCTCCGCTGAATCAAGCGCGCCGTGTTGTGGAACGCTCGCAGCATGCCTGGTCTTGCTGCAACCGGCACAGTACCGGCTTTGGCCAGAAGTGAGTTCGTGGCCATTTGCGGACAGTATCGCGGAGGTGGCGGTCCGGGCACGCGTCCCGGCAAAGCCGATTGCAGCTTCGGCTGAATCGCCCTCGCCGCCCGCGGCGGTGGCGGCTTGTATACGGGGGGCGGTGGTCCGGGCACACGTCCTGGCAGAGGCGATTGCAACTTCGGCTGAATGGCCCTTGGCATCGCTGGCGGACGATATACCGGAGGCGACGCGCCTGCCCCTGTCACACGTCCCGGCAAAGCTGGTTGCAGCTTCGGCTGAATCCCCTTAATTGTGGCTGGCGTCTCGCCACCGCGCCTGTTGGTCCGATTGGTGGCGGAGAGTTTCATCGGGCTTGCCGGCTGCCGGTCAGTGTATCACGCAGTTGCCTTATCGCGTACGCGTTTCTTGCGGAGTGCCGTGCATTCAGTGGCGTCAGGAATGGCTGCGTTATAATCGCGCGTGAACCTCATGAAAAGAGCCCTGTCGTTCTTCTTTGCTCTGCTCACATTGCCATCCGCCGCGGCGGCAGCGAACCTCATCTTCGACAACGTCTGGGGGCATGCCAAAGTCATCGTCTATGAGCTCCCCGAAGCGGACGGACGGGCGGAGGCCATTCGCTATGTGGAAGCTATGCGGGATGAGCTCAAACACGGGCAGGAGTTACTCGATGCTGCCGCGAATCCAAGCTCCCTGAAAGACAAGCTGAAGGACGGGTTCGTTCTGTATACCACGCTGGGCGAAAAGTCTAACCTGCTGCGCCTGGCTAGCCTGAAGCTGGGATGGCAAGTTGCCGGCGGCTCGTTCCGCTGGCGCGACGTGACCGCGCCCACAGCCGGCCTCAGACTCATCGTGGTGGGTAAGAATCCGTACGGTAAAGGATTCTGCGCGATCCTCGCAGCCGGAACGAACCGCGCCCTGGCCGGAATCAACGCCACGCCCCATGGGGCTTCGTCCTACCATGTTTTCCAGGGCAACCAGTTCCTGAGAGAGGGCAACTACGACGAAGCCTTCATCTCCAGAGAGCGCGTCTCCCAAGCCGCCGCGATGGAAGATGTGAACCAGTTTTTCAGGACTCTGCGGCGCGTCCATCCGAATCTCCTGGGGAAGGTGAGTGCCGATAGCTACCGAAGTCTGAAAGAGCAGACCGCCGGCGGCGTAACGAGCAAGCTCGATGCCAGCGGCCAGATCTTGATGGAGGATCTCGCTTCGCTGCTGTACCACGCCGCCGCGTATTTCCGGGATGGCCACACCTCAGTCGACTGGCAGACTTCCGTCAACGAATGGAACGCCCGCGGCAAACGTTTTCCCGCCTTCCGGCTGCGTTTCGACAACGGGCGTTTCCTCATCGCCGCCGCCAAAGACCCGACGATGGTGGACAGGGAGATCGTGGCCGTGAATGGAGCACCGGTGTTGGAATTTCTGGGGCCCATCCTGGGCCGGCAATCCGGCGAGACGTTGGGGTTCCGGGCGTCACGATTCCTCTGGAACGAGCCCTTCTGGTATTACCTGACGAATCTGTTCGGAGCCGGTGCCCAGTACACACTGAGGCTCCGCGACGCGGAAGGCCAGTACCGCGAAGCACCATTAGAAACGTTGAATTTCGCCGAATACCGGACTTTCCGGGACCAGGCTCGGGAGCCGTTCCATCCCAACGATAGGGGGACCGAGGTAGAGTTTTTCGATTCCGGCGCCACCGCGCATTTCCTGCTTTCGTCCTTTCACTTCAGCGCCGAGGGGCAAAAGAGAGTCGATCATGTCTTCGAGGAAGTGAAGGCCAAGGGCGCCCGCAACCTGATTCTGGATCTCCGCGGCAATGGAGGGGGCCAGTCCAACATGGCGGAACACATGTTCGCCTATCTCTATGGCGGGAAATTCCGTTCGTTCCGTTTGTTGCGGATCAAGGCGTCGTGGGAGATCCTGCCTGATGTGGCATGGTGGGCGCGACCCATGGTCTTCGTATTAAGGGGCCGGGTGATTTCGCACTCGATCGCGGAAAACTCAGTTCCCAAGCCGGATGCGTTCTTTCCGGGGCGTGCTTACCTGCTGGTGGATAACGCCAGTTACTCCATGGCCAGCAGTTTTGCGACGATGTTTCGCGACTACCAAGTGGGAACGATTCTGGGTTACGAAACCGGCGGGATGCCGAATACATTCGGAAATCCGCACCATTTCACGCTGAAGAACAGCCGAATCCCCTGCACCGTTGCCTGGACTCAGAACCTCCCTCCCATGGCGATGCCCGGCGACGATGAGCATGGCGTCATCCCCAGTGTGCCGCTGAGCGACCAGAAACTCACCGAGTTCAAGACCGAGAAGGATCCGGCGCTCGCCTTCACCCTACGCTACATCCAGAGCGGTGCGGCCTCAACTATGGCGCAGCAACACTGACCCCCGCGGGATCAATTCCGGAATCAGGAAGTCAGCTTCCAGTATTCCAGGAACATCCGGGTGCGCCATCGCAAAATCATGCCAAATGCCAGCAGGTAGAACAGGGCCGCTGTCTGTTGCACCGATAGCAGAGTATCAAGATAGCCCCGCGCCAAAAGGCGTATGGCGGCCAACGCGAGTATCACCGTAAAGAACGCATTCGAGCGCTGCATCATGATCACGTCGCCTTGCCGCACCAGGCGCGAGGTCAGCAGAAGGGGATACGCCAGTCCGACTGCCCCAATCAGGAATGCAATGCCCGCCCACGTCCAGGGAACGCGAAAGGCGGGGACGGCGAACATACAGAACCCGGTCGCCATGCCCAAAGGTGGTATGACGATCTTCTTGATGGAGACGGCGCCACGAGCCTCGCGTATGCGCCAGGCCATGACTGCCAGTAGGCCAACAATCGAACCCGCAACCGCCGATCCAGTGGGAAAGACCATGGTGGAAACGATGAGGTCTAAGAATATTTTAACCGATCGGGCCGCACCCGCCGGCCAGAGCGATGCGAGCGTGTCTCGTGATATACTCCCTCATCGGCCGGGGCCCGGCCGTTTGTCTCACTCAGAGGTCTTTATGCACACCTTGACCCGTCTCTCAGTCATCTCGCTTGCGGCAGCCGCTTTTCTCGCAGGGCAACTCGCTTCCGCCCCGCCGCAAGTCCCCCTCTACCAGCAGTTCCTGAGTCCGGCGTCGCCGCAGGAGGTGGTGGCCGCGCGAAAGGTCGACCGGGTCGCCTGGGTGGACTATGCCGAAGGCAAGCGAAACGCCTACGCCGCGGCGGCGCCCCTGTTCGCGCCGGTGCGGCTGACGAACTTCCTGAAAGACGACGGCATCATGATGTCCGGGATTCGGATCTCCGACGACGGCAGCACCGTCGTGTTCCTGCGCGGCGAGGCGCCGAATCGTGAGGGCTGGCCGCCGAACCCCTCCGCGGACCCCAATGGGCCGGAACACGCCGTCTGGGCGGCGCGCACGAACGCCCCCGGTGCCGCGTGGCGGGTGGTCGACGCCACCAACCCCGAACTGGCGCCGGACGGCAGCGCGATTTTGTTCGTGAAGGGCGGACAGATCTTTCGCGCGAAACTCACGCCCGTGAAGCCAGCCAGCGAGGTGGATCGCGGCGAAAAGGCATTCATCACCGAGTGGGGCGTGCAGAGCGAGCCGAAGTGGTCGCCCGACGGCCGCAAGATCGCGTTCGTGAGCACCCGTACGGATCACAGCTTCATCGTGGTGTACGACGTTGCAACGCGGTCGGTGAAGTACATGTCGCCCAGCGTAGACTTCGACACGGCGCCGATGTGGCTGCCCGACAGCAAGCATCTGATGTTCATCCGGCGGCCAGGCCTGCCCTTTGGGCAGCAGGCGCAGCAAGGCGCTGGCGGAATCGGCCTGCCGAACGGTCCGGCCTTGCAGACGCTCACCACGGTTGCGCCTACGGGACGCGGCGGTGGGCGGGGCGGCCGGGGCGCTGCCGTCGCGGCAGTCCCGGGTGCTCCCGCGCCGGCGGCCCAGGGCGCTCCCGCGGCGGCGGCCCAGGGCGCCACTCCGCCAGTGGCCGCCAACAATTCGCCGGGTCTGATGCAAGCCACCTTCAAAGGCGGCCACACGCTCGCAGTCTACAAGGCAGATGTCACAACTGGCGACGCGCAGGAGACGTGGCACAACCAGCCCAATGATGCCCTCGTCGCCAACCTCGGGACTGCGCGACTCGCCGGCGATCTGGTCATCTTCCCGTTCGGTGTCGGCGGTGGACGCGGCGGCAGAGGCGGACGCGGCGGCGCGGGGGCTCCCGGGGGCAGAGGCGAAACCATCAGCACGCCGGCCTCCGCCCCGGAAGGCCAGACACCCCCGGCGCGCCAGACGCCTGTGGACGAATGGGATCGCTACTATTCGCTCAACGTCATGGATTCGTCCGCGCGTCCCCTGCTGCTGACCACCACCGACGGGCTCATCGAAAATCAGACGTCGACGGCTTTCTCGGCTGACGGCAAGACCTTCTACTATTGCACGAACGCCAAGGATATCGAGCGGCGGCACATCTGGGCAGTGCCAGTGGGCGGCGGCACACCGGCGCAGATCACTACAGGCGAGGGCGTGGAGACAAGCCCGGCTCCGCTCGCCTCCGGCAAGTACCTGGTGACCCTGAGCGCCAGTTGGAACATGCCGCAATCGGTGGGTGTGTGGAAAATGGGAACGGAGGGGCCGGCGGGGGCGGCGATGGCG
>OKRF01000141.1:10780-13887 GCA_900290315.1 Candidatus Sulfopaludibacter sp. SbA3 | reverse complement strand
CCGACGGGCTCGAGATCCACAATCAACTGTTCCTGCCGAAGGACCTGAAACCGGGCGAACGGCGTCCCGCCATCGTCTTCGTGCACGGCGGACCTGTGCGGCAGATGCTGCCGGCCTATCACTACATGCAGTTTTATCACTGGGCTTACGGCATCAATCAGTGGCTTGCCAACCAGGGCTATATCGTGATGTCGATTAACTACCGCAGCGGCATCGGCTACGGCCGGTCGTTCCGCACGGCGCCTAATACCGGCGGCGCGGGGAACAGCGAGTATCAGGACGTGGTGGCCGGCGGCAAGTATCTGCAGACCAGAGCCGATGTCGATCCGAACCGGATCGGGATCTGGGGACTCTCGTACGGGGGACTACTCACGTCACAGGCCCTGGCGCGCAACTCCGATATCTTCAAAGCCGGCGTGGACCTGGCGGGCGTGCACCTGTTTGGCAGTTCGCTCGACCCGGCAGCGGTTTCCTACAAGTCTTCGACGATTGGCGCGATCGATGGCTGGAAATCGCCGGTGCTGCTCATCCAGGGGGACGACGACCGCAATGTGGCATTCCCGACTGGCCTGGTGCAACTGCTGCGGCAGCGCGACGTGTATTATGAGCTCATCGTTTTTCCGGATGACGTGCACGAGTCGCTGCTGCATAGCAGGTGGATCTACACGCTGGGCCGCATGGAGACTTTCCTGCACAAGTTTCTGTGGGAGACGCCCGTGCGTACCACCAATTAGTCTTTGATAGCGGCTTCCACAGTCATCCGGCGTACGCAGAACGCATCATTTTCGTTCACGCCGGAGTACACCAGGTACATGGAGCGGCCATCCACGGCGATCCACTTGGAGGGCAGCCGGTAGCCGTGCGTGCCCGGGATGTCCCAGCTTTCGGTGTGAAACGCGGTAGTCCAAGGTCCCCAGGGTTCGGGTGCGTCGTAGATGCCCCAGCCACTGTCCTGGTTGTAGCCCAGCGCCAACAGGTAGCGCTTCAGGGCCGGATGGTAGACCGCATCGGCGCGCAGGCAATGGCCGGGATAGGAAAATACCGGACCGCGTTGCGCGATATCGCGAGTCCAGACTGGACGGCCTCGCGGGTCGAGCCGTACGAAGAACTCGTAGGCTTCGCGGTCGCGCATGCGTGAGCGGGCCACACGCGCCAGCACCAAGCCGTCGGAGGACTCGTACGCGCTGGGACCGTCCTGCGAGTAGGTATAGACGTACGAATCGCGCGCGCCGGCGTAGTTCTTCCCGAAGTTGAGGAAGGCCGGCGAGCCGAACCCCTCAGTCAGCTTGAAGCTCCACTGCCAGGACCGGCCGTGGTCGCTGGACCAGGCCAGTTGCGAGTTGCCCACATTGCGCACCCACATATAGAGGACGCCATCCACCATCAACATGCCACTGGCCTTGGCGCCCTTCGCGCCGCCGCCGGTGCGCTCGGCCGTTTCAGAGCGGATATTCTCAGCCGTGAATGTGGGCGGCGTTCCGCTCACTTTGGCCAGTCCCAAACTCAGCTTTGGTTGAATCAGCGGTTCGAACCCGTGGCCGTCCCCATAAGCGGTGTATAGATCGCCGTCATCGGCCCACGTAATCGGCCAGTTGTCGCTGTCCGGGGCCTTGCGCAGGATGGTCCCGGCGGGGTCGAAAGCGATTTTGCGAATGACCGGACTGGGCCGGTAGGGCGGCGGGCTCGCGGATGCGATGGCCGCCACGGCGGGTTCGAAGATGTGCTCCACCAGGTCGCCCCAAAACCGCTTATCGCCCTCAGGCCCAAGGTAAGCGCCGTTGCGGACTACCACGAGGTTCAAACTCGGGACCACCAGCAACGCCTGCTGGTTCGCGCCCGCGCCCGCAAAGGCGTCGCGCGGAACTCCGCTCCACACGCCATCGTAGTTGGTGTACCAGCACAAGCCGGATGCCGGTGCGGGGTCGTGCGCGCGGCCCGGCTTGGGCATGCCTGCATTGGATGTGACCGTCTCCACCCACTGCCGCTGGAGCAGTTGGCGGCCTTCCCAGGCGCCTTTCTGCAGCATCAACTGGCCGGTGCGCGCAGTGGCGCGGGGTGTGAAAGAGGCGCCGCCCCAATTCGCATAGACCCGCAGACCATCCAGAAGGTAGCTCTCGTCGTAGCTGATGCGCCAGTCCGATTCCGGAATGCCGGTGGGCTCGCAGATGCGCTGCTTCAGCACTTCGCGAATGTCGCTCTCTGGCGCGCCGCGCAAACTCGCGGTCACTACATAGGCCAGCGCCGCCATGCCTGGATTGCTGTACTCGTTCCCTGTCCCGGGCTGGAAGATCATGGGCGCCTGGTCGAGCGCAATCGAGATGGGATCGGGCTTGCGAGTCCAGAAGGCGCCCTTCCAGCCCGGCAGGCGGCCGTGGGGCAGATCGTCCTGCTCGGCATCTTCGATTCCGGAGGTGTGGGTGGCGAGTTGCCGGATGGTGATGCGGCTTTTCCGCGCGTCGCTTTGCCAGCGTGGGATAAACTTGGCAGCCAGGTCGTCCGGGCGGATGCGCCCGTCGTTGAGCGCCACCAGCAGGGGCATGCCGCCCACTAATGCCTTGGCGAGCGACGCGGTCCCTTGCTTGGTATCGGGTCCATTACCGGCCGCATACCACTCCAAAACGATGCGGCCGTTTCTGACCACGAGGAGCGCTCTCGTGTGGCGCGCGGCGGCATCCGCCCGGAGGGCTTCCAGACGGGCGGGGTCAAAGCCCTGGCTCCGCGGAGTTGCCGCGGGCCAATCGACTCCGGCGCGTAGCAGGCCGCTGGCTGCCGCGGCAATCAGCAATAACGTTCTCATTGATTTCACCTGAATGATACCGTTAATGCGAGGATGAACTGCAAAACCTTGCCAGTCGGCTTTCGAGGCGATACCTCGCCCGGTGGGATGAAAATGGGGCCGGCGGAAAATGCGTCGGAAGGTCGCGCAGGGGGCAAACTCGAGCGGGCAACAATAGAAATGAAAATAAAACACTTTCCTGCGGCGGCATCCCTGGATTTTCGAGGGTGGCACAGGTTTTCGGCGGGCATATGGCTCGGGACTTTCGAGGGAGTCGGCTCATGAGGCGAAGGCTCACCCGGCGGGGTGAACATGGCGGGGAAAACGCGTC
>OKRF01000141.1:0-10770 GCA_900290315.1 Candidatus Sulfopaludibacter sp. SbA3 | reverse complement strand
TTGGGGATTTTCGAGGGAGTCGGCCCATGAGGCGAAGGCTCACCCGGCGGGGTGAACATGGCGGGGAAAACGCGTCGGGATTTCGTAAGGGGGCAAACTCGAGCCAGGCACGGAGATTCGCCAAGAGGCGGCGAATTTCGACCCTGCACGGGTTTGCGGCGGACACACGGCTCAGGGTTTTTGAGAGAGGCTCGGCTTTGTCCCCCTTTCGAAGTAATGTAAACGTACGAATCCTTACCCTCAAACCAATCGGGCAGTTCTGACTGGGCTTAAGATGGGTATCGATACCTCGGGCCAAGCGTTCCTGCACAATGAGTTACAGTTCCATTTCACAAAAGGCGCCGGATGCGCATGCGGTTTCGCGCGCAGTCAGGGAAGAGCTTCAGCGGATTGTCACCAGTCCTGCATTCGAGGATGCCGATCGGCTGGTTCGCTTCCTGACGTTCGTGGTGGAAGAGACTCTGGCGGGACACGGCGCGCTCTTGAAAGAGTCCGTGATCGGGGTGGAAGTCTTCGGCCGGAGTCCCGGGTACGACCCGAAAATCGACCCGATCGTGCGCGTCCAGGCCCGCCGGCTGCGCGCCAAACTGGAGACCTGGTATGAGACAGGCGGGCAGGCCAGCACTCTTCGAATTGCGCTTCCCAAGGGCGGCTACTTGCCGGAATTCGGCTCGCCTCCCGCTCCGGAGGAGCCGGCTGCACCCATCCCCGCCCCGCGGACGCGGCGCACCGCCGGGATGCTCGTGGCCATCGCGCTCGTGTTAATTCTCGGAGCCGCTGCTGCGATGTTGACGATGCCCAAGACCAGGCCAGCGCCCGGATCGCGGCTGTTCACGGCGTATCCCGGATACCAGACCAGTCCCGCTTTTTCGCCCGATGGACTCATGCTGGCCTTCTCGTGGGGCGGCCCGGACGGCGACAACATCGATATCTATGTGCAGGCGCTGGATGCCGACACGCCACGCCGGCTGACGGTCTCTCCCGAGCGCGAACGCAATCCCGTATGGCTGCCCGACGGCACTCACATCGGCTTTCCTNNNNTAATGGCTGCCCGACGGCACTCACATCGGCTTTCTCCGCGACGATGGCCCGGATCGCTTGGCGGTAATGGTCGTCCCGATTCTGGGCGCGGGAGAAAGACGCGTAGCCGGGATTCGCGGGAATCCGGCCGGGCCGCCGCGCGTCGAGTGGTCGCGCGATGGAAAGAGAGTCTACACCAGCGAGCCCGCGTCGCTGGGAGCGCCGCTGCAGATCGTGGAGATCAATCTGGAATCCGGCGCCCGTCGTGTCCTGGTGCCGCACGGGCCGCCCGCGGGCGCTCCCGGAGATGACGAAGTCAGCCTCTCGCCCGATGGCAAGTGGCTGGCTTTTCGCCGCCGTACGGCCAGCGTGGTGGGCGATGTGTTTGTGGCGCCGGCCATCGGCGGCGACGCTCAAGCGGTCACTCACGATCGCACGGGAATCGATGGCTTGGCGTGGGCAAAGGATGGGCGGAGCCTGATCGTTTCGTCTCAGCGGCAGAGCACCCTGGTCCGCCTTTGGCGCTATCCTCTGAACGGGCAGCCGCCGGTGTGCCTCACCGACGCCGCGCTGGTGGCATCTTACCCCGCAGTCAGTCCGCGCGATGGCCAGATCGCCTTTGCCTCGCGCTTTCTCGATACCAACGTGTGGCGCATCGACGTGCAGGGGAATGCGCCGGCACAACGCCTCATCGCGAGCAATCTTGTGGATTCCAGCCCGCGCTACTCGCCCGATGGCGAACGGATCGTTTTTCGCAGCAATCGCACCGGCAATGACGAGATTTGGACCGCGGATGCGGCCGGCCGCTCGCTGGTGCGGCTCACCAACTTCGGCGGTCCCGTGACCGGCAGCCCCCAGTGGTCGCCAGATGGACAGTACCTGGTGTTCGATTCGCGGCCCGATGGCAGCGCAGACGTCTTCATGATGCCGGCCGGCGGCGGGCTGCCTCGCAAGCTCACCACGGAAACTTCCAACGAAGTGACGCCGAGTTTCAGTCCCGACGGCAAGTCCGTCTATTTCGCGTCCGACCGCACCGGCGCCTGGCAGATCTGGAAGCAGGCTGTGGATGGCGGCGCGGCGCGGCAGATCACCACCGACGGTGGGTTTGCGCCGCAGGAATCGTCCGACGGCCAATGGCTGTACTATGCCAAGTTGGAAGCGAGCGGCCTGTTCCGAATTCCCGTGGCGGGGGGCGTGGAAACGACCGTGCTGCCGTCGCTGCCTCCGGGATTGTGGGGCGGCTGGGGATTGTCGGGCCGCCAGTTGATCTATGCCGCGCTGCCTGCCGAATTGCAGATGCGCGATCTTGCAACCGGAGAAACGCGATCGATTGCCGGCCTGAGCTTCCCGCCCGTGCAATGGGACGGCGCGATCGGGCTCTCTCCGGATGGGCGGTACGCGCTGGTGACGGAACTCGAACGGCAAGGCAGCGAGATCCACCTGCAGCCGGAACGTTAGAACGACAAACTCTCCATCAGCCTGTTCAAGCCGCTTTCCAGCGTTCCCTTCTGCCGCTGCAATTCGGCCTGCTTGTCGCGCAGTGCGGCCAGTTGCTGCTCTCTGGCGTCCAACTGGCGCGCGTAAGTCTGCACCAGTTGCTGCTGGCCGCTCACGCTGTTGAGGCTGGAAATATTCTGCCGGATGCGGTTCTCATCGTTGGTGGCGTCCTGGATCTGACGCGTCGCGTCCTGAATCGCCGCGGCGTTCTCCGCTACCAGCTTTTTCTGGTCGGAGATCTGCCGCAACTGGCGGCGGTCGGCGTCGCTCAGTGCCCGGTTGGACACATAACTGAGCAGCGCGTCCGGAGTCAGATTCGAGACTTGCGTGGATTCGCTGTAGACGCGCTCTTCCTGCACCGGGAATTCCAGCGTCGCGGCGGGTGCCAATTGGATTTCGAAGCGGTAGGCGTCGGCGGTTTTCCGCGTGGCCTTCTGGTTCAGCAGGGCATATTCCGGCCGCAAGGGATGCTCGATGATGAGCGACTTGGTCTTCTGATCCACGTTGTGCACGGTGTAGGTCCGCGTCTCTTCGGCAGCCACGCGGGTGGTCAGGATTCCGCGATTCAAATGCACCTCACGCAGCACTGCCTGCTTGCTGCCGAACGCCTCTGTGATGCGCGTGCCCAGATCCACCGCGTAGCTGATCAACCGCCGGTCGCCGGATTTCAGCGTCTCCATCAACGCTTCGCCGCCATAGGCTCCGCCGTCGTAGATGGTGATGGGACCACCATNNGGCGGCATCGGTGGGATGGGTGGAACTGTGGTCGGAATAGATCAGCAGCTTGCGCGCTTCGACGGGCTCTTGCAGGAACGGCAGCATGGCCGATTCGTTCTTGCGGATGGTGACCGGCTGCGCGATGCGATATTCAAACAGTTCGCCCAGCTCCTGCGCCATGGCGTCGGCGACGATCGAACTCGGCGAGGCGGCAGGGGCCGCTAGGGGCATCGGAGGCGCGGCAAGACCCGCCCTCGTTTCGGCCTTTGCCATGTACTGCTGCTGGAGCCCGTTTTGTTGCTGCCGCAGTGCGAGTACAGCCGCGTCCTTGGCGTCCATCGCCGCGGAGTGCACCACCGGCCGCGCCGCACGATCGTCCGCCAATTCGGCGCCTGGCCGGTCGACATACTTCGGCGCATAGAGCTGGCTGACGAAGGAAATCGGCCGTCCCGAGACCAGCGAGAGCTGCACCTTGTTCCAGTCTTCGCTGGTGGTGTTGTCGACAATGGCCCAGCCTTCCAGCACGGGCTGGCCGGCGGTGCCGAAGATCAGACGATAGCTGGATTTCCACACCGGCGCCGGCACCATGTAGCTGGCCGTCACTTCGCGCTCCTTGGCGTCGGTGGAGTCGATATAGACGCTGCGCTTCTCTTTGGAACGCGCCGCGGCCACCGCCGTCAGATACTCGCGGAACTGCAGTTGCAATTGCGCATCGCTGAAACGAATGCTGCTGGCCGCGCCGAGATCGACGTTGCGCAGGTCGCCCGAATCCAGCAACAGGGTGAGCTGCTCGTGGTCCGCCTGCTTATCTCCGCCGGCTGTCATGCGGCCGTTCACTACGATTCCGGATACCGTATCGCTGCCGAATTTCAACTCCAGGCGCGCGCCCTTCAGGCGGTCCAGCATACCGCTGAGGGGCTCCGCCGTGCCGATCTGGAACGGAAAAGCGGAGAGGGTGTGGGTCAGAATGTCCATGGAGTCGTAGCGCAGGCCGGTGATCTTGCCGCCACCGCGCTCCTCGATGGTCAGCGATTTCAAGACGTCGTTCATCTCGGCCGCTGTGAAATCCAGCCGCGCCGATTCGCCCGCGCCCAGATTTCCAGAGCGCTCGAAAAAGCCCACGCCATGTTTATACAGCACCACCTGAGTGATACAGCACCACCTGAGTGACGGGAAGCGCCGCGGGCCGCGCCAGCGCGCCGCACATTAGTATCGATATGATTACCTGTTTCATGAGTCGATCTCCACACGGTAAATGCCGTGTCGGGAGCGATCCTTTCGGTTCAATTCGGGGTTCAATTCGGTGACAGGCTACATAACCTCGGAATTAATTCCGAGGTTATGTAGCCTGTCACCGATATGTAGCCTGTCACCGAATTAAACGGGCGACGTTGACCAGGTCGCTGAACACGCCGTAAGCGGTCTGCTGCACCAGGGGCTCGATGGAGATCGTTCCGAAGGTGCCCATGAGGTCCGTATGGAAGAGGATCAGATTGCTGGTGCCCGGCACCATCGCCAGGATGTCCGTCTTGTCGAGCACCTCCGCCCGCACCCGCAACGTGAAACCCGACGACGTCCGCCGCGCGCGGCTGATCAGCCGGACCGTCTTCCACTGCCGCGCGATTTCCTGCACGCGCTCCGGCGTGAGCCTGGTGATGCCGCGCGTGGAAACCTCCTGCGGCGTAGTCCGCGCGTCCATCAGAACGTTGGCCAGCGCGGCAGTCTTGGCCGCCGAGTCCCAACCTTCTACGTCATAGGCGCCGTCGCCCTCCGTGATCCCCATCGATCGCGCGGTGGCGACGCCGAAATCGAAAGAGCCGCCAGTCTCCATCGTCTCAATCACAACCTTCGATGTGGAATTGAGCGCGCCCGTGAAACCCAGCACCCGCAGCCCCGGCAGCGCATTCTCCCAGAGGTTGAACACCGGCGCGCCATCCATCACCGCCGATTCGAAGCGGAAGACCAGTCCCGCCTGGCATGCCCGCTCACGCAGATCGGCATAAGCGTGCGCGATGGGCCCTTTGTTGGCCGTTACCACGTGCATCCCGCGATCGAATGCCGCGCGGATGTGCGAAATGGCCGGCTCTCCCGTGGAAGGGTTGAGCGTGGTCAACTCCACCGAGACATCGGCGCGCGCCGCATCCAGGAAGGCTTCGATTGACTCAGCGCGCGTCCCGAATTCCGGCTGCTCCGCGAGCCCCGCCGCGTCCACCGCCGTGCCGTGCCGCAGCGTGTGGATGCCGGTGATGGTGAACGGAAACTCGGCGGCCTTCTTCCGCAAAAGGGAAGCCAGCGCGCGGCCCACGTTTCCGTATCCGATCAGAGCGAGTTTCAAAGATAGATTGTAGCGCCTGCGCTACTTCTCTTCGTGATAATCCGTCTCGGTATTTACATCCCAAAGGCCACTCTTGTCGGTCTTGCCGGCGATGATGTCGTCCACCGCGGTCATGGCGGTCAGCATGGAATGATCCTGGTTGTTGTAGCGATGCATGCCGTTGCGGCCTATCAGGAACAGATTGGTGTAGCGGTCCACATGCGCGCGGATCTCGGCGAACCGGCCGTACGTGCCGAAATACGCCGGGTATGTCTTTTCCATGCGGATGACCGTAGCGTCGAGTACCTCGGCCGCGTCGATGATGCCGATCTTGCTGAGTTCCGCGGTGGCGAGCGCCACCGTGCGTTCATCGGAGAGATTCCAGATCTCGTCGGATTCGTTGCAGAAATACTCCAGGCCCAGCCAGACGTTGGCCGCGTCGGCCACCAGGTACGGACTCCAGTTGTTGAAGATCTGGAGCCGGCCGAGCAGTACGTCGGGCTCCTGAATGTAGATCCAGTTGTCGCTGATCAGCTTCTTCCCCTGCGGCGTATCGTCATGGACGCGGAGCGAGCGCACCAGCAGGCCCACCGTGATGAAGTCGCGATACACCAGGCCATCCGAAACTTCCAGGACATGGGGCGGCGGCGCCACGTCGAACGACCGCATCACTTCCTGCACGGGCGCCGTCGAGAAGAAATAATCGCCCTCGAAGCGCTCGGTACGCCCGGTCGCGATCTCGGTGGCCTCCAGCGCTTTCACCTGCCAGCCATCCGTGACGATGCGCTCCACCCGATAGCCCGCGCGGATCTCGCCGCCCTTCTCTTTGATCTGCCGGGCCACCTCGTCCCACATCTGCCCAGGACCGAACTTGGGGTAAAGGAACTGTTCGATCAGCGAAGTCTGCGTGTCCTTCTGTCGCAGGTCACTGTTGCCTCCGGCGAAGGCCTTCCGCAGAGCATGCATCAGCGTGGCCCAGATAGAGAGTTCCTTGATTCGTTGCGCGCCCCAATCGGCGCTGATCTTGTCGCACGGCACGCCCCAGACCTTCTCGGTGTACGATTTGAAAAACGTGCGGTACAATTCCCGGCCGAAACGATTGATGAAAAACTGCTCCAGGGTCTGCTCGTTCTTGAGCGGAAACAGCGCGCTCTTCACATAACTCATGCCAATCCTGCAAGTCCGCCACAAGCCCAGCTTGAGAAGTGTGCTTTTGCCGAGCGAGATGGGGTAGTCAAAAAAACGGCGCAGGTAAAAGATCCGCGACTTGCGAGGCCGCAGCAGCATCACGCGCTCGGCCGCGGCCGGATCGGGCGCCGATGCGGAAGGCGTGACCTTCCTCTCCATGCGGTGGTAGCGGATGGCGGTGGAACCGTTTTCGGAAGCTTGCAGCGGCAGCATCCGCAGCCACCATTCCATCACCCGGCCGGATTTCGAAAAGAAGCGATGCCCGCCGATGTCGATGCGGTTGCCCTTGTAATTCACGGTGCGCGAAATGCCACCCATGCAATCGCTCTTCTCCAGAACGATGGGCTGGATTCCGGTACGAGTCGCCAATTCGTAAGCGGCAGTCAGTCCGGCGGGACCAGCGCCAATGATAACGGCCCTCTGTGGATTCACTAAAATGAAAGCGCCTCAATCAGTTTGCTCAAATCGGCGTCCTGAGCGGATTTCTTCTTCTGCAATTCCGCTTGATGATCGCGGAGCGCGGCTAGCTGTTGTTCGTGCTGGTCTAACTGGCGCGCGTACGTCTGCACCTGCTGCTGCTGGCTGCTCACGCTGTTGAGGCTTTGGATGTTCCGACGGATGCGGTCTTCGTCGCTGGTGAGGTCACGCACCTGGTTCTGCTCGTCCGTGAGCGCGCGCTGGGTTTCGGCAATCTGCGATTTCTGATCGGCGATGCGCTGCAACTGGCGGCGTCCCGCATCGCTGAGCACGCGATTCTGGATGAAGACGACGATGCGATCCGGGGTCATGTCGGTCACAGCGTAACTCTGGTCGTAGACGCGCTCTTCAGAGACCGCATACTCTTTGGTCGAAGCGGCAGTCAGCGGAATTTCGAAACGGTAGGCGTTCGGAGTCTTCTCGGTGGACTTCTGATTGAGCAGCGTGTATCCCGGCCGTAACGGATGTTCCAGGATCAGAGTCTTGGCCTTCTGGTCCACGTTCTGGATGGTGTAGGTCCGAGTCTCTTCCGCGGCCACTTTGGTGGTCACGATGCCGCGAGTGGCGTGCAGTTCTCGGACCACGGTGGATTGGCTGCCGAAGGCTTCGGTGATGCGCGTCCCCAAATCTACGGCATAGCTGATGAGGCGCTTGTCGCCGGCCTTGACCGTCTCCACCAGAGCCTCGCCACCGTATGCGCCGGCATCGTAGACGGTGATGGGACCGCCGTCCAACGTCTTTCCGGTGTTATTGGTCAGCTCGGCGGCGTTGGTGGGATGCGTCGAACTGTGGTCCGAATAGATCAGCAGTTTGCGCGCCGTGAGGGCTTGTTGCAGGAAGGGCAGCAGTGCCGATTCGTTCTTGCGAATGGTGACGGGCTGGGCCATGCGGTATTCGAACAGCTCACCCAATTCACCGGTGGAAGCGCTGGCAACGATGGTGCTGGGAGCCATTTCCGCCTTCGGCTCTGGTGGTGCGGGGCTCGCGAAGACCATGTTCGCAGCGGCGGGCAGACGCCCCCTCGAGGCTGGAAGGCCATTCCCACCCCCTCCGCCACCCGGGCCTGCCGCGCCTGTAGTAGCAAACGCCGCCGCATGCACCACCGGCCGCGCCGCGTTATCATCCGCCAACTCCGCCTCCGGGCGAGCCACGTACTTCGGCGCGTAGAGCTGACTCACAAACGAAATCGGCCGCCCCGAAACCAGCGAAAGCTGCACCTTCGTCCAGTCCTCGCTCGTCGTGTTATCGACAATCGCCCAGCCTTCCAGAATGGGCTCACCCTTGGCACCAAAAATCAGCCGATAGCTCGATTTCCACACCGCCGCGGGCACCATGTAACTCGCTACCACTTGCCGCTCTTTGCCGTCCGTGGAATCGATATACACGCTGCGCTTCTCTTTGGACCGCGCCGCCGCCACCGCCGCGAGATACTCACGGAATTGCTGCTGCAGCTTCGCATCGCTGAAGTGGATGCTGCTGGCCGCGCTCAAATCCACGTTGCGCAGTTCGCCCGAATCCAGCAGCAGGGTCAATTGCTCGCGCTCCACCTGCTTATCGCTCCCCGCGATCAAGCGGCCGTTGACCACGATGCCAGTCACCGTGTCGCTGCCGAATTTCAATTCCAGGCGAGCGCCCTTCAACTGATCCAGCATGCCGCTCAGTGGCTCCGCCTTGCCAATCTGAAAGGGAAATTCGGAGAGCGTATGGCTCAGCGGATCCATGGAATCGTAACGCAGTCCCGTGATCTTCCCGCCGCCGCGCTCTTCGATGGTCAGCGACTTCAACACGTCGTTCATTTCCGCCGCGGTGAAATCCAGCCGCGCCGCTTCGCCGGGTCCCAACGTTCCCATTCGTTCGAAAAAGCCCACACCATGTTTGTACAGAGTCACCTGCGTAACCGGAAGCTCCGCCGGCTGCGCCAATGCGGC
The DNA here is from genome assembly GCA_900290315.1 of Candidatus Sulfopaludibacter sp. SbA3. Lineage (GTDB taxonomy): Bacteria > Acidobacteriota > Terriglobia > Bryobacterales > Bryobacteraceae > Sulfopaludibacter. The sequence continues at coordinate 1,629 of OKRF01000141.1, read as the reverse complement.
ACTTGCCACCAGGCACAAAACCACGCGTTTCATTGTCGCTCCTTGCCCGCTAAGACGTTTTCTAATGGGCAGCCAGTTACTCGCCCATCACCTTAATGATGACGCGCTTGGCCCGCTGTCCGTCGAACTCGGCGTAATAAACCTGCTGCCACGGTCCGAAATCCAACCTGCCTGCGGTCACCGGGACAATCACTTCATGATGCACAATCAGGCTTTTCAGGTGTGAATCGCCATTGGTCTCGCCGGTGCGGTGATGGCGGTAGTTTTCGCGGAACGGCGCCAGCTTTTCCAGCCACTCATCAATGTCCGCAATCAGCCCATCTTCGGCATCGTTGACCCACACACCGGCAGTGATGTGCATAGCCGAGACCAGAATCATTCCTTCCAGGATCGCGCTTTTTCGAAGGGCCGCTTCCACTTGTTCCGTAATATTAACGTACTCTCTATGTTTCGCCGTCTTAAATGTGAGATATTCCGTATAGAACCTCATAGGCCGATGATACAAGTTTATGGACCGAGCCCCGGGAAGAATCCTGATCGTTGACGACGAACCGCCGCTGTTGAAGATGATGAGCTTGNNGAAAGAGCGTGGGCGGAAGTGCAGGCCGCTCCCTTAGATTTTGCCTGCGCCGTGCTGGACGCCTCGATGGCCGGTCTGAGCATGCGCGAACTGGCCCTCAAGCTCCTCGCCGCCAACCCCACCCTCCGCGTGCTGGCCGCCAGCGGTTATCCTGTGGACATGACCGACGTGCAAGCTCAGGCTCCCGGGCGGGTGGACTTTCTGCACAAGCCCTTCACTCCGGAAATGCTGGCCGCCGCGGTGCGGAGGATGCTTGCCCCGCAAGAAGAAGGTCTTTGAGATCGTCAAGGAAGTGAAGGCCATTGCTCGCGAGCGCGTAGGAACCGTGCCGGCAACCAAGCCCATCGAACCCAAGAGCGCGCGCAAAAAGCCGAAGCACAAAAAACCGATGGAGGAAGAAATCGAGTGACCCAGCCGACGCAGTGTACAAGGCGTGATTTTCTGGTGTTTGGCTCGGTGGGTTCCCTGCTGGCGCCCGTCGCCCACCTGTTCCCGTGGTGGAAGCCCAAGGAACTCATCATCGCCGATGGACATTTTCGTNNCACCGCCCGTGACGTGCTCACCAAGCACCTGGAGACACATCCCGGCATCGCCTTCCTCACCGAGAGTAAGACCCGCAACATCCCCATCGATGGCGGTCAGGTGGATCCCAACCGCATCTTCTCGCGAGCCGGCGCGGCCGTCAGCCTCCAGAAGAACAATCCCAACTGGGACGGGCGGAAGATGCAGGATGCGCTGGACCTGCTGGAGAGCCAACGGGAACATTTCCTGCACGAAGTGATGCCGCACAACGGCCAACTGCTGGTGGCGCTGCACAACAATTCGGAAAGCTATTCGGTGAACAGCGAGCTGGCCATCAGCGACCTGCGTTCCCTGAAGCAGCCGGACAACCCGCACGCCTTCTTCCTGTGCACCGATCCCGGCGACTACGAGATCCTGGCCACATCGCCCTACAACGTAGTGCTCCAACAGCACGTGCGCGCTCCCGATGACGGGTCGCTTTCCCGCCGCGCCGCCGCCCGCCTGGCTCGCTACGTGAATCTCGAAGT
>OKRF01000014.1 GCA_900290315.1 Candidatus Sulfopaludibacter sp. SbA3 | reverse complement strand
GGAAATCCCGACGCGTTTTCCCCGCCATTTTCATACCCATCGTTGCCCGCGAGCGGGCCACCTAACAGGCTCGAAATTCGCCGGCTTTTGGCGAATCTTCGTGCCTGGCTCGGACTTCCCCTGTTTACGAACCCCACGCGATGTTCCTAAAGGCCCTCCAATAACTGCAGCGCATCTGCGAGCCGTTCGTATCGCAGGCGATACGCCGGCAGTTGCGACAGGCGGCCCACCACCCGCTCGTTGCGGGCACGGACTTCGTCTCCATAAGACGGCATGTCCGCTAGAAACGCGGCGGCCACTTCCTCTGCCGGAACATTCTGGAGCCCGGGTGTTCCGGGGCGGCGATCCAGAAACACGATAGTTTCGATGCGGCAATGCAGCGCGGTCTGAATGTGGGCAAAGGCGTCCAGCGGTATCTCAATCGACAGTTTGCCGTTAGGCCTTGCGCTGGTGCAAAAGCCTTCCAGTTCGGGAAACAGACGGGGCGCATCGTCGCGAACCCGCGCCTGGTGCGGCTTGCCGATGGCGATGCGCAGGGCGGTCGCGTCATCGGCCACAAAGGTCCAGCCGGCCCGCGCACACGCGAAGGCCAGCGTGCTCTTGCCGGCGCCGGAAAGCCCACTCAATAGGATGCCGCGCCCCTCTTTGGCCACGCAGGCGGCGTGCACCGGCGTGGTATAGGACTGCGCCAGCAGGAAGTACACCATCGGCTCCAGGAAGAACCAACGGAGCCAGGCGTGGTCGGCCGCAGTCCTGGCCGAAACAAATGCGTAAGAAAAGAGCGCCCGGAGATCCGCGGAAGCGAAGTTGTCCCGGTCGGAAACGATGGTGAGCAGGTGACCCTGGGTCAGAAACGCGGGCTCGGGCGCCAGATCCCCCTGTTCGCGGACAATGATGCGGACTTCCACCGGAGGGCGATCGAACTCCAGCCCATACCAGCCCCAGCTTTCCGCCGCCGCGGCCTGCACTTCCTGCGAATTCGTGCGCAGGGTGACGCGGAATCCGAGCGGGTAGTAAGTGCCCGCCAACGGCAACTCCACGTCGTGCCACATGGGATCGTACGGTTTACTTTTCACGGCGCTCGATATGCTCACAACACATTGATAACACGCCGATTACCTTTACAGTGGTAAAACTCTCGGCGATTCCGTGCGGCCGGCTGCAAAAGGCGTAAGCTAGGTAAGCGTGCGCACCGCCATCATCCATTACTGGCTGCTCAATCGCCGCGGCGGCGAGAAGGTTCTGGACGCCCTCTGCCGCCTCCTGCCGGATGCCGATATCTTCACTCTTTTTTGCGACCCGGAGACGCTCAGCCCCGAAGTCGCGCAGCACAAAATCACCACGTCTTTCCTCAACCCGCTCCGAGGTTACCACCGTTCCCTGCTGCCGCTGATGCCGATGGCACTGGAAACGTTCGACCTGCGCGGGTACGACCTGGTGGTCAGCAGCGAATCCGGTCCGGCCAAGGGCGTGATTACCTCGTCCACCACCCAGCATATCTGCTACTGTCACACACCCATGCGATACCTGTGGGACCTGTACCCCGCTTATCGCAACGAGTGGACCCAGTCCCGCCTGAAGCGCCTCGCCATGACTCCGTTTAGCAACTATCTGCGGCTCTGGGACTACGCTTCGGCCGCGCGCGTGGACCGCTTCATCGCCAACAGTCACAATGTGAAGACGCGCATCTGGAAGACCTGGCGCCGGGAGTCTGAAGTGATTCATCCGCCGGTGGATGTGGAGTCCTTCACCTGGCAGCCGCCGGAGGACTACTTCCTGATCGTCTCCGAACTGGTGCCGTATAAACGAATCGACACCGCCGTGCGTGCTTTTTCGCGCCGCGGCCGCCGCTTGCGTATCGCGGGCGCGGGGCCGGAGTTGCGCAGCCTGCGACGCATGGCGGCGTCCAATGTGGAATTTCTGGGCCGCGTTTCCGATCGCACCCTCCGCGATCTGTATTCCCGGTGCCGGGCTTTTCTGCTCCCCGGCGAAGAGGATTTCGGCATCACGCCGGTGGAGGCGATGGCCAGCGGAAAGCCGGTGATCGCGCTGGGACGCGGCGGCGCCCTGGAAACCGTGCCGGTCTACGGCGGAGTTTTCTACCCGGAACCGGACGAGGGATCGCTCGGCGCTGCGCTCCGCGAATTTGAAAAGTTGGAGCCGGATATTCGTCCCAGAGAACTGCAGGCCCACGCCCGCATGTTTTCCGAAGCGGAGTTCGCTCGTAAGATGGGCCACATCCTGGAGCAGGTCCGCACTCCGGGCGCTGCCAGATCGCTTCGTGTGGAGGAGGGACGATGAAACGGCAACTGTTGAGGTTCGCACCCTGGCTGGCGCTGATGGCGCTGGGCATAGTCGCCGCGCCCGCGCCGCAGGAGCGCCACCCGCACATCCGCGCGGCCCTGAAGGAACTGCGCGCCGCCCGCGAGGAACTACAGTCGGCCGAACGCGATTTCTGCGGCCATCGCGCGGCCGCCGTCAAAAGCGCCGATACCGCCATGCGCCAATTGCAACAGGCTCTGGAGTGCGATCGCTGATCCCTCCGAAGACGCTCGCGAGTCTGACTGGGTCGCATAACCCCGCATTTGGGCCGCGTGGACTGCGTTGCCTCTCTCTCGAAAATCCCGAGCCGGGTGTCCGCCGCAAACCGTGCCAGGCTCGAAATTCGCCGCCTTTTGGCGAATCTTCGTGCCTGGCTCGTGTTTGCCCCNNGTGAGGCATCGCCTCATGAGCCGACTCTCTCGAAAATGCCCGCAACGTCGGTCCCACTCGGCAACCAAAAGAACCGGCGACAAGATCGCCGGCACTACCAGGCGCACGGATTTTCATTCCACCGGGTGAGGCATCGCCTCATGAGCAAAGGACCCGCGTGCCGCGGATCCATACCGGAGAGGAACTCCGCCGGCATTTGCATGCCAAATTGGCGTCTTTTCGTCTCTGGCCAATTGATTGTTATCAACAACTTCCGGATGAGTTCCTTAGGAGCCAAGCCTTTTCAGCACCCTCCAGACAGGTACGCGGCCACACTCTCAACCATAATCTGACCTCGCGTCCCTCAGCTCACCGCTTTGCTGTTGAACCTCTTCAGCCCCGCCAGCAGCAGAACGCCATCCAACACAACCAGCGCGCCCATCACAATCAGAGTGGGAATGTGCGGGAACTGCGGCGCGATGGTGCCTCGCAACCCTTCGCTGGCATACACCAGCGGATTGATCAGGACCGCGATCTGTAAGATCGGAAACGCCGCCAATTTGCTCCAGGGATAATACGCGCAGCCGAACATCATCATGGGGGCGATCACCAGGCTGAACATGAGCCCGATCTGCGTCTGCCCGATGCTGCATCCCAGCGTCAACCCGCCCGCCGACGCCATGAACGCCACCAGCAGGCAGACCACCGCGAACTCCAGCGGATGGCCGAAATTCAGGTTCACTCCGGAACCCATCGCTATCCACGCCGCGGGAATCACCACCAGGCCAGCCACCAGCGCCTGCACGATGCCGGCCGCGATTTTCTCCACCGCCAGCCAGCCATTCCCAATGGGCGCCAGCAGCCGGTCTTCGATTTCGCGGGTGAATTGGAACTCCGTGATCAGCGGCATGGCCACTGCCTGCACGCCGGAGAGCACCATGGCGATCGCCATGATTCCAGGCAGCAGCATGCTCTTGTACTCCGGCGGCATCAAGCCGCTGGTGGTCATGACGCGCCCGAAAATGAAGGTGAACAGCAGCGGCTGCAAAAGGTTTTGCAGCAGCATGGGCAGCAGGTTGCGGCGGGCTACGTGCCCGTCACGCTGCAGCAGGGCGTAAAACGTTCGCCAGTTCAATCGCGCAAACTCCTTCCGGTATGATGCAAAAACAGGGTCTCCAGGCTGGGCTCGGCGATATGCACGTCGCACAAATCGACTCCCACCGCCTGTGCCGCGGTGACGATTCCGGCGATCAAAGGTCCTCCGCGATCGGCATATACATCGGTCCCGGCGCCATCCTTCGACCGCACTTCGCTTACGCCCGGCAGCGTCTTCAGCGCCGCCGTCAACTCATCCGGCACGCGGTTGAAGCGCAGCCGCAGCAGGTAGCCGCCGGGAATGGAGCTCTTCAATTCCTGCGGCGTGCCCTGTGCGATGATGCGGCCGTGATCGATAATCGCGAGGCGCTCGCACAACGTATCGGCCTCATCCATGTAGTGCGTGGTGAGCACGATGGTCTTCCCGGCGCGGTTGTAATCGCGGATGATTTCCCACAGTAGCAGCCGCGTTTGCGGGTCGAGGCCGGCCGAGGGCTCGTCCAGAAACAGCACTTCGGGATCGTGCATCATGGCGCGCGCAATGGAGAGTCGCTGCATCATGCCCCCCGAAAAGCCGCGCACCATCTGATCGGCCCGGTCGGTCAGTTTGAATTTCTCCAGCAGCCCTTGCGCTTTCTGTTCCCGCTCGCGTCCGCCCTGTCCGAAGTACGCGCCGTGAAACAGCAGGATCTCGCGCGCCGTCAAGGCAAAATCCAGGTTGGGCCGCTGCGGCACCACGCCGATCAGCCGCTTGGCCTTCACCTGCTGCTGCCACACATCATACTCGCCCAGGATGGCGCGGCCACTCGTGGGCTTTGTGCGCGTGGTGAGAATGCCGATGGTGGTCGATTTTCCGGCGCCGTTGGGACCCAGCAGGCCGAAAATTTCCCCGGCGCGAATCTCCATCGATACATCTTCCAGCGCCACAATCTCGATCTTCTTCTTTTCCTGCTTCGGCCCCGAGCGCACTCCCGTGAAGGAAAATCCCGCGCCCCGTGCCGCCATGGGCGGCGGCGAATCATAGACCTTGCGCAGATGCTCGATGCGGATGCCAATCCCCATATACAATTTTCCGGTGTCTCTAAATTGTAGCCCTGTCTACTGGGTTTGTGCGGCCGCGACGCGCGGAATTCCCGCCAGGTCGGGCACGATTCGCACATTCTTCCAGCCGCCCAGCAACTGTTCCACAGGATGCAAACTGCCGAAGCCCAGTTCCATCACGAGCCAGCCTCCCGGCCGCATCACCCGCGGCGCATCGCGTACCATGCGGTCGTAGAGCTCAAAACCAGTCTCCCCGCCGAATAGTGCGACGTGCGGTTCGAAGTCGCGCACCTCACGCTGCAGTCCCTCTTTCTGATCGAGGGGCACATAGGGAGGGTTGGAGACGATGAGGTCGATCGAGTGCGCGGCGATCGCATCCGCCAGGTCGCAGACCACGAACCGGACCGCGGCCCCCAGTCGCGCCGCGTTCTCCGCCGCCACCGCCGCCGCTGCCGCAGAGATGTCGGAGCCCCAAGTCTCGGCCCCCATTTCCAGTTGCAGCGTGACCGCCAAAGCGCCGGAGCCGGTTCCGATATCCAGCACCCGCCTCGCGCCTCGCGCCACTTCCAGCGCCACCTCCACCACGTGCTCCGTCTCCGGCCGCGGAATCAAGACGTCCGGCGTGACGCGAAACTCGCGGCCGTAAAACTCCTGCCGCCTGGTGATGTACTGTGTGGGCTTGCCCTGCAGCCGCTCGTGCAAATAGCGGCCATAGTGCAACCACTCCACTTCCTTCAGCTCCTGCTCGGGATGGGCGTAAAAGTAAACGCGCTCGCAGCGCATGGCATGCGCCAGCAGGACTTCCGCCGTGAGCCGGGCGACCGCGATGCCGGCGTCCTCCAAAAGTTCTGTACCCTGGAGCAGCGCCGTCTGAATCGTCATGCCGCCGTCGGGGTGCCCTCTCCGCCACCGCGGTAGTAGGCGATCAGCGCTTCGATGACCGGCTCCAGCTTGCCGTCCATCACGAACTCCAGTTGGTGCATCGTGAACCCGATGCGATGATCGGTCACGCGATTCTGCGGGAAGTTGTACGTGCGGATCTTTTCGCTGCGATCGCCCGTTCCCACCTGCGTCCGCCGCTCCGCTCCCAGCNNTTCCATTTCGTACAGCCGGGAACGCAGCACACGCTCCGCCTTGGCGCGATTCTTGATCTGCGATTTTTCATCCTGGCACGAAACCACCAGCCCGGTAGGCAAGTGCGTGATCCGCACCGCCGAGTACGTAGTGTTGACGGACTGTCCGCCGGGACCCGACGAGCAGAATGTATCGATGCGGATATCCTTAGGCTCGATCTTCACTTCCACTTCGTCCGCTTCCGGCAGCACCGCCACCGTGATGGCCGACGTGTGCACGCGCCCCTGCTGCTCCGTCACCGGCACGCGCTGCACGCGGTGCACGCCGCTTTCGTACTTCAGCTTGCCGTACACCTTGTTGCCGCTAACCAGCGCGATGACTTCCTTCAATCCGCCCACTGCGGATTCGCTGTTGGAGGTGACTTCCATCTTCCACCCCTGCGTTTCGGCGTACCGGGAGTACATGCGGAACACTTCGGCGGCGAATAGCGTAGCCTCGTCACCACCCGTCCCGGCGCGGATTTCCAGCACCACGTTCTTGTCGTCGTTGGGATCCTTGGGCAGCAGCAGAATCTTGATTTCTTCTTCCAGCCTGGTCTGCTCCGGCGTCAGCCGTGCGACCTCTTCCTCCGCCATGGCTTTCAGTTCGGCATCGTTTTCCTGCAGCATGCCGCGCGCCTGCGAGAGGCTATCGTCCACCTGCTTCCATTCGCGATACTTTCCCACCAGCTCGGAAAGTTCGCTCTGTTCCTTGGTGACCTTGCGGTAGCGTTCCCCGTCGCTGATAACGCCGGGATCGGCCATCTGATGAGTGAGCTCTTCGAAGCGCTTTTCGAGCTGCTCGAGCTTCTGAACGAATTGCATGGATAAGTTAGGCGATGACCAGTTCGCCGCCCTGAGCCTTTTCGAGTGTCATTGCGCCTTCCAGCGCACGGATGGCAGTCGCCGCCTGGTCATCGGACGGCGGCTTGGTGGTGATGCGCTGCAGCCACAGGCCGGGCGCGGTCAGAACCCTCATGAAGAACCCGGGCTTCTTCGCGGCGAAGCGGATCAGTTCGTAACACACTCCCACAACTACCGGCAGCAGCGCCAGGCGAATCGCGAACTTTGCCAGGAAGCTATGCACAGGCACGAACGGATAGATCACCAGCGAGACAATCATCAGCAGCATCAGGAAGCTGGTGCCGCAGCGCGGGTGGAACGTAGTAAAGCTCTGTGCGTTTGCCACCGTCACGGGCCTGCCGGACTCGAAATTATAGACTACTTTGTGTTCCGCGCCGTGGTACTCAAACACACGGTGGATATCTTTCATCCGGGAGATCAGCACCATAAAGAGCAGGAAGATTCCGATGCGGATCACGCCATCCGCCACATTATTGGCCACGTTGCCTGCGAAAGCCGGATAAAGTTTTCCCAGCCTGCCGGCCAGGTAAAGCGGCAGCCACTTGTAGAGAAACAGGAAAGAGCCCAGCATCAGGACCAGATTGGCAGCCATGGCCCAACCCGGAAGCTCCTTGGGTAACTCTTTCACCTTGCCGTCTTTGCCGGTCTCTTGGGGAAGGTCCTGCATCGCCGCATTGGTCGAAAACTGGAGCGCCTTAATCCCCAGCTTCATCGCCTGGAACAACGTACCGACGCCGCGGAATACCGGGTATTTGAAGATAGGGTATTGCTCGCTCATGCGCGCCAGCGGCATCTCTTCGGTAACGAATTCACCATTGGCCCGGCGCACCGCCACGCAGTAACTGTGGGGCGCCCGCATCATGACACCTTCCATCACCGCCTGGCCGCCGACAAGGGTTTCCTCGCCGCTCTCCAGGATGGGCAACATCAGGCTGTGTGTGAAAAAACGAAAATACGTGCGAGCAGACACAAATCCTCTCAGTGATTCCTTATCTATTGTGGCACAACCTACCGCAACATGTCCGCGAGCGCCGCTCCCAGTTGGGGAAACCGGAACCGGTATCCCGCGGCCTCCGCCGCTTTGGGGACCACCCGCTGGCTGCCCAGCAGGATCTCCGACATCTCCCCGAACAGCAGGCGCAGCGCAAACCCCGGGACCGGAAAGATTGCCGGCCGATGCACCACCCCGGCCAAAGCCTTGGTGAAATCCGCGTTGATCACCGGATACGGCGCCACCCCGTTCACCGGCCCGCTGAGACGGCTCTCCAGAGCGAATCGGAACAGGCCCACCAGGTCCTCCAGATGGATCCAGCTCATCCACTGTTTGCCGTTCCCCAGCTTTCCGCCCACGCCCATGCGAAACGGCGGCAGCATGCGCATCAGCGCTCCGCCGCGGCCATCCAGCACCAGGCCAATGCGCAGGCGCACCACGCGAATCCCCAACGCTTCCGCCTTGGCCGCTTCTTCTTCCCATGCCTGGCACAATTCCGGCAGGTAACCGCTGCCCGCGGCGGATTGCTCGGTGAGCATCTCGTCGCCACGAGATCCGTAGTAGCCCACCGCCGACGCGCAAATCAGCATGGCCGGCCGTTTCACCGCACGCGTGAGCCCCTGTACCATGTTGCGCGTCCCCGCCACCCGGCTATCGCGGATGCGCTGCTTGGTTTCTTCGTTCCATCGCTGTGCCAGTGGCTCGCCCGCCAGATGGATCAGGGC
>OKRF01000011.1:10163-23691 GCA_900290315.1 Candidatus Sulfopaludibacter sp. SbA3 | reverse complement strand
AACCGTTTTCATCATCTCCGCCCCTTCCGGATCCGGGAAATCCACCCTAGTCTCGCGCCTGCTCGCCAGGGGCTCGGGTCTGCTGTTCTCCATTTCCTACACCACCCGCGCGCCTCGCGGGGACGAAGCGGATGGGCGCGACTACCATTTCATCTCCCGCGAAGAGTTCCAAGCGATGGTCGCCAACGACGAGTTTCTCGAATGGGCTGAAGTGTTTGGCAACTATTACGGGACTCACAGGGGAATCCTGGAGGCCGCTCAGCAGCAGGGCCGCGATCTGGTACTCGACATCGATGTGCAAGGTGCGAGACAATTGAAGGGCAAGATTCCTGAGGCAGTTACCGTCTTCATCCTGGCTCCCTCGCGGCAGATTCTGGAACAGAGGCTTCGTGCGCGCGGCGAGGATGACGAACCCACGATTCAAAGACGGCTGCGGGATGCGGAAAAAGAGATTCGCAATTACAACGCGTACGATTATGTCTTGATCAATCGCGACTTGGATCAGTCCGATGCCGTCATGAGCGCCATCGTGGGCGCCGAACGGGTACGGCGGACCCGGATCGAAGATCAGATCCAACCGGTTCTGGAAACATTTGAAGATAAGAGGTAAAACGACATTATGGGTGAAAGCAAACCCCCTCGCAACAACGCACACTGCACCATCCCGGACGATCCGGAACAGAGCACCTACCGGTTCATCATCGTAGCCGCCAAACGCGCCCGCCAGTTGCAGGGCGGTGCCCGACCGGTGTTGCCTACCTCTTCCAAGAAGCCCACCATTATCGCTACCGAAGAAGTGCGTCGCGGACTGGTGAAATACAGCCTGACGGGTCCGGTGACGCCGCCGGAACTGCCGGCGGAAGAGCCCGTCCTGTAGGACAGACGATCGTTTTTTGTCGTCTGTCATGTCTTTCCTGCCATGAAGATCATTCTGGGCATCGGAGGCGGAATCGCTGCTTATAAGGCGGCGGAACTGGCGCGCCTGTTGATGCAGCAGGATCACCAGGTGCGGGTGGTCATGACCTCCGCCGCCCAGCAGTTCGTCCAGCCCCTCACCTTTGCGGCGCTCACCGGGCAGAAGGTCCTCACCGACCTGTTCGCCATCGAAAGCGCCATCGAACACATCTCCGTCGCTCAGGAGCACGAAGTCCTGGTGATCGCCCCCGCCACGGCTAACCTGATGGCCAAGCTTGCGCACGGACTGGCCGACGACTTTCTCACCACCCTGTACCTCGCCTTCACCGGACCCGTGGTGATTGCCCCCACCATGAACGTCAACATGTGGCAGCATCCGGCCACTCAGGCCAATCTGGAGACTTTGCGCCGGCGCGGGCACCGCATCGTGGAGCCGGATAGCGGCTACCTGGCGTGCGGCATGACCGGTCCCGGACGCCTGGCCGACCCCGAAACCATTGCGGACGCTATCGCTCAGGAGACCCAAAAGCGCCGCGATCTGGAGGGCGAAGTCGTGCTCCTCACTGCCGGCCCCACCCAGGAACCTTTGGATCCGGTGCGCTATATCTCCAACCGTTCCAGCGGAAAAATGGGCTACGCCCTGGCCGAGGCCGCCGCGGCACGCGGTGCCCAAGTGACCCTGATCTCCGGACCAGTCCACCTGCCCGCCCCACGCGGCGTGGAAGTCATCCACGTCCGCACCGCCGCCGAGATGCGGGAGAAGGTTTTCGACCACCTGACCCCGGCCAGCATCGTCATCAAAGCGGCCGCGGTGGCAGATTTTCACCTCAGCAAGGTGCCTGATCAGAAGGTCAAAAAGACCGCTGCCCGCATCTCTATGGAACTGGACCCCACTCCAGATATCCTGGCTGAGCTGGGCCGCAAAAAGGGCGACCGCTTGCTCGTCGGTTTCGCCGCCGAAACCGAGAATCTGGCCCAGGAAGCCCGCCGCAAGCTGGAATCCAAGAACTGCGACATGATCGTCGGAAACCTGGTGGGCGGCTCCGATCTGGGCTTCGAATCCGATGAGAATGAAGTGATTCTGGTGCTTAGCTCGGGCGAGACGATTCCCTTGCCACGCGCTTCCAAACGCGTAATCGCCGACCGCATCTTCGATGAGGTGTTGACGTTGCGGCTGACCTTGCACTCCGCCAATGGACACTGATCAACTTCGCCGTTATCTCGAGTTCTACCAGGACTTGCACGTCAAGACTCTCTACCGCCAACCCCGCATCGCGGGCATCCAGACCGCCCCGCCTCCAGTCACAGAATCCAAGCCTATGGACCTCATTCCCCTCGCTCCCGAAGGTGAGACCCTCCTTCAAATCATTCAGGACATTGGCGATTGCAAGCGCTGCCGGCTCCACGAGGGGCGCAACAAGATCGTTTTCGGCGTGGGCAACGAGCATTCGCCCCTGGTGTTCGTGGGCGAAGGACCGGGCGCGGATGAAGACGCCCAGGGCATCCCATTTGTCGGCAAGGCCGGCCAGTTGCTCACGCAAATGATTGAAAATACCGCAAAAAAAGAAGGTATAGCACTTCTACGAAATCAGGTGTATATTTGTAATGTAGTAAAGTGTCGGCCACCTGGGAACCGCACCCCCGAGCCGGACGAAATGGAGACTTGCGGCCATTACCTCTATCGCCAAATTTCGGCGATTCGTCCGAAGGCCATCTGCGCGCTAGGCGGCACTGCTGCGCGCGCTTTGACCGGCCACAAGGAAGGCGTCACTAAGATGCGGGGTAAGTGGTTCAAATGGCAGGATATCGCGGTGATGGTCACGTATCACCCTTCCTATCTCCTGCGGCCTTACAACCAGAACGCCAAACGCGAAGCCTGGGAGGATCTGAAGAAAGTCCTCCACTTCGTGTACGATTAACTGCTTAAAAACCAATTATATCGAGCAAATGTCCGAGGCGTGTCCTGGATTGCGCAGTGTAAGATAGGTACGCCTTTACATGGAAAAGAGCTCAGACGGCCAAGCAGAGCTTCTCTTGGCCCGGCAATCCCTCCATTCCGTCATTTTGGAGCAGCGGGTTACCACCGACGAATTAAAAGCTGTTACGCGGGAGCTTGAAGCCCTCCTGCTGCAACTGGCTGTTCGCGAAGACCTTCGGCCAGACGGGGACGAAGTCTCCTCGCAACACGTCGATTCTTTCCCCCAAAATGTGCCGGACCGCACGGTTTTTCAACTCCGGCGCGAGGCCGAACAGGCCCTCCAGACAGGACGCGAGGCCGTTCGCGAATCCATAGCCGTTCGTTTGCGCGCCAGTCAGTTCCGGGCCGCCCTCAACATTAGGCCCTCCAAAGACGGCCACGATGGCAACGATGGCCACGATGGCCACGACGGCCACGATGGCAAAGATGGCCACGATGGCAAAGATGGCCACGAAGCGCCGAAAACCGGCGATCACAACCTGTCCAGGCGAGAGCACCAGGTGCTCAGTCTCATGGTGGAAGGCAAAAGCAGCAAAGAGATCGCCGCCTCACTAGGGATTTCGTTCAAGACTGCCGTCACGCATCGCGCCAGCATCATGGGCAAACTGGATGTGCATGAGGTCGCTTCGGTGGTCCGCGAAGCCATCCGCCGCGGTCTGGTGTAGCCGGCGTTATACCGCCGACTGTTGTACCGTCAAGACTCCTTCGGGCACCGAGACACCTTCGTTCCGGAGAGTTTCCCGGATTGCTCTGGCATAGATATCAATGAACTTACGCGTGTAACGCAGCATGCCCAAGCGGCGCAGCCGATTCATCTGGAAGGTCACGATTTCACGCGAAGTCCCCACGTATTGGGCAATCGTCTGGTGCGTCAGCGAAGCCACCCGAGTGGATCCATCAGCCATGGGACTGCCCAGCGCCTCCGCCAGTTGCACCAGCGCCAGCATCACACGTTCCGGAGTCTTATGAACCGCCATGCTCTCGATCCGGTCCTGCAATTCGATGCATTGGCGCACCAGGTATTGTGAGAGCGCGATGCCCAGCCGTGGCTCTCGTTCGATGTGTTGCTCGATTTCGGCGCGGGTCCACGCCATCACCGATGCGCTGTCCAAAGCCACAGCCGATTCCGAGTTCCGCCCGCCCACCAGGCAGGATTCTCCGAAAAGCCCCTCCGCACTGACAATCCGGCCCACCGTCAGCCCTCCGTCCTCGGCCGCGCTGGTGACAATCACGCGGCCCAGGATCACTACGTAAAGGTGGCCATTGGCCTGTTTATCATACACAACACTGCCTTTAGGGAATTCCTGTACCGGCTTGCGGGGTAAAAAGTTTAGCGGGTCCTCGTGGTTCAGTTGGCCGCGGAAAGATCGATTCATACGGATCCCCCCTCTGGCAATACAATACCAAAAATGTTGCGAAAACCAACATCCGACATTTATATGGCAAATTCACGAAGTGTGAAAAATTTCACAGACCGGGTGGAGCGGCTCAGGATGAGCCAGCCAAAGGGGGCGTGGTCCGATCGATGTAGCTGATGAGCGACACCAGCAGTATGGTGCCCGCTGGAATCCAGCGCCTGGCAGGGCTCAACCCGTTCCCCGCAGCGTCTGTATGGATCGCCAGGTGAGTGTCCAGCCAATCGCCATGAGGGCGACGCAGAGGCCCATATCGAGGGGAGCCGGCAGCCCGTATCGCACCATTTCAAAACCACCATGCACACCAGCAGCGTGCCCGCAGCCGCCGCGGCTTCGTGCCTGGTGCATGTGGATATGCATTCCCCCACGGCAAGGAGGCTGGCGCCTTGCACGATCAACGCAGAGTAGGCCGCCGCCACGACTTGGCAGTCCAGATCTGCCCATCGGAACACGGCCAACTCGACGAGCGACAATCGTCCTGCTGCGACGCTCTTCCACGAAGAGCTGCATGGTGATCGTGGGGATCAGAAACAGGATGACGATGCGCGCCAGACCTACCAGTAGCGTGATTCTGGGATGCCGCAGAAAGTCACTGCTCGGTTTGAAGTTGCTTAACAGCGCCACCGGCCCCAAGAGTAACTTCGGATCATCCGGGGCAACGCCTGGCGCGAACAGCAATCCCGAAACCATCAGCGGCGCAATTCCGGCCGGCGACGTGAAGTATCTCCGCGCCTCCTTACGGAATATCAAAATGGCGTGGTTCATAACAGAGGCGCTAAATGCTACTCTGGGGCCGTCATGATTGGCAGCTTCGGTATCGTCTTCGCGCTCCTCGTCTATCTTGCCCCGATCTTAGTCGTGTGCTATCTAATTTCGGCAGTAAGCCGAATCGGCAAAAACGTGCAGGACCTCGCTCTCACGCTTCGTCGACTGGAATCGAGCCAGCAGCAGCCGCAGCCGCCAGCCTGACGAGCGGCTCACTGCTTCTGATAGATTCGCACATAGTCGATCTCCATCCGCGCCGGGAAATCGGTTGCCGATGGATCTCCGCCGGCCGTCCCACCAATTGCCAGATTCAACAGCAGAGAATGCGCCTGGCGGAAGCCGTTCTGGCCATCCGGATTCGCCGCCTGGTTCAGATCCGAATCGTTCAGCACCTCGCCGTCCACTCGGATCACGATCCGACTCTCGTCCCAATCCATCTGCCAGAGGTGAAACTTGCTGCTCCATTCCGGATCGGTGAACGCCGCGATGGGCTTCCGCTTCGTGAACGAACTGGTGCGCCCCGGCGCCTGCCCCGCCCAGATCAAGTTCGCCAGCAGCGTGCCCTTGTAGTATTCCATCACGTCGATTTCGCCGCAGTTGGGCCACCGCCCTTCCACACCCAGCGACCAGAACGCCGGCCAGAGCCCCGCCCGTGTATCGATGCGGCCGCGCATCTCGATCCGTCCGTACCGCCAAATCGCGATGCCCTTGGTGATCAGGCACGCCGACGTGTATTCGGCATACTCCCGATTGCTGGTCCAGTTCTGGCTGCCGGCCACGAAGTTCGGATTCTTCTTTCGCTCCCGGCGGCCTTCGATAATCAGCATTCCCTTTTCGCACCAGGCATTCTCCGGCTGGTACCACTGCAGCTCCTGATTCCGCACGAATCCAGTTTCGTACCCCCACTTCGCCGGATCGGGCCGCCCGTCTTTATCGAACTCGTCGGACCAGACCAGTTTCCACGGGTCCGCCGTCTGCGCCGCGGCGGCGCACACAAGTGCCAATAGAATCCATTGCCGTCTCATGATCTATCCAGAGAATCACACAGCGGGTTGGATTACCAGCCCCTTCTCGAAGAATCGCCGGCGGTCCCACCCGTGCGCAGCCATCTGATCCAAAAACTCCCGCGCTACGCGGCTATGCTGGCGCAGTTGCTCCTTGGTGAAAGCAGGAATTCTGCCGTCAAAGTGTTGCCGGAATGGCGCCTTCCAGAAAGACAGACCCGTGCTCGCACCCGGGCCCACATAGCCTTCCCGGGGCGTAAACAGACTGCCATCCGGTTCACACCCGTAGGTCTTGTCGTAGTCGCTCCAATTCCCTTCATCCGGGCCTTCTTTCCAATGTTCCGCCACAACGAACCGGTGCTGATGGGCCATCTGATGATGCCGTTGGCCACCGTAACCATCCACGTGAATTCATCCGGTATCGTGAACCCCGAGGACCAGTGAAGCCCGGTAGCGCGCTTGCCGTCTTGGTTGGGGCCACAGGTATCATCTCCGCCATCGCGGCGCTGGCCGGCTACCTGCCCGCGCGCCGCGCCGCCCGTATCAACCCGATCGAGGCGCAACCCGAGTAGGACAGACGATCGCCTTTCGTCGTCTGTCAATTAGGCGCGGACCGCCCCGCAAAACGGGATGAAAATACGCTCGATTGACGGCGCGCGATAGGCGCGAGGGGGGTGCATTTTCGACCCTGTTGGGATGGGCGTTCCGCCCGCGAAACTTCATGAAAAACCGGTAACGCCGGCGGTCTTGCCGCCGGTTGCACTCGCCGACCGGCGACAAGATCGCCGGCGTTACCCGTTCGCTGTGCCGGTTTTTCGACCCTGTCGCGTTCCTACAGCCCTTCGCCCCGGCGCGATTCGAAGGGCAAACTTCTGACGATTTCGTAAACCAGCGATTGGAATGGGTAGCCGGCGGCGGCGAGTTTGCGATCGATCTCATCGATCGTGCGGCGGTCATAAGTTTGCAATCCGCGGCCCAGCGCGAAGGTCAGCAACTTCTCCGTCAGGCAGCGCGAGAACTCGGGAAGCTGGCTCATCAGTTCGGCGCGCATGGCCGCTGGCGTCGCGAAGACCTTGCCATTGGGAAGCGTCCCGCTGGCATCCACCGGAAACTTGCCGTCCATGGAGCGCCAGTGGCCGATGCCGTCGTAATTTTCCAGGCCGAATCCCAGCGGATCCATCTTGTTGTGGCACGACGCGCAAACCGGGCTAGCGCGGTGCTTTTCCATCTGCTGGCGCAGCGACGAAGAGACGCCCACTGCCTCTTCATCCAGCAGCGGGACATCGGCGGGCGGGGGCGGCGGCGGATCGCCCAGAATGTTCTGGAGAATATACTTGCCGCGAATGACCACGCTGGTGCGCGTGGGGTAGCTGGAAACGGTCAGTACACCGGCCTGCCCCAGAAGGCCGCCGCGCTGGTCGGTGGCCAGTTCCACGCGGCGAAACTCTGGACCGGTAACACCTTCGATGCCGTAGTGCTTGGCCAGCTTCTCGTTGAGAAAGGTGTAGCGGGCATCCAGAAAATCCGAGATGGGACGGTTTTCGCGCAGCACATAGTCAAAGAAGAGGCGCGTCTCGGTCTTCATGGCGTCGCGCAGTTCCGGGCCCCACGCTGGAAACTTCTGCGGATCGGGCTTGACCACGTCGAGATTGCGTAGTTCCAGCCACTGGCCGGCGAAGTTATCGGCGATGGCGGCCGAGCGTTCATCGGCCAGCATGCGTTTCACCTGCGCATCCAGCGCACCGGGTGCGCGCAGCTTGCCGGCTTCGGCGAGGCCCAGCAGTTCCTCATCGGGCATCGAACTCCATAGGAAGTAGCTCAGGCGCGACGCCAGCTCCACGTCGCTCACGGGGTGGACGCGGGTGGGGTCTGTGGGGTTGGGGTCGTGCTCGATGCGGAACAGGAAATTCGGCGAGACCAGCATGGCTTGCAGCGCCAGTTGAATCCCCTGCTCGGGGGATTGGCCCTCGGCTTTGGCCATGGCGGTGAACTTCATGAGCGAGGCCACTTCCTTGGCCGTCACCGGACGCCGGTAAGCGCGGCGGGCGAGCATGGAGACGATCTTCTGCACGCAGGCTGCGCCGGAATTGGGGTCGCAGATCAGGATCTTCTTCCGGCTGGCCTTTTCCACCCGGGAAGGATAGGGGCCCAGGAAAGTCATCGAGTCGGGAAACTTGTTCTTCTTGCGGTCGAGCAGGTCTTTGCCGGTAAGCGTCTTGACGAAATCGTCGTCCAGAAAGGCAGCACGGAAGACGTGGTCGCCCTCGGGCAGGAAGAGGCGGATCTTCTCTTCGGAGTACGGATCGAAGTAAACCAGTCCGGATGGCTTGGTCTCGGCAATGATGGTCTGGAGCAGCTTGCCGTCCATGAAGAAGCCGAGTTTGACGGGCTTGGCGGCCGCGGCCCGCTCGCCTTGCAGGCCGAAGTGGATTTCGTAATCGCCGTCGAAATCGATTCGGACCGGCGCTTCAATCGTGCTGGCGTCCAGGCGGCGGACGTTCTTGAACTTGACGGCGTACTGCGTTTCGAGCGGCTTCGGCAGAGGCCCCGCGGCGATGGCGCGGTCGGCGATGCGCCCGGCGGCAGCCAGATACTTCTCCATCAGGACCGGCGAGATGGTCAGCACGTCGCCCACGTTATCGAAGCCGCTCCCCAGGTCGTCGGTGGGGAAGCTTTTCTCGGCGTGGAAATCCACGGCCAGCAGGTCGCGGATGGTGTTGGTGTACTCGGCGCGGTTGAGGCGGCGGGGATGGTGTTGGTGTACTCGGCGCGGTTGAGGCGGCGGGCGGTCACGCGGCCTGGATCGGGCTTCACGCTGCGGTCGGCTTTGTCGAATTCGGCCTGAATGAACTGGATGGCGTCGTCCAACTGGGCGGGCCGCGGCACGCCTTTCGGCGGCATCTCCCCGGCGCGCACCTTGCGCAGAATGATCTCCCATCCCTCGCGGCTTTCGGTGAGAGACTGGGCGTGCGTGAAGGCGGCGATGTTGAGTCCGCCGGAAGCAAGCTGTTCGTTATGACAGGGAGAGCAGGTGGCGGAAAAGACCGGCGCGGCGGTTTTCTCGAAAGTGCCGTCGGCGGAGAGGCCCAGCGCGGTGAGGGCAAGGCTCAGGACAAGTACGCGTATGGACAGCATCGGCTTGTTGCAATTGTACAGCGAAGCAGGGCTGGGTGGTAGCGTTGGAGGTTGCCCGGAAGTGCTACGGTTGGCAACCGGGTAAGTGAGCCGCCGTGAGACACCGCCAGTGCATAGACGGCACAAGCTCCGAAATTGAGCTGCGCCCGGTGGCCCATCCCTTTTCCGAAGCGACCGCACGCAGTGATGGCTAGCCTTGCCTGGCTTAGCGGTTCGACAATGTGCGCACGCTCTTGCAGCCGATGAGGTTCTCGTCCGCCGTTACTAACACGAGCTCCAAGACTTGGGCCGTGGCGGCGATGAAGCGGCCGGCCGGGTCGGCGTGGGGCAGTTCCAGACGTTGGCTCTGCATCGCGATCTCGCGTGTCAACGGCGCTTCCCGCAAAGGGCGCTCCCTCAGGCAACGTCTGACCCATGCCTCGCCATCCGGATCGAGTTGCCACCGTTTCTTGCGGGCCAGCACCAGGACTTCCCAAATGCTGACCGGCGAGAGCAATAATTCATGCTCCGGATTTTCGAGAGCCCTGGCGACGGTCCGCTTGATCCGCCGGGGTTCCAGGATGCCCCGGACCCAGATGTGCGTGTCCAACAGCAGATTCGTTAACGGAGAACGTCCCATTCCTCGGGATCCACGGCCGGCGCGACGGCTGACCCGTCTCGTAGACTCGATCCAGCAACGCCAGGCAGGTTGCCTTGAATTCAGAGGCGCTCACGGTGTCCATGACTCAGACCAATGAGGTTACTCCTGCTTCTTTTTCACATCCGGCCGGAAGCGCGGCTGGCGGGGGACGGGCTTGGCCGATGCCAACTCGGTATACAACTGAATGATCTTGTCCTTCTGCCCGGAGTCGAAAATGAGCTGCCGATGCTTTCCCTGGGGCGATGGGGTGAAGCGAATGCGGCCATCGTCAAGGACCGCCAGCGTTCCTGGATCGGACAGCTTGAAATCGGACTCCGCCGGCCGCGCGGCGTGCAGCACCGCGGTCATGGCCCACGAAGGCGCGTCGTAGGGCATGGGCTTGTAGGCGCGATAAGCGTCCACGATGGGGTGCGCGGGTGACCAGGTGAAATCCCTTTCGATGCTGGCGCCCGGAAACGGCAGCGAGTCCCCCAATTCCGGACCCGCATAAACGATCGGCGTCGGCCATTCGGCAAGCACCTTGCGCGCGGCGCTGAGGTCGCGGCCGAAATCGGCGGCGCACAGGAACTTCACCTTCTTGGCGATCAGTTCGCGAGTCCCCGGCAACTCCAGCACGCCTGCCAGATTAGTCGCGGGGCCGGTCAGCACCACCACGGCGTTTTGATCGAACTGGGCGGTGAGCGCGTTGCGGATCTGCGCAATCGGGTCGGCCGTATCGTTCAATTTAGAAATTCCGCAACTGTACTGCGGCTTGCCCTCCGCGGTCTGGCGGGCCAGTGGTGCGGCCACCATGGCGGAATCGGGGTCCATGCGCGGCGCCAGTGCGAGTCCGATTGGTGCCGGCGCGAAGAACCCTCCGGGCTCGCCCATGTAAAAGCGAGTCACCACGTCGCAGTATTCGGCGGCCTTCAGGTTGGGCTTGCTGACGCTTACCGAAATCACCCGTATGGTGTTCTTGCCCTGCAAGCCATAGAGCAGGGCCAGAGCCAGGGCATCATCGATGGTGTTGCCCATATCACAGTCGAAAACCACGCCCACGGGGGGCTTGCCTTGTCCCTGGAACTGCATCCCTGCACCTCACGAATATGATACTCTGGCAGACAGCAAGATTCTGGAGGGCGGATGTTTGTCCAGCGTAAGGCGATCCCACGTCGAACCATCCTGCGCGGCCTCGGCACGGCCGTAGCGCTTCCATTCCTGGACTCCATGGCGCCGGCCTTCGCGGCCAGCCAGAGCAAGGCGCCCGTACGGATGGCGTTCGTGTACGTGCCCAACGGCATCGACATGCGCAATTGGACTCCGGATGTCGAAGGCAAACTCGGCGATCTGCCGCGCATTCTCAAGCCCATGGAGCCGCTCAAGAACGACATGCTCCTGCTGGGCAACCTGACGCACAACACCGGGCGGGCGCTGCTGGATGGCGCGGGCGATCACGGCCGCTGCTGCGGATCGTACCTCACCGGCATTCAGGTGAAGAAGAGCCTCACGGACATCAAGGCCGGCGTTTCCTGCGATCAATTGGTGGCCAACCAGATCGGCAATCAAACGCGATTTCCCTCGCTGGAACTGGGACTCGAAGACGCGCGCCAATCCGGCGATTGCGATTCGGGCTACTCCTGCGCCTACACCAACAACTTGGCGTGGCGCAGTGAAACCCAGCCGCTGCCGCCCGTTCTCGATCCGCGGTCTCTGTTCGAGCGCCTCTTTGGCGATGGTGTGGCCCTTAGTCCGGAAGCCCGCGCGCGGCAGGCGAAATTCCGCCGCAGCATTCTGGATTTCGTCACCGAAGATACGCACGGATTGGAAGCCGGTCTCGGTCCCACCGATAAGCGCAAGCTGGATGAATACCTGACGTCCATCCGCAGCGTGGAGCTGCAACTCGAAAAGGCCGAGAAGGACAACAAGCAGATCGACCCGCACATGGAAAAGCCCTACGGCGTGCCGGCCGATTTCGCTGAGCACTTCAGGCTGATGAGCGACATGGTCACCATCGCCTTCCAGGCCGATTTGACGCGCGTGCTGACCTTCCTCGTCACGCACGAGGGGACCTCGCGCGCCTATCGCGAAATTGGAATTTCCGACGGGCACCATCCGCTGACGCACCATCGCAACCAGCCGGACCTGATGGAGAAGGTGGCGCAGATCAACAGCTATCACATGGTGCAGTTCGCCGCGTGGATGCAGCGCATGAAGGCCACCAAAGAAGGCGATGGCAGCCTGCTCGACAACTGCATGATTGTCTACGGCGCGGGCCTCAGCGACGGCAACCGGCACCTGCACGAAGACCTGCCGACGATGATTGTCGGCCGCGGCGGAAACTTCATCAAGCCCGGACGCCGCGTAGTCTACCGCCGCGAGACGCCCATGTGCAACCTGTTCCTCACTATGATGGACCGCATGGGCACCCGCATGGAGCACTTCGGCGACGCCACCGGCCGCCTGGAAGGCGTGGACCTCACATAGTGCACCGTTTCATAAATACGGCAACGTATTCTGGAGCGGACGCGTGCGCGCCGGGTCAGACTTCTCTGTCCCGCGGCGCCGCTTTTGCGCCGTCGTGGACAGAGCGGTCTGACCCCAAACCCGCGTGCCTCCCGTACTGCTATGGAGTCCGGCCGGGGGCGTGGATAGGTTAGCGTATTTCTGAAATCGACGACTTAGTTTCGAGTGGGGGCAGGCGCTTTCGCCTGCCGGTCAATCCCCCGAAACCGTCTCGTACTCCGGCTTCGCAGGCCTACTCGCCTGCAATGCCCCGAGCGTCACGTGAATCTGCGGCATAGAGCCAGTCTCGAACGATTCGCGCACGAGGTTGGAATCCTCCAGCTTTTCGCGAAGCATCTGGCGGCGGAGGCGAGCTTCGAATTCGGCCAACTGCTGCTCGATCTGTGTCGCTTTGTTCTTATTGCGCAACATGTCTTCGCGGTACCGCTTCAGGAAGTAGCCGATGGTCTCGACGCGGATCCTGATCGAGCCGGTAGGCTTGTTCTCGTCGATGTCCTTGAAGCAGAAATACGGCGTGCCGGAGTGCTCCACAATCTCTTCCACCACCGTGTAAATGGGGGCGTCGTGGCCGCACTTGAAGCTGGAAAGCTCCAGCGCCACCAGGTTGGGATGGCGCGCCACGTACTTGGCGGCCCAAACCTTGCGGCTGGTGTTCTCGCTGTAGGAGTTCTTCCACACATCCAGAATCGACATGGGGTGATCGATCTCGCCGGCTAGCACATCGTCGCCGAACAGGCGCCAGATGAGGTCGTCGTCAATCGGTAGGCAGTCTTCCGTGAAGACCGGATAGCCGAGCTTCTGGAACTCCTCCAGGATTTCGTGATTCACCCCGGGATCGTTGTGATACGGCCGGCCCAGCAGCACCACGCCCAGCCTGTCCTCGCGCTCCAGTTGCTCCAGAACCTCGCGAGCCGCACCGCGCATCTGGTGATTGTTGAACGAATCCAGCGCGCGATAGCCCTGTTCCACGGCCCGTTTGTTCTCATCCGGCGTGAGGCCGAAGATGTCCTTGAACTGTTCGTACATCTGCCGTTCCAACAACTCCGGTTTGGAGATGTTGACGAAAGTGTCCAGGAACATCACACCCTTTTCAGCAAACAGGTCGCCTTCCTTGATGAATGCGGCCTTCACGGCTTCCGGCGTGGTCGCCACCGTAGGACAGGACCGGCTGGCC
>OKRF01000011.1:0-10157 GCA_900290315.1 Candidatus Sulfopaludibacter sp. SbA3 | reverse complement strand
CGTAGGACAGGACCGGCTGGCCTGCGTGCCCTGCAGTTCGCTGGTGAGACAATCGATCAACGGGAAGAAGATGATGTCGAGCGCCTTCTTGGCGTGCACCTTATACAGCAGGTTGTGCACGTGCGGAATGCCTAGCTTGGAGGGGAAGCAGGGGTCGATCGCACCGCGCTTGGCACCCTCTTTGTAGAGCTCTTCGCTAGTGTAATCCGAGTAGACGAGGTTCTCCGGCTTGATGCCGAGTGACGCGAAGTAGCCGGTAAAGATCGGCGTCATCGAGTACATATTCAGCACCCGCGGCATGCCGATGCGGATGTCGCCGCGTTTTTTGAGGAGTTCGGCCCGCTTCTTCTGCGCGGCTGTGATCTGGAACTTGGGCGCGGCGTCCGCGACTAGCGGCACATCGGGAACACGGAAGACGCCCTTGGCGGACATCTCCACAAAGTTCGGATTGGCCTTCTTGATTTTGTCGAGGCTGCCCTTGATGCCGCGCATTTCCTCGATGTTCTCCACCGTGCCTTTTTCGCAGGTGGCAATGATGAGGCGCTGGGCACCCGCTTCCAGCGGCACCTTGGTCTTGGCGGGCCGCTTGTACTCCGGATTCGGAACCGTCGTCTTGACGTCGATGAACGTCCGCAGGCACTTATTCTTGCAAAAGTAACAGCGAGTAGCTTCTTCGCGCGTGGTCTTGTATTGAATCGTCGCGCACTGGTCCAGCCCGATGAAGGTGCTCTTCCGTCCGTTGTCCCACAAGCGTCCGGCTTCCAGAGCCGCACCAATCGCGCCGGCCTCCCCGCAATGCTCGTGGACGATCACGTCGGCGGGAGTTTCCTTCCCCTTGAAGCGCGACTCGATAAAGTCCACCTGCGCCTTCACAGCGGCCAGGTTATACTGCGTGCCGCCCTGCAGCAGAAAGCGCGAACCGATGGCCGAGAGATTGGGAATCTGCGAGACGTACAGCCAGATGTTCTTAGGCAGCACGTTGCACAGCCCCGCCATGATCTCTTCCGGCTTCCAACCCTGGCGCTGGAAGTCCACAATGTCGCTCTGCATGAACACCGCGCAGCCGTAGCCAAAACTGGGGAAGCCCTTGGCGCCGAATGCTGTGTCGGCGTACTGTTCCACCGGCACGTTGAAACCCTGCGCCGTGGATTGCAGGAAGTAGCCGTTGCCCGCCGAACACTGCGTGTTCAGTTTGAAATCTTTGACCCGGTTGTTCTTCAGAATGATGATCTTGATGTCCTGGCCGCCCACGTCGCAGATCACGTCCACGCCCTCGTAGAAGTGCAGGCCCGCCTCGGTGTGCGCCACGGTCTCGACCAGCGCGGCATCGGCGCCAATCACGTCCTTGAGGATGTCCTTGGCGTAACCGGTGGTGCCCACGCCCAGAATTCTCAGGTCCACGCCCTGATCGCGAATTTGCCGGTCGAGTTTCTGCAACACTTCCACCGTGTCCTCGATCGGGTTGCCCTTGGAAAGCTGGTACGTCTTGGCCAGAATGCGGCGCTTGTGGTCCTTCGACATCAGCACCGCTTTGGTGGATGTGGATCCGCCATCGATGCCCACGAAGCCTTCCACCACTTCGCCCGGCTTGAATTGCGCCGGCACGAACTTCTTGGTGCGGTACTTCGCTTTGAAGGCCGCTAAGTCAGCTTCATCCTTCGCCAGTCCGCCACCGCCGCCCCGCTTGGCTTTTTCTTCCTCGCGGCCCACGTTCACGTACCATTCCAGCTTATCGAGCCCGATGTACTGACCTACGCCCTCGTCCTCCGTCTTGCCGTATTCCACCGATCCGATAGCGGCGAAGTACTGCGCGTTATCGGGCGTCTTGATCAGATCTTCCGGCGGCACGCCCTCGGGCAAAGGAGTATTGCGCTCTTCCCAGATTCTGGGAATGTTGCTCTTCCAGCAATCGCGCATGCCCTTGATGTAGCAGTTGGGACCGCCCAGCAGCAGCACCACGGGCTGCAGCGTATTGCCGCGCGTCAGCACCGAAAGGTTCTGCATCACGATGGCTTCGAACAGCGACGCCATCAGTTCATCCGGCGGCACGCCCATCTTCTGCAGGCCGTTGATATCAGTCTCGGCGAACACACCGCACTTGCCGGCCACGGGATGCAGCTTGATGCCCTTGTAGCCCATCTCGCAGAGCTGATCCGCGGGAATGCGCAGCTTGGCGTTGATCTTATCGATAACCGCGCCAGTGCCTCCGGCGCACTTATCGTTCATCGACGGGATCTTCTTCTTTCGCCCGGTCTCGGGATCCTTCTTGAAGATGATGATCTTGGCGTCCTGGCCGCCCAGTTCGATCACCGACCCGCATTCGGGATACATACGTTCCACTGCGAGCGATACGGCATTCACTTCCTGGACAAACTTCGCGCCCAGGAACTTCGCCATGCCGTTACCGCCGGACCCGGTGATGAACATGCGCGAGCGCTGAGCGTCGAAACCATCGATCTCGATTTCAAAACGCTTTAGAAACTCCAGCACCTTCTCCGGCTGTTTGGTATCGTGCCGCTGATAATCCGACCAGAGAATCTGGTCGGTGGCGGCGTCGATGACCACAGCTTTCACGGTGGTCGAGCCGACATCCATGCCGATAAGGAAATTTTTCTCCATGGGATTAATTAGCCCGCGCCCCTTCCGCCTTCATCTGTTCCGCAATGTGCAACACGAAGTTGGCCGCGCCGCCCACATATCCCTTGGTGTGCGGCACCTGGTACAGCGGCCGCCTGGTTTCCGGATGAGCTTCCACCCACGCGCGCGCCTGGTCGAGCGTGAGCCCGCTCTTTTCCAGCGCTTCGGCGAATTCCTTCTTGGCCTTGTTCTTAGCTTCGCCCAGCGCCATCTGCACGCGGGAGTGAGCGTTGATTTCGCCTTCGCCCGAGGTTTCGATCGGCAGATAGATCATGTCCTTGTACGCGGACACCACCGCCGATTGCGCCCCGTCGGACTGCGTGGATGGCATGCAGCCAAAGGGCTTCACACTGAGCACCATGTGCGCCAGGTCTTTGTTGGAGTAATAGATATTCTTGGCGACTTCCAGGTGCCCTTCGCCGCCACCCGCACGCGAGTTATAGAACGGATGACCCAGACGCTGTAACTCGTATTGATCGGTAAGATGATGCGCGATGCCGCCCAGGGCATCGACAATCTTGTGATACTCGCCCTTGAAGATCGCTTCCGCCAGCTTCAGCTTAGCCACCTTCTGCCGATAGTTGACTTCGATCTTGGCGCGCGTTCCCAGCTTCCAGATGGGAGGCAGCACTGCGCCTTCGTCGAGCCCCTTGAAGTCCTTGTACTTCTGCACCACCTGGTGAATCATGTACATGATCCAGGTGCCGATCGGCTCCACCAGCACCTGCGCCCCTTCCTTTTGCAGGAAGTTGAACATGTTGAAGTTCCCGTCGCCTTCGGTGGTCTGCGCCCAGAACTCGCCGGTGATCTTCACGATGGGCTTCACGCGCAGGCGGTCGATTTCGATCCTGTTGAACTCATCGCGGCATCGCTCCAGCGCCGGAACAATCGCTCCAGCGCCGGAACATATTCGTCGCCCTTGAGCTGCTTGACGAACTTGCCGATGTACTCTGCGGTATCGGAGAAGCCTCCCAGGTATTTGGCCATGCCTTCATCGAGCTTCCACGGACGCTTCTTGCGGAACACCTCGTGCATGTAGTCCATGGTCTCGTCCAGAATCCGGTCGGTCTCGCCGCCGGTCGTCTCATACGGCCGGATGGCATACGCCACTTCGTTCATCACGTCGCCGCAATTCAGCGCGTTGAGAATGCCCAGGAAGAAATCCAGGTTCATCTCCATGCCGGCCTCGGCGTCTGACTGGCTCAGCCCGCCCGACTGCTGGAACAGCAGCACGCGGAAGCCGTCGAATCCGCTATTGCGCAGCGCCAGCCGGTACTCGGCCTCGTACATCCCGAAGCGGCACGGGCCGCATGCACCGGCGGTGAAGAACACGTACCGGTCGATGATTTCCTGCTTGGTGAGCCCTTGTTCTTCCAAACTCTGCAGGTACTGCACCAGGTTCCCGACGGTAAAATAGGTCGGGTTGCACTGGCCGTTGTTGCCGTACTCTTTGCCCGTCTGGAAAGCCCTTACGTTGGGAGTCGGCACGGCTTCGGCACGGTAGCCCAAGCCTTCGAGCGCACCATGCACCAGCTTTTCATGCTTCCAGGTGAGTCCGCCAAACAGCAACGTGGTGCTGCCGCGCTGCTCGCGGGTGAACGGTTTCTCCACCGGTTTTTTGAAATGGTGGACCTCCCGCTTGGCGAAGCCGGCTTCCCGCTCCAGGCGCTCGCGTTCTTCTCTGAGGCGTTCCTGGATCGCATCCTCGATCGAATTTCCGATCTGGACCAGGTTGGCCGAAGGCATCGCTTTGGGTTCCACAGGCTGAGTGCTCATAGGTTGTGCATCTTTCCCAGTTTGCGATCATTTTGGCGCTTTAACCGATTGAAAGACATAGGTATCCATCGAATGGCGACTTTCCTGGTGGAACGGGGGAATTAGCGGGGTGAGCGGAAGGCAAATTCCGTGGGCCTGGAGGCCAAAAATCGCTGCGGAAGCTTCCGGAATTCCTTTGTTTGTAATCATCCGGACATTCTTGAGCTTCCTCGGATTGGTATATTTCCTCTCCTTCCTATCTTTCGGAATACAAGCTCCGGGTTTGATTGGCTCGCACGGAATTCTACCCTTTGCTGACTTCTTGCAGGCGGTACACGAACAGTTAGGCGCGGCCGGATATCGCGAAGTGCCCACCATCTTATGGCTGAATTCCAGCGATACAGCCCTGCGAATAATGTGGATAGGCGGAGCGCTCGCAGGCCTGGTAGCGGTAGTCACGCGCTGGCAGCGGCCGGCGCTGGCGGTGTGCCTGGTGTTGTGGCTGTCCCTATGCGGGGTCGGCCAGGATTTCCTGTCCTTCCAATGGGACATATTGCTCTCCGAGGTGGGCTTCCTGGCCCTGTTCGCCGGCAGTTCGCGCGTGAGCGTCTGGTTATTCCGCTGGCTGTGTTTCCGGCTCATGTTCTTCAGCGGCGTGGTCAAGCTGGCCAGTCACGACGCAGCATGGCGCAATCTGACGGCACTCCATTTCCACTACGAGACGCAGCCGCTGCCCACGCCCCTCGCCTGGTATCTCTACCAATTGCCAATGGCATTCCAAAAAGCGTCCACCCTATTCGTCTTTGTGGCGGAGTTAGTAGTGCCTTTTCTGTTCTTCGCCCCGCGGCGATGGCGACTTATCGGGGCTTACATCACCGCGATGTTACAAGTGTTAATTCTGCTGACCGGAA
This sequence comes from Candidatus Sulfopaludibacter sp. SbA3, assembly GCA_900290315.1. Classification (GTDB taxonomy): domain Bacteria; phylum Acidobacteriota; class Terriglobia; order Bryobacterales; family Bryobacteraceae; genus Sulfopaludibacter. The sequence goes on along the minus strand of OKRF01000011.1, from coordinate 4,854 downwards.
ACTACACGTGCTTCAATCTGCTGACTCTGGCGCTGCTCGCCTGGATGTTTATCGAGTCCGATGGGGCGAAGCCCGGCGTCCCGTTATACGTGGCGGCGGCGTTCATCGCNNCGTGAACTCTTACGGACTGTTCGCCGTGATGACCACCGAGCGGTTGGAGATCCAAGTGGAGGGCTCAGATGACGGCGTCACGTGGCGTGCCTACGAGTTTCCGTACAAGCCCGGCGACTTGCGCCGGGCCCCGCCCATCGTGGAGCCGCACCAGCCCAGGCTCGATTGGCAGATGTGGTTCGCCGCCCTCGGCAGTTATCAGCAGAACCCGTGGTTCACCAACTTCATGATCCGCCTGCTGGAAGGCGAGCCGGGCGTGCTGAAGCTGATGCAATACAATCCCTTTCCGAACGCACCCCCCAAGTGGATCCGCGCCCGGCTGTTTCTGTATCGCTTCACAAAGTGGGGCCAGCCAGGCTGGTGGACTCGCGAAGAGCGCGGAATCTACTTCCCGCGTGTGCGGCTGAGCCAGTAGCAAAAAATCGCCCCGGATGCTAGCAGCTAGCCTAGAGTTTTGCGTTTTCGCCCATTCCACAGAGGGTTGGAGTATTTTTCGAGTGTGTGCGTCCAGAGAGGGGTCGCTGAAAATCCGTTCCTGCCAGGTCGCGTGGCATAACATCAACCGAGGTCCGGCAGTCGTGCACCATCTCTCTTGCGGCATTGGCGGCACACCGGCATCCGGAACAGAATGACCACCAGCGGCGGGGCCTCGGCGAAGGCTCTACTGCCCCGAAGTACTCGTACTACTTCCCGCCGAATTGGAGCAGGGCAATGAGCATTCCGGCGAATACCAGGATGCCGAAGCCGGCGCAGAAGGCGATTTGTTGAGCAGTCAGGCCGGTGCGTGAGACGGTGGCCGGCATCACGATCTGTGGCTCAACATGCGGCTGTGCCTTCGGCTCCGGCTCGGGGAGGGTTAAGCGCGCGTTGACGTTGTGGATTTCCGCCGGCATCATATCTTCCCGCTGCAGCTTGACGGAGAATGGAATATAGCCGAACGTCTGGGTCGAAGTGATCACCTGGCGCATCTTGCCGGGGTCGTCAAACACCACCAGCAGATCGCCCTGCTTCGCCCGGGCAATCACCATCGACGAAGTATTGTCCCGGTCGTAGATTGGCGTGCCGCCTTCGCTGACCACGCGGAATACGCGGCCAAGCGGGTTGCCGGCGGTCACCATGGTGAGTTCGTCGCCCGCACTGGCAGGCGCGCCCTCGTTTAGCGGAAGCGGCGGGTGATCGCGGACAAAATCGCGTCCGGCGGCGACCGCACTTTCAATGGTGGCGGCGCAGGCCGGTCCGCCGAACTCCACCAGCCGGCCCACGCGCTGATCAATAGGCGGATGGGTGGCGAACAGCTTCCCGCTGAACAGCCCCACCGCGAGTCCAGGCAGGGCAGGATCGGCGAAATACAGATGCGATACGGCCGGGTTGGATGCCGCCACCGCGGAGCCAGCGCCGGCGATCTTGGCGAGCGCGCGCATCAGGCCCTCCGGGTAGCGCGTCAAGAGCGCCGCGTCGGCATCCGCCAGAAACTCGCGGCTGCGCGAGATGGCCGAGCGCACAATGGCCGCCAGCAACGGCGCAATCAGGAACACGTAAACGAATACGGGAATCAGCGCGACCGAGTAGCCAATCCGCAATCGCCCATAGAACGGATTCCAACCGTTGCTGCCCCGTTGGCTCCGGATGTAGCGGCGCCGCAGCAGATACGGCATGCGCAGAAACAGCGCGAAGGAGGCCACCATCACGTTCAGCCGCGTATCCTGATTGCCGATGTGCGAAAGTTCGTGCGCCAGAACTCCTTCCAGCTCGCGCGTATCCAGCAGCGTCAGCAGACCATGCGTCACGGCGATTACCGACGTCTGCGGCGTCATCCCCGCGGCGAACGCATTCAGCGACATGCTCTGAATCACGTAAAGTCTGGGGGTGGGTAGCCCCGCGCCAATCGAGAGGTTCTCCAGCAGGCGCTGGGCTTCGCGCTCTTCGTTGCCCGCGGGCCGCGCGCCGCACATCACCAGGAGTTTGCTGGTGGGCGACGAAGCGAATCCCCAAACCAGCAGCCCCAGCACCGCAATCAGTCCGGTAGACACCACCACCATGATTTCCAGACGCATGTCTTTTTCGTCTTCGGTATATGCGCCCGCAGCCCTCAGATCGGCGCGCAGATCGGCGTCTTGGTTGCTCCTGAGCGAGCGCGGGGAAGCCATATGGTGGGCGATCTCGTCCGATTCCTCTTCGAATCGGCGCATGCGCAATTCGTGAAAGCGGTCCAGGTGAGATTGCCGGCTGACCTGAAAGGTAATGAATTCGGCCACCGCGAAGCTCATTCCCAACACGAAGGGAACGGTCAGCAGAACCGCCACAATCACCAGCAAGATCGTCTTGCGGTGATTCTCCTCGATGCGATTGTAGACCAGCACAGGTGCTGAAATGGGGGGTGTCATATCAAGCCACCGGGAAACTGACCTTTACCTCCTGCAGCGCGCTCTCTTCCGCGGTGAAAAACACCACCGGCTCGAATTTGAACCAGTTCGCGAACAGGTTGGCGGGGAAGCTCTGGATTCTGCCGTTATATGCCAGGGCGTTCTGGTTGTAGAACTGGCGTGCGTAGGCTATTTTCTCTTCGGTGTCCGAAAGGTCGCTCTGCAGTTGCGAGAAGTTGCGCACTGCCTGTAGCTGAGGGTAGTTTTCGGCTACTGCCATCAGCCGCCCCAGCGCCTGTGAGAGACCCTGATCGGCCGAAGCGAGAGCCGCCGGTCCAGATGCCCCCGCCAATGCCCCACGCGCCCGAGTCACCTGTTCGAACACTTCGCGCTCATGTCCGGCGTAACCGCGAACCGTCTCCACCAGGTTTGGGATCAGGCTGCTCCGCCGCTTGAGTTGTACCTCCACGCCGCTCCAGGCTTCCCGCGTGCGCATCCGGTCGCGAACGAGGCGGTTGTACAGACCAATGGCCATGCCGGCAAGGAGACAAAGCAGAAGGGTCGGGAGTATGGCTCCCATGACCGCCGGCGGCACAAGGGCCGCGGCGACCGCGAAGGGTGGCGCGATGCAGAGCATAGGTGCCCAGAAACAATCGTAGAGAAGTTTGGCCCCTGCCCACTACTCACTTTGGTTAACGAATGCGCGGTTTTTTCCCTTGATTGCCGCAGATAGAAATGGTGGGTTTACCAAAGTTATTAATCTAATTCAGTGACAGTCAGCTCATGAGGCGCAGCTTCACCCGGTGGGATGAAAGTGGGGCCGGGGAGAGCGCGTCGGGATTTCGTAAAGGGGGCAAACACGAGCCACCCTCCTTCGAAAATCCCGAGCCGGTGCGCACGCCGCAAACCCGTGCCAGGCTCGGAATTCGCCGCCTTTTGGCGAATCTCCGTGCCTGGCTCGAGTTTGCCCCTGCGCGAAACCCCGAGGCGTCCCCCCCCCATTTTCATACCCATCGTTGCCCGCGCGCGGGCACCCTGACAGGCTCGAAATTCGCCGCCTTTTGGCGAATCTTCGTGCCTGGCTCGAATCTGCCCCTGCGCGAAACCCCGACGCGTTCCCCCCATTTTCATACCCATCGTTGCCCGCGCGAGGCGCCGGCGGCGAGACCGGCGGCGTTACCCGCCGTAGGGCATCGGAGGCACTTTCCCAAGGCTGCGAGAGTAGACAGTCAGGGCGCCGCGATGGTGCGCGGTGTGTTCCACCATGGCCCATACGATGTCGCTGATGGGCTGGCCGCCCATGACGGGCCCGGGCGGGAGTGGCCGTAACAGTTCCTCCGCACTGCGCGAACGGAGAAACTGAACGGCGTTGCCGTATGCCGCTTCAAGCTGCTGGCGAGCGATTGCAAGTGAGATCACGCCCTCCAGAGCCTTGGCGTGCTTCTCAAAATCGAGGTCGAAGCCTTCGGGCCGGGATGCGCCCTCGACGAACCAATCGAGGGTCTGAGCGGTGTGCGCGACCTGTTGCGCGACGGTCATCATGCCTTCCTTCGGCCGGAACCCGGAGTCGGCCTCATCGAGGACGCGGGTAGAACGATCGAAAAAGTCCTTGCTTGCGAGTAACTGGTTGGCGAAGTCGTAGTGTTCGGATTTTGGGCTCATGGGCGCACTATACCAGAAGGCGAAGAAAAAGGGAAGAAAAAAATGAGCCGGCCGAATCGGGCTCTGATATACTGTCTCGGGCTTTCAGGAGGGACATTCCATGGTAGCCATCCGGTGGTTCGCGATGGGTGTGTTGTCTCTGGCGGTGCTGCAGGATGCGGTGGAGATCAAGACGACGCAAACCCCGGCAATCTTCAAGAGCACCACGAATCTGGTGCCAGTGCCGGTGGTGGTGCGCGATGGCCAGGGTCGCACCGTCGGTAATCTAGGTGCCGACGACTTCCGGCTGTTCGACCAGGGGAAGCCGCAACTGATCTCGCGGTTCGCCGTGGAGCAGATGCTGGCGCGCGAAACCTTGCAGGCCCGGGCCGGCAACTCTGGTGCAGAAGTGGTGGACGGGACGGTAGGCAGTGCTCTCCCGACCCGCTTCCTGGCATATCTGGCGGACGACGAAAACATGGTACCGGCGGATTTCGTGTTGGGCCGCACCGCGGCGTTGCGCCACATCCAAACGCTGGGACCTACCGAGCGCGCCGCCGTTTATTCCACCTCCGGCCGCGTCTCGCTTCCGTTCACGGACGATCATGAACTGCTCCGTAAGGCCTTGCAGGATATCAACTCGTTGAATCGTCCCCAAACCTGGACCGATCGGACGCTGCGGTGCAAACCGATGACCTTCTATCGGGCAGACTTGATCGTGGCAGGCGATCCCGCCACG
>OKRF01000249.1 GCA_900290315.1 Candidatus Sulfopaludibacter sp. SbA3 | reverse complement strand
CACCTGACCGTGACTTACGGCTTGCGCGTCAATTATGAAACCGGCGACGTGGAAGATCAGAACCAACTGAACTACATCGATCTTCAGTCCTCTTCGCCGCTTGCCGGGCATATACCCGGATTCCCGAATCTGGTGGGCGGCGTCGGCATTCCGGGATTGAACGGGACCAGCAGGCAAGTGCAACTCCCCCGCGGCTTGCATCTGGATCCGCGCCTGGGCGTAGCCTATCAATTGAATGCCAAGACCGTCATACACAGCGGCTTCGGCATTTTTCACCACCCGCTGGCGGCGTGGGAGCAGTATCCCAACGCACTCGGCACCACGCGCACCATAAACTCCATCGCGGCACAATCGGACGGCGTCACGCCCCTGTTCAATCTGAGCAATCCCTTTCCGAGTGGATTGCCCGCGCCGTACGGGAATGCTGCGGGATTGGCCATCGCCCTGGGCCAGAACATCACCGGACCGCTGCGCACGCAGGACATTCCGTACCAGGCCAACTGGTCGTTCGATATCCAGCGGCAGTTACCGCTCCAACTGGTGGTGACGGCGGCTTATGTGGGCAACGTGGGCGTGCACCTCATGACGCCGATCCAATTCAACCAGATTCCCGACGCCGACCTGTCGTTGGGATCGAAGTTGATCAGCGTGGTCAGCAATCCGTTCTACGGCGTCATCGCGGACCCCACTTCCACCCTCAGCCTGGCCACCGTACAGTACGGCCAACTGCTACGCCCGTTTCCGCAGTTTCTCAACGTCAAGGGGATCAACGTGGGTGCGGGCCAATCCTCGTACCAGGCCGGCCAGTTGACGGTGGAAAAGCGGATGTCGCAAGGGCTGGCCGTGCTGTTCGGCTACACTTACAGCAAAGCCATCGACAATGTTGGCGAGATGACCAGCGTAGCGGGTACACGCAATGGCCCGCAGGATAACTACTGCCTGGCGTGCGACCGGTCCGTTTCGGATCAGAACGAGCCTTACACGGTCAGGCTGGCCATACGTTATGAGCTGCCTTTCGGTCCCGGCAAGGGTCTGGTGAATTCGGGCATTGCCGCCAAGGTATTCGGCGGATGGTCGCTGGGAGGGTTTTATACCGTTGATGCCGGGCGGCCGGTGGCGGCTTCCTCACCGAACAATTCCAGTTCCTTGGGAGGCGGCTCGGGAATGCGGCCCAATGCGACGGGTGTTTCGGCAGCATTGCCAGGAGGACCTCAGATTTGCGACAGTTGCCTGTATTTTAATACTGCCGCGTTCACGCAGACTCCGCAGTACGCATTCGGCAACGTCAGCCGGTATGTGCCGGGCGTGAATAACCCCACCGCGGCCAATGTGGATACGTCCATCGAGAAGCTGACGCGGATCAACGAGAGGTTCCATGTGGTGTTCCGCGCCGAAATGTTCAACGCCACCAACCACGTAGTCTTCTCCGGACCGACTACCAGCGTCACATCCGCCACCTTTGGGAAAATCATTTTGAGCCAGAGCAATGCACCGCGGCAGGTGCAGTTCAGCCTGCGGCTGAGATTCTGAGAAAGGGAGCGACGTTATGCGCAGCATCTATTTCTTTCTACTGGCCGCGTCCGCCGCTTTTGGCGCAGACGCCATCTATATCAACGGCACCGTGATCACAGTCGACCCGGCGAAGCCCCACGCAGAGGCATTCGCGGTGACCAACGGCCGGTTCTCAGCGGTGGGAAGCACCGCCGAGATGCGTCGCCTCGCCACGCCGTCGACCAAGGTCGTTGACCTGAAGGGAATGACTGTCACACCCGGCTTCAACGATGTGCATCTGCATCCCACCGGTGTTTATGGGGAAGATTCACCGTATTACGTGCCGTGGCTGGGCCCGGAAAAGGTCCACAACATGGATGAGCTGGTAGCGGCTCTGAAGGCCAAGGCCGCCAAGACGCCGGCGGGGCAATTGGTGAGCGGCACGCGCTATCAGGACACCAAGCTCGGCCGCCACCCAAACCGCCACGACCTCGATAAAGCCTCGACGGAACATCGCCACGACCTCGATAAAGCCTCGACGGAACACCCCATCAGCATCAGCCACTCCTCGGGCCACATCACCGTGGTGAACACGTACGTGCTGCAGGCTTCGGGCATCACCAAGGATACGAAGGATCCCCCTGGCGGATCCTTCGATCGCGAACCGGATGGCACACCCAATGGGGTGATTCGCGAGGGCGCCCGGCGCCTGCTTACGCGATTGAACGGCGGCGGCGAAGCGCGTGTTCCCTTTGATGCTCAGGTGCAGGGTCATCTGCAATGTTTTCGCATCTATGCCGAACGAGGGATCACCAGCGCCGGAATCGCCGGCGGCAGCCCGCAATCGTTCCGCCTGTACGAAGCCCTGCGCGATGCCGGCAGCCCGGTGCGCATGGGCTTCATGTACTCGGAGAACAATTTCTCCGCATTGCAGGCCATCGGCCTGAAGAGCGGCTTTGGCGACGAGCGGTTGCGGGCCACATCCATCAAGGTCTTTCACGGCAATTCGATGAGCGGCCGCACTTGCTGGCTTTCCGAAGAATATTCCGATCAGCCGGGCTACTTCGGAATCCCGCCGGCGCGCTCGCAGGCCGATCTCGACAAAGCGTTTCAGGCCATGCATGACGCGGGCTTCCAGATCGCCACGCATTCCAATGGCGACCGCGAAATCGATATGGTGCTTACCGCCATCGAGCGCGCTCAGGCGAAGAATCCTCGGCCAGACGCGCGGCACCGCATCGAGCACGCCAGCGTGATGAATCAGTCTCTGCTCGACCGCGCCAAAGAGGCCGGCGTGATCCTGGTGTTCCACTCCTATATGTGGGAGCACGGCGATAAACTGGCTTCTTACGGCGAGAAGCGTCTGGCAATGATTCATCCGTACCGCACCGCCATCGACATGGGCATTCACGTTGCTGGACACTCCGATTCCACGGTCTCCGCCGCCGATCCCTTACTGCGCATCCAGGATATGGTGACTCGCAAGGGCGAAAACGGCGTGGGATACGGCATGAATCAACGCGTCAGCGTGGAAGAAGCGATCAAAGTATGGACGCTCGGCGGCGCCTACGCGACATTCGAGGAGAAGGACAAGGGATCGATTATGCCTGGCAAGCTCGCGGATTTTGCGGTGCTGCGCAAGGATCCGCGCAAGGTTCCGCCAGATGCCATCAAAGATATCGTCGTGGATGCCACCTATATCGGCGGGAACAACGTGTGGCAGGCGCCGCGCAACGCGTTGGCGGCGATCCATCACCTGATCCCCGGCATCGATTTCGGCGATGGTGACGAAGAGGAGAATCTCCACCATGCAGACCGATAAGTTGCTATTCACACCTGGCCCGCTGACCACCAGTTCGGCCGTTAAAACCGCGATGTTGCGCGACGTTGGTTCGCGTGATCGCGAGTTTTTGCAAATCGTCCGTGATATTCGCGAGCGACTGCTGGCCATCGGCGGGAACACGGGCGACTACGAGTGCGTTCTGATGCAGGGCAGCGGCACCTTTGCTATCGAATCTGTGATTTCTTCGGCGATTCCGCGCGATGGCAAGCTCCTGGTTCTGGTGAACGGGGCCTATGGACGCCGCATCGCGCAAATGGCGCGCGTCCATGGGATTGAGACCGAAGCGTGGGACACGCCAGAGAACCGCAAGGTCCTGCCCGAAGCGGTCGCGGAGCGACTGGCTGCAACGCGCGGCCTGACGCACATCGCGGTGGTCCACTGCGAGACCACAACGGGCATTGTCAACCCCGTCGAAGCGATCGGCGCGGTGGTGCAACGTACGGGCGCGGCGTACATCGTCGACGCCATGAGCAGTTTCGGCGCCATCCCGCTGAGTCTCGCTGCGGCGCGTATCGATTTCCTGATTTCGTCGGCCAACAAGTGCATCGAAGGCGTTCCCGGCTTCGGATTCGTGCTGGCGCGGCGCGGCCGTCTGCTCGAAGCCAAGGGCCGGGCACGCACGCTGAGCCTCGATCTGTACGCCCAGTGGGCTGGTCTCGAAGACGACGGACAGTTCCGCTTTACTCCGCCAACCCATGTGCTGCTGGCCTTTCACGAAGCGCTCCTCGAACTGGAAGCGGAGGAAGGTGTGGCCGGCCGCGCCGCCCGCTATGGAGCCAACCATGCGAGGCTCATGCGCGGAATGAGCGAGTTGGACTTCGAGGCATACCTGGCTCCGGAAGATCAAAGCGACGTCATCACGACCTTCCGTTATCCACAGCACCCCGGCTTTCGGTTCGAAGAATTCTACCAGAGGCTGAGCGATTTAGGCTTCATCATTTACCCAGGGAAGTTAACCGCCGAGCCGTGCTTTCGTATCGGGACGATCGGGCGGTTGTCTCTACCGGACATCGATGCACTGCTCACCGCCATGCGGCGAGTTCTGGAGGAAATGGGCGTCATGCCCAACAAGTGTTCCGCTAGCTGAGGGGGACGTCCTGCTCCCGGGCAGCCTCCTCCATCCCAATCAAACAGCAGAAGCTCCGCAGGGGCGAGGATCGCCATGAAGCAGATGAACTGCGCCTCGCCTCGCGCGGGGCAAGATCAGACTAGTCGGAACTCAGCAACGGAAAGGTCAACTTTCGGTGGCGCGACTCGGCGGCTCTGCGGCGGCCGCAATGCTGGCGGCCGTAACAAACACTCGACCTGTTAACGCCAAAGCCACATCACCGAAAGTGAACAGGTAGATCCCGGACAACCACCGATGGTCTTGCTTTGTCTCACAACTGCTGAAATCATGCTTGCGTGGCTGCGAGCGAACGAGATTACGATATTTTGTGGATTGTCTTACTGGGCGCCGTGGGCTGGATTGTGATTTGGAAACATGGCGAGGTCGGCACCTGGATACACAAGGCGTGGACTTGGTTGTTCTAGGGCGATTCCAGCGTCCCCGGTATGCTCTGCCGATTCTGTTCCCAGCGCGATCTTCCTGTATGCTTGGCATTAGGCATCCCCGCCCGCGCACAGCGGCAAAGCGAACCTGGCGTGCCGACCAAACACCCGGCAGGAGCACTCCCAATCCCCTCAACAGACCCCGACGCCCGTTCGGTATTCCTGATTGAATGGAGTCACTGGTAGTAAGCCAACGGTTGCGGGATTGTGCGAAGTCGTTGCACCTCCGGCGCCCGCCTCCATCCGCCCCCCATCGAGGGCATTGCGGCTGTATCCGCCGAAGCGTCGGTCACACAAAAGACATGAGAAGCTTATAAGAATTACAGCTCGTTTTATAATATTATTAGGGCGCAATCATAGTAAGGAATGAAACAAGGGAAACCGGGGCTTTGCGATCTACATCCAGGGCTGGGGGAACCCGAAAGGGGCGAGAATGCCGACCGTCCTCTTTGTGGATGACGGACCTTCTGCGCCTGTAGCGGAACTCAGCTTCCAAGAACTGCGGAACTCGTGGACGTCTATCGGCCCCCATTGGTCGATCATGACGTAGCCCTTCTCTGTGGCGTACGCTTTGAGCTTGTTCATGTAAATTATTGATTCTAAACTGGCGGAGAGAGAGGGATTCGAACCCTCGATAGAGTTTCCCCTATACACGCTTTCCAAGCGTGCGCCTTCAACCACTCGGCCATCTCTCCGATTCGAGGAAATGCGGCGGCTTGCGCCTACTCAAGCTGCGTTGGATGTCTCTCATCAGAATAGCATGGCCGGCCGCAGTAGAATGAGGAGAGTGACCCGTTCCCAGATCTCACGCCGGAGCCTGCTCCTTTCCCCGGCGGCGGCGCTCTCGTGCAGTCCGCCCAAAGCCACTGGTTTTCGCGGCTACTGCTTTGTGGGAAATCAGGTCAGCCGCTCGGTGGCGGTGGTGGATCTCACCAAGTTTCGCGTGCGCAAGCAGATCCCTCTGGATGCCGCCCCTTCTGCCGTCTTGCCGCATCCCAAAGTCACCAAGGTTTACGTCCTGATGCCCGATGCCGGCACAGTTGCCGAAATCGACGGTATGTCGATGGCGGTCAGCCGGCGGGTGAGGGCTGGGAACCAGGCTGTCGCCATGCAGATGTCGGCGGGCAAAGATGCCTTGTGGGTGCTCTATCGCGACCCCGCTTCGTTGGTGGAATTGCCGCTCGATTCCCTCCGCCCGGGCCGCCGCATCCGCCTTGCGTCGCCGCCCGATTCCTTTCACCTCACCAGCGAAGGCGCAGCCGGCAGGCAGGCCGCCGTAGCCAGTGTGCAGCACCGCTCCCTCACGCTGGTCTCACTCACCACCGGCGCCACCGAGCGCACCATCTCCGCCGGCGCCGAGCCTTCGTTTGTGATCTTCCGCAAGGACGGCCGCCAGGTCCTGTCCGGCAGCCGGCCCGAGCGCAGCCTCAACATCTTTGATGCCGCCAGCGGGAAAACCGTGGTCCGCCTGCCCTTGCCCGTGGAACCACGCAATTTCTGCGTCAGCTCCGATGGCGGCGAGTTGTTCATCAGCGGCCCAGGCATGGACGCCGTGGTCATCGTGTTCCCTTACAGCACCGAAATCTGGCAGACTGTGCTTGCCGGCCGGGCTCCCGGGGTGATGACGCTGACCGAGGCGCCGTCCTATTTGCTGGTGGCTAATCCCGAGACCAACAGCCTCACGGTGCTGGATGAAAGCCAGAAGCTGGTCGCCCTGGTGCAGGTGGGCGAACAGCCGAGCCAACTGATCCTCACTCCCGACCGGCAGTATGTCCTGGTGCTGAATGAAAAGTCCGGCGATATGGCCGTCATCCGCACCTATTCGCTGCGCGTGCCGCGGTTGGGCACGATGGGTGCCCGCTTCCGCTCCGCCCCGGTGTTTACGATGATTGGCGTCGGAGAAAAACCGGTCAGTGCCGCCGTGGTTCCCTGGGTTTAGGCATCTTGATCGAGGGACACCGTGCCTGTGCAATTCCGGTGGTGAAGCACATCCGGAGATGACCCGAAGGCTTCTGGAGCAGGTACGATTTCATACGAAGGAATATGCGTCCTGGCAAATCAAAAGTTACTTATTGCATTGATCGGAATTTGCTGGTAACTTATGTACGATTACTCAGGATTCCTTGGGTTTAAGTAATGTGACAGTTCGGAGGGGGAGTTTGCCTGCGTCGGCGAGGGCTCTTGTCTTACCCGTCATTTCAACGGTCATTGGCATTCCAGAACTTTCTCGCACGTCCGGTGGTCTTGCGGTGATGGATGTGCGGCGCAGGTCTCGTTAAACTTCACTGCTGGCAGGAGAAAAAAGTGATGCGAAAGCTGTTTCGTGCGGCGGCGATTTTGTGTGTGGCGTTGCCCGCCACTCTCTCGGGTCAGGTACTCACGCCGTTGCAGGATGCTTATTACGTCCCTGGCAATGCCTCAAACTTAGGATCGGCGCCTACCATTACGGTGGGTAGCTCGGGGAGCATCGGGCTGGTGCAATTCGATCTGAGTTCTCTGCCGGCGGGGACGCTGCAAAAGGCCACCCTGACGCTGTTCATCGACAAGGTGAATACGGTGGGCTCGATCAGCGTGAACTTGGCGAGTGGCTCCTGGGTGGAGTCGGTTGTCAGCGGCACTACCGGGTTTCCATCACAAGGCGGCTCGGTGGGAACGGTGACCGCCGCAGTCGCTAATTCTTTTGTGGCCATTGATGCTACCAGTGCGGTGAGCGGCTGGCTCACTACGCCCGGTTCAAACAACGGATTCATGCTGACTACCGGCGGGGGGAGCGCACAATTTGACAGCAAGGAGAACGTCAACACCAGTCACCCGGCGGTCTTGTCGGTGACGATGGCCTCGACCGGTGCCACTGGCGCGACTGGCCCTGTCGGTCCCACCGGTTCGGCTGGCGGCATCGGCACCACGGGTCCGACTGGTCCTGTCGGTCCCACGGGTTCGGCTGGCGGCATCGGCACCACTGGTCCGACTGGCCCTGTCGGTCCCACCGGTTCGGCTGGCG
>OKRF01000075.1:4377-4798 GCA_900290315.1 Candidatus Sulfopaludibacter sp. SbA3 | reverse complement strand
GCGGACCGCCCCGCAAAACGGGATGAAAAACCGGCTGTTGGTAACGCCGGCGGTCTTGCCGCCTGTTGCACGGGCCGACCGGCGACAAGATCGCCGGCGTTACCCAGTCGCCCGACCGGTTTTTCGACCCTGTCATCTTCCGGGCGATACGGCCACTTTCAAGGAGGCGGCCGCCGCCTCCCCCGGAACCCCCGCGTCTTCTGCGGCGCCATGGCATTGGCCGCTCAACCATCTCAGGCCCTCTCGAGGACCATCTCCACTGCCGAAGACAGCCGGCTCCAGCTTGCCAGTTCGCGTTCTAGCTGCCGCCGGCCTTCCCGCGTCAGCTCGTAGAACTTGGCCATCCGGCCCAAGTCCGTATCCTTCCACTCGGCCGTGATCCACCCCTGCTGCTCCAGGCGGTGTAGCGCCGGGTACAACC
>OKRF01000075.1:0-4372 GCA_900290315.1 Candidatus Sulfopaludibacter sp. SbA3 | reverse complement strand
TGGCCGTGATCCACCCCTGCTGCTCCAGGCGGTGTAGCGCCGGGTACAACGACCCCTGCTGCACCGCCAGTACTTCATCCGATAGAAGTTGAATTCGTTTGGCGATGCCCCAGCCGTGAGCCGGCTCGCGGCTGATGGCCTTCAGGATCAGGAGATCCAGGGTCCCTTGCAATAAATCCGAGGGCTTTGGCATGCGACACCTCGACTATCTACAATAATACCCATTTCTCTGAAAATAGCAATATCCTTATTGCATGAACTTCTTGGCCGTCGCACTCGTATATGCGGGCCTGTTGACCGCATTCGTAGGCATCCTCTCCTTCATCAAGCCACCTCGCAAGAGAGCCCTGCGCCGTCTGACCGCCGGCCTCGCCATGTTTGCCGTAGGCATCCTTCTTCCCGCGGGCGAAACCCGCGTGCCCGTGCAGCGCACGCACCTCGATGAGTTCTCCCCCGTCTACCAGTTCAGCGAATCGCACAGCGTGCGCGTGCACGCATCCCGCGAACAGGTCTATGCCGCGATCTGGGCAGTCACACCTGACGAAATCGCGCTCTTCCAGGCATTCACCTGGATTCGCCGATTCGGCAAGGCCGGCAAGCCCAACATCATTAACGCCCCTGGCGGAGCGCCGCTTCTCAATACCGCCATCAAGAGCGGCTTCCACGTGCTAGCCGAAGAGCCCGGCAAAGAAATTGTGGTCGCAACAGTCATGGGCCGGCCCTCGGCTCTGCAGCATTGGGCGGAACGGTTCAAAACGATCGATGCGCCGAACGTGGCCAAGATCGCTATGAACTTCCGCGTGGAAGAGCTGAGCGCGGGGGAATGCGAACTCTTCACCGAAACCCGAGTCTACGCCACCAACGCCTCGGGCCGCCGCGTCTTCGCCGGCTATTGGCGCATCATCTATCCCGGCAGCGCCCTGATCCGCCGCATGTGGCTCAGGGCCATCCGCCTGCGGGCGGAAGCTGCAAACACCGTCACGGCCTTCCGGTAACGCTGGCGGTCTTGCCGCCGGTTCAGAGGAATCCCTCCGAAATAAAGCGACAATAATGGTGTGAGAGCCCACTCCGTTTTCATTCTCCTATTCGTACCCATGTGTCTCTCGGCCGCCGAGCCGCTGATCCGGCCAGCCCTGGCTTATTCAAAACCCTTCGGCGGTTCCAGTTCCGACTACGGCGCGGCCATCGCCACCGACTCCGCCGGCAATGTGTATGTCGCCGGCAACACCACTTCTGCGGACTTCCCGGTGAAGAACGCCCTCCAGCCGCGCTTGGGTGGCGTTCCCTTGCGCGCCACCACGGATGGCGGCAACACGTGGCAATCGATGGGCCTCCCCAACGGGGCGTACGCAGTGGCGGGGTCCGCCAAAGCGCCGGGCATCCTGTACGCAGGCACGGCGAGCGCAATCTACAAAAGCGCCGATTCGGGCAAGACGTGGACTCCCCTGGCGACTGCCCCCCAGGCTCAAGTGAACGCCCTCCTGGCCGATCCCGCCAACCCTGCGGTGGTTTACGCCGGCACCAGCTCCGGGATCTTCAAATCGCAAGACAGCGGCGCCACCTGGCTCGCCGTCAACCAACAACAATGGAACATCCTCGACCTGGTGGCGAATCCCGCGCGCCCCACAACATTATTCGCCGGCATCTCCGTCTTTCCAACCCTCTCCCCCTCGGGCGGCGTAACGCCGGCCGGACCCAGCTTGTATCGCAGCACGGACGCTGGAGTCACCTGGACGGCGTTGACCGGATTGCCCGATCCCGTGATTGCCCTGGTGTGCGATCCCGCCAACGCGGATGCGCTCTATGCCTCCGCGAATCCAAATGGTTTCGGCCCTTTCACCGATCCCAGCCTCACATCCATCTACAAAACGGCCGATGGCGGCAACACCTGGAAGAAGCTGATCGATTCGCCGGTTGAGACCTCTACTGTCGCCCTTGCCGCCTACGCCACCAGCGTTTACGCGGCCACCACCGCCGGTCTGATTCGCAGCCGGGATGGCGGCGCCACCTGGGCGCCTACTGCCGTCACCACAGCCGCGGATAATGTGGCGATCGATCCCAATAATTCCCAGAGCGTCTACGTTTCCGCCGGCGGCATACTCGTCAGCGCGGACGGAGGGTCAACCTGGAAAACGTCCCTGCCCATCCGTCAGAACGTACAGACCATTTCCACCGTGCCCGGAAGTCCCACCTCGGTCTTCGTGGGCGCCACTCCCGGCCAGAACATTTTTGTTTCGAAATGGAGCGGTGACGGCAAGCAGATGATTTACTCCACTTACCTGGGCGGAAGTTATTATGACAACGCCACCGGCATTGCCGTGGATGCCCAAGGCAACGCTTACGTGAGTGGCTACACCTATGCCACGGATTTCCCCGTCACCCGCGGGGCACTGCAATCGAAAACCACCGCCCCTTATTCCGGGTTTGCCGCCAAGATCTCACCCGACGGAAGCACTCTCCTTTATGCGACCTATCTGAGCGGTTCGTCCGGGGACGCCGCCTTCGCCATCGCGGTGGATGGGAGCGGGAATGCCTATCTGACCGGATACGCCGGATCGGCCGATTTCCCGGTGACGTCCGCGGCCCTGCAGCATGCCATCAAGGTCAATTGCGCTGCCCAGACAACCCTACCGCCGGGAGATGCCTTCGTCACCAAGATCAGTACCGATGGCAGTGCATTGCTCTATTCCACCTTCCTGGGCGGAAGTTGCGCCGACGAAGGGACGGCCATCACGGTGGACGGCGCGGGACGCGCCTACATTGCCGGCCTCACCCAGTCGAACGACTTTCCGGCCACCAAAGGAGCCTTCCAGGAAAAATTGCCCGGTCTTCTTTCCGGCTTTGTGGCGGCCCTGGCGCCGCAAGGAAATGCCCTGATGCAAGCCTCCTACATTGGCGGCCCCGCCGACATCACAACCACCGGCGGCGTGGCCGTCGATGCCAAAGGTGCCGTCTACACCACCGGATGTACCAATGGCTTCGATGACGAATTCTTCGGCGCTGGCATCGAGATTATCTCGTTCCGCAGTGCGGCTCTGCCACCAGCGGGGTTTTCCGGGTTTTGCACTGGCGCTGCCTACGTGCTGAAACTCGACCCTTCCGTCTCGTCTAAGGTCTTTTTGAACTACTTGGGCAGCGCCATGGGCGCAGCGTCCAACGTCGCAGTGGATCCTGCCGGTAGGGTCTGGGTCGCCGGCTCGGAGACCCCGGCCGACCCATTCGGCGCGAGTTTTCCGATGGTCCATCCATTCCAGACCCGGACTGGACAGGGCTTTGTGAGCCAGTGGTCGGCCGATGGAGGCACCCTGCTTTTTTCCAGCCGAATGGACTCGGCTAACGCGATGGCGATGGATGGCTATGGCAACGTATTTCTGACCGGATTCACCAACCCGGCCGAAAAGAACTTTGCTCCTTCCGCCTTTATCGCGCGCATCGATGCCACGGTTCTCAGTCTGGTCACCGTGGAGGATCCGCAGCGAATCACTCCCGGACCCGCCCTCGCCGGACAGAATCAGGGCGTGGCGCCAGGCGAGATCCTGATCCTGCCAGGCGGTGGCATGGGCCCAACGCCGCAAGCCGGCCCCGTCGTCACCTTCGGCGGCGTGCCGGCCCCCATCCTGTCGGCGCAATCCGACCAGATCGTGTGCATTGTCCCGTTCGAGGTTGCCAATACCGCGGATGGAACTACTACCATGCAGGTGCACTGCAGCAATGGCAGTTCCAACAGCATTCGAATGCCGGTTGCAGCAACCGCGGTGGAGGCATACGCGATCGCAAATGCGGATGGCACGCCTAATACTCCGGACCACCCCGCCGCGCCCGGATCCATCGTCACGGTCTACGCCGCCGGCTATGGCGACACCAATCCACCCAGCGTGGATGGAGCCATCAACAGCACCGCCGGCCGGCCGCTGAAGGCCGGACCCGTTGGTGTCGGCATCTACGCCGGCTCCGCCGACGGCTCTGTTGTGCCAGCCGGCATACTGTTTGCCGGTCCGGCACCGGGACAGGTGGCCGGCATCGTCCAAATCAACTTTCGGGTGCCGCAACTGGACCCGGGGCAGTACCCTGTGATCGTGGGCCTTTCGCCCGCCCTGGATAACGGAGACTACGACGTCATCAACCTGAATGTCGGCAAGTGATGACCAACACGCTGCAAAAACCGTGGCAGGCGACTAATTTCGCCGCTCTTGCGAAATCAGTTGCCTCTCTCGAAACTCCTGATCCGTGTGTCCGCTGCAAACCGTGCCACCCGGCGGGATGAGAATGGTGGGGGAACGCGTCGGGATTTCGCACAGGGGCAAATTCGAGCCAGGCACGAAGATTCGCCAAAAGGCGGCGAATTTCGACCCTGGCACGGATTTGCGGCGGA
>OKRF01000078.1 GCA_900290315.1 Candidatus Sulfopaludibacter sp. SbA3 | reverse complement strand
CGACTCGACCACAACAAGCGAAACGGCGTCAAGCGGAGGGAAGTACTGGTGGATTGCCGGAGCCGGTGCCCTGATCGCTTTGGGGTGGTTGCTTGGCCGGAAACGAAACGCCCGTTGACTGGGACGCGCCGGGGTTAACGCATACTGCACTCGCGATTGGACGGCTCCGGCGACAATATCGCCGCTCCTAAAGGCCCGAGCGCGAAAGCCGACCCTCCCCGATGCAGCACAAAAGCCGCCAGGGAGCTCAGCAGGAAATCGGCACCGAGGGGACCCCCGGCCTGGTCGATGTAGCCCGCCAGGGTGTCGCTTTTGGTCAATAGCCGCGCCAATCTACACCTCCGTCCTGCTTCGCGGACCGGTTCCAGATAACGTCGGCTGCCACCACCAGGCTGAGATATCTGAAGCGCAACCCCCTCGCGAACCTGTACGCGAGGCCGGAAATGGCAGTCTTCAATCGCCGCTCGCCGCGCTCCCGCCGGGGATGAGGAAGCTCGGACGATTCTTGTAATTCGCCTGCTTCCGGGTGAAGCGCGTCCGAAGGCCATCAAAACAGAGGTAAATGACCGGTGTGGTGAAGAGCGTCAGCATCTGGCTGACCACCAGGCCGCCGACGATGGAAATTCCCAGCGGCTTCCGTAACTCCGCCCCCGCGCCCCAGCCCAGCGCCATCGGCATCCCGCCCAGCAGCGCGCACATTGTCGTCATCATGATGGGACGGAACCTGAGAAGACAGGCCTGGTAAATGGCGTCGCGCGAATTCATGCCCTCGTTCCTCTCGGCTGCCAGCGCGAAATCGATCATCATGATGGCGTTCTTCTTCACAATGCCAATCAGCAGAATGATTCCGATCATGCCCACGATGTCCAAATTGCTCTTGAACAAAACCATCGCCACCAGCGCCCCGACGCCGGCCGACGGCAGAGTCGAAATAATCGTCAGCGGGTGAATCAGGCTTTCATAGAGGATGCCCAGCACGATATACACGGCGATCAACGCCGTCACAATCAGCACCGGCTGATTCTGCAGTGCCTCCTGATAGGCGCGCGCGGTTCCGGCGAACTTGCCGGTGATGTTGGCGGGCAGGCCCATCTCTACTTCTGCCCGATTGATGGCGGCCACCGCGTCGCTCAGCGCCACATTCTCCGCCAGGTTGAATGACAGCGTGGTTGCCGGAAACTGGCCCTGGTGCGGCAGCGAAATAGGAGTCAGCCCCTGCTTGAAATGAGTGAATGTCGAAAGGGGAACGTCGGTGCCTCTGGGCGTCTGCACGTAGATGGTATTCAGGAAGTCGGGATTCTCCCACCACTGCTGCTGCAGCGCCAGCACGACGTGATACTGATTGATGGACTTGTACATCACCGACACCTGGCGCTGGCCGAACGCGTCGTACAGGGCGGAATCGACGGCCTGCGCAGTCAGGCCCAGGCGCGATGCCGTGTCCCGGTCAATGGTCACGTTGGAGGACAAGCCGGAATTCTGCTGGTCGGAGCTCACGTCGGCGATCTCCGGCAGTGTCGAAAGCCGGTCCAGAACTTTCGGCCCCCATGTCGCCAGGGAATCAAAGTCGGGCCCCTGCAAGGTGTATTGGTATTGCGCGTTGCTTTGCCGACCACCAACACGCACGTCCTGCGAGTTCTGCAGGAACAGGCTGGCCCCTGGCACGCCGGACGTTTGCCGGCGCAGACGGGCGATTACCTGGTCGGAAGTCGCCTTACGAACGCCTACCGGCTTGAGTTGGACGTTGATCATAGCCGAGTTCGCGCCGCCGAACCCACCGCCGCTGGAGCCGGCCACCATGGTGACCGTCTCTACATCGGGATCGTTGTGAATTTTTTCCTCAAACCATTTCGCTTTCGTGAGCAGCGCCTGGTACGAGATGTGCTGCTGGCCCATGACGGCGCCCTGCAATCGGCCCGTGTCCTGCTGCGGGAAGAACCCTTTCGGGATCTTGTCGTAAAGGTAGACGTTAATGCCCACAGTGACCAGCACGGTGAGCAGGACGAACGCCGGATGCTTCAGCGCCACGTCGAGCGCCGACGCATAGGTGGAGATGGACCATCGGTATAGGTCTTCCGTCAGATTATAGAGGTACCCGTGACCGCGGTTTTCCTTCAGGAATTGCGCGCACATCATGGGGATGAGCGTCAGCGAGATCACCATCGACAGGGCGATGGCCGCCGCCAGAATCACCGCGAATTCGCGGAACAGGCGGCCCACCACGCCGCTCATCATCAAAATTGGAATGAACACCGCGATGAGCGATATGCTCATCGAGAGCACGGTGAAGCCAATCTCCTCCGCCCCTTTGAGAGAGGCCTGCATCGGCTTCATGCCGCCCTCGATGTGACGTGTAATGTTTTCAATCACCACAATCGCATCGTCCACCACGAATCCGGTGGCAATGGTCAGCGCCATCAGCGAAAGATTGTCGAGCGTGTACCCCAGCAGATACATTGCGCCGAACGTAGCGATGATCGAAACCGGCACCGAGATGCTCGGAATGACGGTCGACCAGAAGCTGCGCAGGAAAAGGAACACCACCAGAATCACCAGCCCCACGGAGACAATGACGTTGAACTGCGCATCCCTCAGGGAATCCCGCGTGGTGATGGTGCGGTCGCTGGCGATCTTGAAGCGCACCGTCGGGGGAAGCTGGGCCTGAAACTGTGGCATCAGGGCCTTGATCCGGGCCACCGTATCCACGATGTTGGCATTCGGCTGGCGGCTGATCTGGATCTGAACCATCGGATTGCCGTTGACCACGCCGAAATTCCGCACATCTTCATTGGCATCGACAACGCGGCCCAGGTCCGACAGGCGCACCGGCGCGCCGTTCCGATAGACCACCACTAGGTCCTTGTAATCCTTTGCCTTGAAAAGCTGGTCGCTGGCATAGATCGGAACCTCGAGCTCGGAATTCGCCAGCGCGCCTTTCGGTTTGTTGGCATTTGCGCCTTGCAGAAACGTGCCGATCTGATCGAGGCCCACGTTGTAACGCGAGAGCGGCTGCGGATTCACCTCCACGCGAACCGCGGGCAGGGAACTTCCGCCCACATTCACCTGGCCGACGCCTTCCACCTGGGCCAGCTTCTGAGCGAACACCGAGGAAGCAATGTCGTACAACTGCGGCCGCGGCACCACGTCGGATTCCAGAGTCATGAGCAAAATCGGCTGGTCTGCCGGATTGATCTTCCGGTAGCGGGGAAGCGAAGGAAGATTGGCGGGAAGAAATCCCGCCGCCGAATTGATGGCCGCCTGCACTTCCCGCGCAGCTCCGTTGATTTCGCGCCCGAGATCGAATTGCAGGGTGATCGATGCCGATCCCACCGAACTTCTCGACGTCATTTCCGAAACGCCGGCGATGCGTGTGAACTGCTTCTCGAGTGGCGTGGCGACCGACGCCGCCATGACGTCGGGACTCGCTCCCGGCAAGCCGGCGCTCACCATGATCGTGGGGAAGTCCACCTCCGGCAGAGCCGCGACCGGCAAGAGTGTATAGGCGATGGCGCCGGCCATCGTCACCGCCACCATGAACAGCGTGGTGGCCACCGGCCGGCGAATAAATGGAGTGGAGATGCTCATACAAACAGGCCTCAGGTCAACTCAGCCGCGGCAGGGGGCTCCGCGTGCTGGCCGGAGCCGCGGAGCCGGGCCATCCAGGCCGCCGCCCGTCCGAAGTACAAGTAGATCACAGGAGTGGTGAACAGCGTCAGCACCTGGCTGAGCAGCAGTCCGCCGATGATGCAGATTCCCAGCGGCTTGCGCAATTCTGAACCCACTCCGCTGCCAAAGGCCAGCGGCACGGCGCCGAGCAGCGCCGCCATGGTGGTCATCATGATCGGACGGAAGCGCAGCAGGCACGCCTGGTAGATCGCTTCCTCTGGTGGCTTCCCTTCGTGGCGCTCCGCCTCCAGTGCAAAATCGATCATCATGATGGCGTTCTTCTTCACGATGCCGATCAGAAGAATGATCCCGATCAGTGCAATCACATCCAGATCCTTCTTGAACAGGATCAGCGCCAGAATCGCGCCCACTCCGGCCGATGGCAGCGTGGAAAGAATGGTGATGGGATGGATGAAGCTCTCGTACAGGATGCCCAGCACCAGGTACACCGTGACCATCGCGGCCAGGATCAGGGTCGATTCATTGGCGAGCGAAGTCTCGAACGCATGGGCCGTGCCCTGGAAGCTGGGCTCAATGCTGGCCGGCATCCCTACCTCCTTCGTGGCTTGCCTGATATGTTGAACCGCCGTGCCGAGCGACGCTCCCGGCGCCAGATTAAAGGAAAGCGTCACCACCGGGAACTGGCTTTGGTGGTTGATGGTAATCGGCGCGGGGATGGAGGTCGCCCGGACCAGCGACTGGAGCGGGGCCGGCGCCAGTGCTGCGGCGCCAGTAAGCGCGCTGTTCGTTCCCGCTAATGCGATGGTGGTTGCCAGATTGGCCGACGCCGACCCGATGGGCAGGTACATGCTTCCCAGTGCCCCCTGGTCCTGCTGATAGCGAGGCGCCACTTCCAGGATGACGTGGAACTGATTGGTCTGGGTGTAAATCGTGGAGACCTGCCGCTGGCCGAAGGAGTCGTAGAGCGCGTCGTCGATGTTCTGCGGCGTGATGCCCAATCGCCCGGCCGTGTCGCGATCGATATTCACCAGCAGCCCGAGGCCGTTGTTCTGCTGATCGCTCGCCACGTCTCGCAGCTCCGGCAGCCGTTTCATCCGCTCCAGCAGTTGGGGGACCCAGCGGTCCAACAGCGCCTTGTCGGGCGCATCCAGCGCGTACTGGTATTGCGTCCGGCTGACCCTGTCTTCCACCGTCAGATCCTGCACCGGCTGCAGGAAAAGCTCGATTCCCGGCACCTGCTGCAGCTTCGTACCGAGCCTGCGGATGACGTCCACCGCGGACACTGCGCCGCGCTCTTCCAGCGGCTTCAGCGTGATCTGGATGCGGCCGCTGTTCATAGTGGTGTTCACGCCGTCGGCGCCGATGAAGGAGGTGAGATTCTCCACGGCGGGGTCCTGCCGGATTACCGAGGCCAGTTCCTGCTGGCGCCTGGCCATGGAGGAAAACGACACCGTTTCCGGCGCCTGCGAGATACCCAGGAGGGCCCCGGTGTCTTGCACGGGAAAGAACCCTTTGGGGACGATCATGTACAGGTAAAACGTAAGCCCCAGCGTGGCCACTGCCGTGAGCAGCGTCAGCGCCTGGTGACGCAACACCACCCGCACCATTGCGCCGTATGCCTCGATGCTCTTCACAAAGCACCACTCCGACCAGCGGTACAGCCGCCCTTGCTCAGACTCCGGATGGTGCCGCAGGATGCGAGCCGACATCATGGGGGTGAGCGTGAGGGAGACAAACGCCGAGAAGATGATAGTCACGGCCAGAGTCACCGCGAATTCGCGGAACAGGCGGCCCACGATGTCGGCCATGAACAGCAGGGGAATCAGCAAACAGGCGGCCCACGATGTCGGCCATGAACAGCAGGGGAATCAGCACGGCGATCAGCGAGACCGTAAGCGAAACGATGGTGAACCCGATCTCGGCCGATCCACGCAGCGCCGCTTCCATTGCCGAGTCGCCCCTTTCGATGTAGCGGGAAATGTTTTCGATCATCACGATCGCGTCATCCACCACAAAGCCGGTGGAAATCGTGAGAGCCATCAAAGAGAGGTTGTCCAGGCTGTACCCCAGCAGGTACATGACGCCGAACGTTCCTACCAGCGACAGAGGTACGGCTACACCGGGAATGATGGTGGCCGAAGCGCTGCGCAGAAAAAGAAAGATGACCATCACCACCAGCACCGTGGTGAGCATCAGTTCGAATTCAACGTCTTTCACCGACGCGCGGATTGTGGTGGTACGGTCGGAGATGATCCGCACCGCGATCCCCTCCGGCAGCGATGCCTCAATTTGCGGCAGGATGCTCTTGACCGTATCCACAACGCTGATGATGTTGGTTCCAGGCTGCCTCTGGATGTTCAGAACAATCGCCCGGTCGGCGTTCACCCAGGCGGCCAGTTTGGTGTTTTCCGCGCCGTCGATGACCGTGGCCACGTCCCGAACCCGTATCGGCGCACCGTTGCGATAGGCAATGATGATGGGCCCATACTGCACGCCAGACTGAAGCTGATCGTTATCGTTAATCGTCCAAGCCTGGTCCGGTCCGTCGAAGCTGCCTTTGGCCTGGTTCACGTTGGCGCTGCTCAGTGCCGTTCGCAGAGCCTCCAGACTCAATCCATAGGAGGCCAGCGCGATGGGGTTAGCTTGAACCCGTACCGCCGGACGCTGTCCGCCGCTGATGCTCACCAGGCCAACACCTTTGAGCTGGGAAATTCTCTGCGCCATGCGCGTTTCCGCCAACTCTTCGACTTTCGGCAGCGGCACCGTCGAAGACGTAATTGCCAGGGTCAGAATCGGCGCATCCGCGGGATTGGTCTTGCTGTAAATCGGAGGAAACGGCAGATTGTTGGGAAGAAAAGTCGACGCCGCATTGATGGCCGCCTGCACCTCCTGCTCGGCCACATCGATGCTGAGATCCAGGGAGAATTGCAGGGTAATCAAAGAACTGCTGAAAGAACTGATGGACGTCATCTGAGACAGCCCTGGCACCTGGCCGAACTGCTTCTCCAGGGGCGCGGTGATGGATGACGTCACGACTTCCGGGCTCGCGCCCGGGTAAAACGTTTGGATCTGGATGGTCGGATAATCCACCTGCGGCAACGCCGAAACCGGCAACTGCCGGAAAGCCGTGACCCCCACCAGCACCACGCCGGCCATCATCAGTGACGTCGCCACCGGCCTCAGGATGAAGATGCGTGAGGGGCTCACTTGGGAGCGCCCCCGCCCGGCCCCTGCTTGGATTGGCCGTCACCCTTCTTTCCCTTCCCCTTCTTGCCGCCGCGCCCGCCCTTGGTTGGGTCGAAACCTGGAGGGTTTTCCATCTCTCCGGCCTTGCGCACCCGCACGGCCGCTCCTTCCACCAGCCGGTCGGTGCCATCCACAACCACCCGGTCCCCATCCGAGATGCCGCTCAGAATGTCGGCCGAGGTTGCCGTAGTGATTCCCACTTGAACAGTCTTCAGGTGCACCGTGGAATCGTCGTCCACCACGTAAACGAAGGTGCCCTGCTGCCCATTCTGCACCGCGACGCTCGGGACTACGAGTTGATTGGTCAGAGTGTCTACCAGCACGCTGATGGTGACCAGTTGTTGCGGGAAAAGCAAGTTGTCCTTGTTCTCGAAAACGGCTTTCAGCTTCGATGTGCCGGTCGTGCTGTCGATCTGGTTATCCATGGTCAGCAGCGTACCGGATGCCAGCTTCTTGGAACTGTCCCGGTTATATGCGTCCACCGGCAGGTGGATGCCCGCCCGTACCTTTTGTGCCACCTGCGGCAGGCTGTCTTCGGGAATCGTAAACAGCGCCGATATCGGCTGTAGCTGAGTGATCGTGATCATGCCGCCGTTGTCACTGGCGTGAACGATATTTCCGGGATCCACCAGCCGCAGACCCACTACGCCTGTGATGGGGGCCGTGACTTTGGCATAAACCAACTGCAGTTTCGCATTCTCGATCGTGGCGAGGTCCTGCTTGACGGTGGCGTCGTACTGCGCAACCAGCGCCGTTTGGGTATCCAACTGCTGCGTGGGAATGGCATTCAGTTTCACCAGTCCCTGGTATCGGGCCAGGTCGACCCTGGCATTGGCAAAGAGAGACTGGTCACGCGCCAGCGTGGCTTCCGCCATGTCCAGTTGCACCTGATAGGGCCGAGGGTCGATCTCGGCCAGCACCTGGCCCTCCTGGACCAGGTCGCCTTCCTTGAAACCTACCTTCATCAACTGGCCGTCGACACGCGACTTCACGGTAACCGTGTAGTACGGACTCACATTGCCCAGCCCGTTCAGATAGACCGGCACGCTGGAGCGCGTGACCTTCGTCACCACCACCGGAACGGGTCCCAGACCTCCGCCCCGGCCGCCCCCGCCCCCGCCGCCTGGGCCCTTAGGCGCACTGGCCGGATCGCCCGCATGCCAGACCGCGTATCCCGTGACGGCTGCAATGATCAGCAGGAAAACAACCCAGATCAGTCCGCGTTTCATTGATTTTCGCGAGCCAGGCGGCGGCGCTCCCTGTTCAACGGGCACCCGCCCATCAGGCAGCGATTCAGAGTTTTTGGTAGCTGGCATCGTTGAATCACCTATTGAAAAACTGAAGAGTAAATATACCAAGTATAGGAACCTGATGTGAGGAATGCTCCGGCGGTAGCGTCAAGCCTCATTGAGCGGCATAGGCCCACACGGAAGATGCCGGCCCGCTCATACAGCTTGAACAGAATGGCATCGAGATCGAGCGAGGTGATGATTTCCTTGCCGATTTCGCCGAGCCGCTCGATACTTTCTTTCTGCGCGGCGGTTGACGCGTTGATCCGCGAAGTAGCGAGCAGGAGGAAGAGCAGACTCTAGACCGTGTAAGCAAGCGTGGTCCAGACGCGAAACTGGTACCAACCGGGGCCGAGGCTGCTGAAGTTGGCGTTCTTTTGTTTGGACCAGCCCGACCAGTGTTTGCCGCCCCTTCCAGGCGATATCGATAGGTGGTTTCGTCTTCGCTGTCTTTGGCGGCGCCGCGAATTCAAAGTGTAGGGAGTTGCAGGTATAGTGGAGAGCGATTCAGGGCCTCGGCGAGGCTCCCGTTCCGCCTGCCCCGGACCTGGAGGAAAACACGTCGGAGTTCAGACGCCTTTCGATGCGGTTCCGGCGCCTGTGCCCAGCCCGAGCCGCCCCTTGCGAGCGCCGATCCAGACTGAAACGGCCCTGGTGCTGGTCCATCCCGCCGACGCTGCGCCCGCGGAAGCTAAGCCGACCCACGCGCCAAGAAGGCCCCCAAGGCCAAGAAAGCGCCGAAGCCGGCCAAGACGAAATCGCGCCTGCGCGAAGGCACCGGCCCCATTTTCATCCCACCGGGTGAGGCATCGCCTCAGGAGCCGTCTCTCTCGAAAATGATCGGTAACGCCGGCGGTCTCAGCCGCCGGTATAGCAAGTGCGAGCCACAAAACCCCTGACCTCCGGCCCATTTTCATTCCACCGGGTGAGGTGTCGTCTTATGAACCCGCTGCCACGCAATACTCAGCGAAGTTTAGCGGCGGCCAGAAGGGCGTCCAGGGCGGAGACCTGAGTCGCGGCGTTTTTCACATCGGAAGGCGCGGACCAGACCACGCCGAACTGATGATTCGCGTCCTGATTACGCCAGATACTTTCGGCGTTAGCCTTCAGGAATGCGCGAAACTGCGGTTCGGGAGCAGCCGCGTTCAATACCCCCAGGTTCCGCGCAAATATTCCTTTGAACTGCACGGCATCGGCTCCGCACTTGGGCTCGCAGGAATCGTGGAGGATGCCATCCTTGTCGGTGAGCCGCGAAATGGCGGCCAGCGCGATGGATTTGGCGCGCGCCATCAGTTGCGGATCGCCGGCCTCTTTGCTCAGCGCGCTCAAACCGCCCAGAACCACGCCCTGGTTGTAGGTCCAGGTGTTTCGATGGTTGTTGTGGCAGGTGGAATCCAGTCCATCGTTCANNATTCCCGTT
Organism: Candidatus Sulfopaludibacter sp. SbA3; assembly: GCA_900290315.1. Lineage (GTDB taxonomy): Bacteria > Acidobacteriota > Terriglobia > Bryobacterales > Bryobacteraceae > Sulfopaludibacter. The sequence goes on along the minus strand of OKRF01000078.1, from coordinate 11,275 downwards.
TCGCCCAATCCAGGTAAGTGGCTCGCCGATGCCGGTCGCGCACCAGGGTCGCCAGCTTCGCGGCCGCCGAAAGGTACAGCTCGTTGGCGATGGCATTCTTGTAGTGCTTGTCTTTCCTCCACCAGATGCCTCCGCCGCAAGTGTCATCCCAGCCGGTGGACATATCCGTGAAGATGGTCTCCGCCATCTGCAGATAACGCGTGTCGTGCGAGAACTCGTATGCGCCGGCCCAGGCGAGCAGCCACCAGCCCTCATCGTCGTAGTACTGGTTGAGAAACTTGCCGGCTGAGTTGCGCTCGAAAGTGTTGGCGATGGCCGGCCGGAATTCCGCCGAGCCACTCAGCTTGGAGTAGCGGGCCAACACCGTCACCGCGTTGGCGGCGTTCCACCAGTTGGTGGTTCGCCACAATCCGGTGTCGCTGATGTACCACGTCTGCAGGGTCCTGATTCCAGCCGCGGAATCGGCCAGGAAATTGGATGGATCGCTCCCACTCGCGGCGGAGTGGGGCCACAACAGTAAGGCCAGTACCAAGGCTTTTGCCATAAGACGCCTCAGGCTAACGCAGCGATTGCGGGAACGCAATCGGCGGGCGTCTGTTACCCTGGAACTATACCCTCCATGAGCGCAGTGCGCAAACCGGAAATTATGAGTCCCGCGGGCCATTGGCCGCAGTTGCGCGCCGCCATTGAAGCCGGAGCGGACTCTGTCTACTTCGGGCTTAAGCACTTCAGCGCGCGGGCCAAGGTGGGCTTCTCCCTGGCCGAACTGCCCGACGCCCTACGCACGTTGCACCAGCGCGGCGTGAAGGGCTTCGTGACGTTCAACACCCTGGTGTTCGACCACGAGGTGGCGGAGGCCGCCAGCACCCTGGAAGCCATCGCGCACGCCGGTGCCGACGCCATCATCGTGCAGGACATCGGGATGGTGAAGCTGGCGAAGCAGATTGCGCCCGGCCTGGAGATTCACGGCAGCACCCAGATGAGTATCACCAGCGCTCACGGCGTCCGATTGGCCCAGCAGTTCGGCGTGAGCCGCGTGACGCTAGCGCGCGAGTTGTCGCTGGACGAAGTGCGCGCCATCCGCGCGGCCACCGATTGCGAGCTGGAGATCTTCGTCCACGGCGCGCTGTGCGTGGCCTACTCCGGCCAGTGTTTCTCCTCGGAGGCCTGGGGCGGGCGCAGCGCCAATCGCGGTCAGTGCGCGCAGGCATGCCGCCTGCCGTACGAAATGATGGTGGATGGCCATTTGCAACCTCTGGCGGACGCGCGCTACCTGCTCTCGCCCGGCGACCTGTACGCGCTCAAACAAATGCCGGAGATCGTGCAGATCGGCATCTCAGCGCTGAAAATCGAAGGCCGGTACAAGGACGCTGACTATGTGGCACTGACCACCCGCGCCTATCGTCAGGCGGTGGATGAAGCCTGGGCGGGACAGGCGTTGAGCATCGATCGCGCCACCGAATTGCAGTTAGAGCAGGTCTATTCGCGCGGTCTCGGGCCGTTCTTCCTCGGCGGCACCAACCACCAGGCGGTGGTCCAGGGCCGTGCGCCGCGGCACCGCGGAGTGCTGATGGGCAGCGTGGCGCGCGTGACGCGCGATAGCGTCCTGGTGGAAACGGGCGAGGCCCACACCATCGCGCCGCTCAAACCCGGCGACGGCGTGGTGTTCGACGCGGCCGGTTGGCGCAGTCCCGAAGAACCGGAAGAGGGTGGACGCATCTTTCAGGTGGCGCGGCAGGAAGGCAAACTGGAGCTGCGATTCGGCAACGGAGTGTTGAACCCGTCGCGCATTCGCCGCGGCGACCTGGTGTGGCGCACCCACGATCCCAATCTCGACAAGGTGGTCCGTCCCTACCTGGAAGCGGCAACACCCATCCGCAAGCAACCCGTACATGTAAAGGTGACCGCACGCGAAGGCCAGCCCCTCCAAATGGAATGGAGCGTCCCCACCGCTACCATACGAGTGGAATCCGCCCAGCCCCTGAGCACAGCCTCCAACCGAACCCTCACCGCCGAATTCCTGCGCGAACAGCTAGGCCGCCTGGGCAACACGCCGTACGAACTCGCAACCCTGGTCCTGCAAACCGAAGGCGCCCCGTTCGCCCCCAGCTCGCTCCTGAATCACCTCCGCCGCGAAGCCGTGGAAAGCCTCCAAGCCACCCAGGCCGCCACCCGGCCCCTGCCCCCCGGCATCGAAGGGGCAAACCGGAGCCAGGAAGCCCCGCCGGCAAGTCGCGTGTTTGCTTTTGTGGAGCAGGCTTCAGCCTGCCAACGCCCGCTTGCGGGCGCATTTTTTCACAGCTTCCAGTCACGAAGTTCCTCACACTCGAGAATCCCCGGTAACGCCGGCGATCTTGTCGCCGGTACAGCGAGCGAAGCGAGCCGGCACAACCCCAGCCCCCAACCCCCGCTCATCCATCTGCTCGTCCGTACGCCGGAACAACTCGACGCGGCGCTGACGCTCCGGCCGGCCAGCATCACGCTCGACTATCTCGACCTGTATGGGCTGAAGCCTTCGCTCGATCGGGTGCGCGCGGCGGGCCTGCAAGCGCGCGTGGCCAGCCCGCGCGTCCTCAAACCGGGCGAGGAACGCATCACCGATTTCCTGTTGAGCTGCGGCTGCCCCATCCTGGTGCGCTCCACAGGCCTCTTGGAGGCGTTACGCGCCCAGCCACATCCCGCGCTGGTGGGCGATTTCAGCCTCAATGCCGCCAACGAAATCACCGCGGCGGAGTTGCTCTCGCTGGGGATCTCGCTCCTCACTCCGACTCACGACTTGAATGCCGCGCAAGTGGCCGAACTGGCGCGCCGCATCGGGCCGGAGCAGATCGAAGCAGTCGTCTATCAGCATTTGCCCGTGTTCCACACCGAACACTGTGTCTTCTGCCGATTTCTGTCGACCGGCACCAGCTATCGCGATTGCGGGCGGCCCTGCGAAGAGCATCGCGTGGCCTTGCGCGATTCGGCCGGCCGCGCGCATCCTGTGCTGGCCGACGTGGGATGCCGCAACACCGTGTTCGGCGCCGAAGCGCAGCAGGCGGGCGCACACCTGGAGGAATGGCGCGCCGCGGGAATCCACCAGTTCCGCCTGGAATTCGCCCACGAATCGGCGGAGCAGGTGACGCGCGTCACCCGCGCCTTCGAAGACGTGATGGTGGGCCGCTCGTGTGCCCGCGACCTGGCGCAGCAACTCGCGCGCATCGCGCCGCAAGGCGTCACCGAAGGCAGCTTGTTCGTGCCGGAAGGGTATCTGACACTGCCGGTTTTGCAGTAGTATCATCGTTTCAGAGTGAAGCTTTTTCTGCTGCTCGCTTTCCTGGCCACTCCGCAAGATAAGCCTCCGGAGAAGTGTACACTCTCTGGGACTGTGGTCAACGCCGCGACCGGCGAGCCACTCAACAAGGTACGCATCCTGGCCGAAGGCGGGGGTACCGAATCCGGCGCCACTCCCTTCACCACCAGCGACGCCAAGGGCCATTTCACTCTCATCAACCTGCTGGCCGGACACTACCACCTGAAGGGGCAGCGCAACGGCTACCTGGATGGCTATTACGGCGCGCGCCGCGCGGAAGGCAACGGCACCCCCATCGCCCTGGAAGCGGGGCAGGAGATCCAAGACCTGGTATTGAAACTCACACCCTTCGGCGTGATCGCAGGTACCGTCCGCGACGCCGATGGCGAGCCCCTGGCGCGCATCACCGTGACGGTGCACCGCCTGCGGTACGAAAATGGTCAACGCAAGATCGTTCAGGTGAGCGGTGCCTATACCGACGACCTGGGCCAGTACCGCATTCCCGACTTGACGCCCGGTAAATACTACGTCCACGCCGAGGCCAAGAAGGCCCGCGAGTTCGGTTCGATGGGAGAGATGGAGGTGGAAACGGAGGACCACTCGCCGAAGAGCGATGCGCCGCCGCAAACGCTGATTCCCACGATGTACCCCAGTCTCCAGGAAGTGGGGCCAGGCGCGCGAGTCACCGGAGTCGATATCGCGCTCACGCGCAGCACCACGGTCACCGTGAAAGGCCACGCCACGGCGCCGGCGGGGATGCAGATCAACGGTATCTCGCTCAATTACGCGAATGCCGAAAGCGACGCCCTCGGCTTGAACCTTTTCACGGGCACGAATGAGAAAGGCGATTTCGTATTTCGTGCGGTACCGCCAGGCAGTTATACCCNNAACCTTTGAGATGTTCCAGCATGAGTTCAAGACGAGGATGCCTCTGCAAGTAGGCACCTCCCCGCTGGAAGGGATTCGCGTGACTGTGGAACCGGGGGCGGAGATCGCCGGCCATGTCCGTGTCGATGGCGATGACAAGGCAAAAGTTTCCGGCTTCGTCCAGTTCTCAGACGGCCAGTCCGAGCCGGTAATGGCGGCGGTGACCGATGACGGCAGCTTCAAGTGTGTGCTATCGCCGGGACACTACACGGTCGAGTTTCCAGAAGACCTGGTGGTTCGCAGTGTGCGGGCGCAGGGGAGAAACATACTCGACGAAGGCCTGACCGTTTCCGAACCTGGCAAGATCGCGTTGGACATTGGATTAGCGGACGATGGTGGCCAACTGGCCGGCGTCGCTCTGGCCGCGGATGATAAGCCTGTCGGCGGGGCGACCGTGGTATTGGTGCCGGAGGCCAGCCGGCGGACTCGTACGTACCTGTTCCAGCAGACCGAATCCGATCAGTACGGCCGCTTCACCATCGAGGGAATCACTCCAGGGGATTACAAGGTGTTCGCGTGGGACGACGTGGAACCCGGCATCTGGTGGGATCCCGATTTCCTCAAGAAGTACGAGCCGCATGCGGAATCGGTGACAATCGCGGTCAAGGGCAAGGCGACCGCGAAGGTGCATCTGGCGAAGGAGTAGCGATTCGGCGACAATAGAGCCATGGCGAAAGTCTCAGAGCGTCTTGACAAACACGATCGCCAAATCGCAGCGATGCGCGAACTCATCCGCGAGGGGATGCGGTTAGTGATGGAGAACCGAAAGGATATACGCGCCTTGACTCTGTCCCAGAAGCGCNNCCGACGCCCTACTCGCTGTCTTCCTGACCCACTTTGAGCACTGCCAGGAAAGCCTCCTGCGGGATCTCCACACGCCCCACGCGCTTCATGCGCTTCTTACCTTCCTTCTGCTTTTCCAGCAGCTTGCGTTTGCGCGAGATGTCGCCGCCATAGCACTTGGCTAGCACGTTCTTGCGCATGGCGGAAATGGTCTCGCGCGCCACAATCTTGTTGCCGATAGCCGCTTGCAGCGCCACTTCGAACATCTGTTTGGGAATCAGGCGGCGCAGGCGGGAGATCAGTTCCTTCCCTCGCTCGTAGGCGAATTCGCGGTGCACGATGAGGGAGAGCGCGTCCACCGGCTCGCCTGCCACCAGCACGTCCAACCGCACCATGGGAGAGACGCGGTAGCCGGAAAGGTGATAGTCCAGTGAGGCATAGCCCCGGGACGCGCCCTTCAGCCGGTCGTAGAAATCCAGCACGATTTCGTTGAGCGGCAGTTCGTACAGCAGCATGACCCGGCCGCCGCCCAGGTACTCGAACTTCTTCTGCACGCCGCGCTTCTCTTCCAGCAGTTTCAGAATGCCGCCCAGATACTCCTCGCGAGTGATCACGTTGGCGTCGATGATAGGCTCTTCAATCTGCTTGATCTCGGAAGGGTCGGGAAACTTGGTGGGGTTGTCGATTTCCACCAGTTCGCCCACCGTCGTGGTAATGCGATACCGCACGCCCGGCGCCGTGGTGATCAGGTCGATGTTGAATTCGCGCTCCAGCCGCTCCTGCACAATCTCCAGGTGCAGCAGTCCCAGAAACCCGCAGCGAAAGCCGAATCCCAGCGCCACCGAGTTTTCCGGCTCGAAGCTGAAGGCGCTATCGTTGAGCCGCAGCTTTTCCAGCGCGTCGCGCAACAGGCCGTGCTCGTGCGATTCCACCGGATACAGCCCCGCGAAGACCATAGGCTTGATCTCTTCGAAGCCGGGTAGCGCCTCGGTGGCGGCGTTTTCGTGATCGATGATGGTATCGCCAATCTTGGCGTCCGATACCGTCTTGATATTGGCGGAGAGAAAGCCCACTTCGCCGGAAGAAAGTTCGTCGCAAGGAATCGCTTTGGGCGATTGGTAGCCCACCGCGTCCACTTCAAAAACCTGGCTGTTGGACCACAGGCGGATCTTCTGGCCCACGCGCAGATGGCCGTCCATCACGCGCACCAGGATGATCACGCCGCGGTAGGAATCGAACCAGGAATCGAAAATCAGCGCGCGCAGCGGCAGATCGGGCGAGCCTTTGGGAGGCGGCACCAGGTGAACGATGGCCTCCAGAATATCGTGGATGCCGATTCCCTGCTTGGCGCTGCACAGCACAGCATCGCGCGCGTCCAGCCCGATCACCGATTCAATCTGCTCGCGGATGCGCTCCGGTTCGGCGGCCGGAAGATCGATCTTGTTAATGACCGGAATGATCTCGAGATTGTGATGGAGCGCCAGGTAGGTATTCGCCAGGGTCTGCGCTTCCACGCCCTGGGATGCGTCCACCACCAGCAGCGCGCCCTCGCAGGCTTGCAGGCTACGTGACACCTCGTAAGAAAAATCGACGTGGCCCGGAGTGTCGATCAGGTTGAGCTGGTACCAATTGCCGTCGTCCGCTTTGTAATTGAGGCGGACGGCATGGGCTTTGATGGTGATGCCGCGCTCGCGTTCCAGGTCCATGGAGTCGAGCACCTGCTCCATCATTTCCCGCTGGGAAAGCGCGCCGGTGGTCTCGAGCAGACGGTCCGCCAGCGTTGATTTGCCGTGGTCGATGTGCGCAATGATAGAAAAATTGCGGATAAATTCGCGATCCATGCTGTGGGGGTAGACTCTCTTGATTATCCCACAGTGAGACAGACGATCGCCCTTCGCCGCCTGTTGGGATGGGCGTTCCGCCCGCGAAACTTCATGAAGAATCGGCGGTGGGTAGCGGCGGCGGCTCGGAGCACTGGCACAATCACTCGTCGTCCATTGTGGAGTTGCCCAATGGCGACTTGCTGGTGTGCGGAAGGTGAATGCCGGCAATCCACTCGGCTATCGGGAAATTGACACGGGATCAAAGCGGGGAATCCAGGGAGGAATCTGGCCGGCGCCAAGGCCCAGGAACTGGGAGCGCGCGTGCTCATTCCGGCCACAGCGCTCCCCGGCGGCGACCAGATGGCGGTGCTCAAGGATCCCCAGGGAATGATCTTTGCCATCTGGCGCTCGCCAGGATTATGAAACTCTTACCGCCAGCGGCGGAAGCCGCCGTGGTAGCCCCAACCCCCGCCCCAGCCGCCGCCGATCACTACCGATGGACCCCAGTAGTAGGGGTAACCGTAGCCGTATCCATAGTAGGGAGGATAGTAGCCCGGGCCATAGTAATAGCCGGGCGCCGGCGCCGGAGCAGGTCCCCCAGGCCGGGTGGAATATTGCATGGTGGGCCGGTCGTAATCTTCCGGACCGACAAACCGGAAGGCCTGGGGAGCGTTCGCGGTCGATACAGTGACCGGCGACATCACCTGGAAACTCAGGACCGATTCCGGATAGATGCGGGTTTCGTGGTTGTGGGTCATCAGCACGCCAATGATGCCGGCCGCCGCGCCCGCGCCTGCGCCGATGCCCGCGCCTGTACCGCCCGCGGCGATTCCGCCGACTGCGGCGCCCACCGCTGTGGTGCCCACGATGGTTCCGGCCTCTACCGAACCGGGAGTCTTGGGACCCTGCTGGGCCACCAGTTGGGATTGGATCGGCTCCTGCGTGCCGTCCGCCAGAGTGACGCTGGTCAGTTCCAGCCCGAGCTTGGAATCCTTGCCCGAATGGGCCTTCTCCGCCACTGCCACGCGCCCATACACCGTCTGGCCGCGCTGGGCCACCACCACACCTTCAGCTACCAGCGGCTGCATGAGCGTCGCTGAGAAGGTGTCCCCCACCTGGTTGTGATCGGAGGAGAGGGGTTGGTTGATGCGCACCGTAATATACGTGTTCGGCTTCACAGTCACTTGGGGCGGAAGGCCGTACGCGGGCCGCGCGGGTCTGTCGTTCGCCTGCGGGGCGTTAGGGTTGGCTTGCCCGAATTCATCGCTGCGGGCGACGGGTTGGGACGGGTCCTGCTGCTGATCCTGTGGCTGCTGGGCGCCCGGCGCATCGCCCAGGCGGCGCCAAGTGCCGCTCGGGGCATTTTGTTGCGCCAGGACCAGGCCGGACGCAGCCAAAAACACCAAAATACCGGAAAAACGCTTGTTGAAGTTGGGTAATCTCATAGGCTGCCTCATACAATTCGACGTATTCAGACAGTGCATCTGTTTCGCCAAATTAACAAAGGACTCAAGCGACTGATAAATATAGATTTGCGGCGTTCCTGGTGGTGGCCCGAATTCACCGCCGGTGGTGCTTTTCAGCCAAAACGAGGCGAAGGCACCGGCGGCCAGACAGCCGGCGTTACCGAATCGGCCTGGAGGCTTGCCCCACTGTAGTAAACTCTCACTCATATGAAGTCACGACTGTCTCTCTCGCTGGCGTTGGTTTTGTGCGCCTCCCTGGCCGCCCAGACGGCTCCGAAGATCACTCCTCCCAAGGATGCGCTGGGGTTCAACCTGGGCGACGACTACCAGATGGCGAACTATGCCCAGCTCGAAACCTACTGGAAGAAACTGGCCAGTGAGAGCGATCGGATGAAGCTGGTGAGCATTGGCAAGACCGAAGAGGGCCGCGACCAGTGGATGGCCATCATCAGCTCGCCGGACAACATCAGGAATCTGGAGAAGTACAAGCAGATCTCGCAGCGTCTGGCGCACGCCGAGGGATTGACCGACGATCAGGCGCATGAACTGGCGCGGCAGGGCAAGGCCGTTGTCTGGATCGACGGTGGGCTGCATGCCACCGAAACGGTGGGGTCGCAGCAGCTCATGGAGATGGTCTACCAGATGGTGAGCCGGACGGACCCGGAGACGATGCGATTCCTGAATGACGACATCGCGCTCTTCGTGCAGGCCAATCCGGACGGGCAGGACCTGGTGGCCAACTGGTACATGCGCGGATCGGAAAATCCCAACGCGCCGTTGAAGCCGCCGGAGCAGCGGCGCAACGGCGGGCTGCCGCGGCTCTACGCCAAGTACGTGGGGCACGACGACAATCGCGACTTCTAAATGTCCAACATGAAAGAGACCACCAACATGAACCGGCAACTGTTCATCGAGTGGTTTCCGCAGATCATGTACAACCACCATCAGACGGGGCCGGCGGGCGCGGTAATCTTCATGCCGCCGTTCCGCGATCCGTTCAATTACAATTTCGATCCGCTGGTTCCGCTCGGAATCGAGATGGTGGGGACGGCGATGCATAGCCGGCTGGTGGCCGAAGGCAAGGGCGGCAGTGCGATGCGCAGCGGCGCGAATTACTCCACGTGGTGGAACGGCGGATTGCGCACGGTGACGTACTTCCACAACATGATCGGCATTGCGACCCGACGCCGATGAACATCCCGGTGGTTCCCAGCAAGCAGTTGCCGCAGGGCGATTGGCCCATGCCGGTGACGCCGGGTCCGTGGCACTACCGGCAGTCGATTGAATACGAAGTCACCAACAATCGCGCCATTCTGGACCTGGCCTCGCGCTATCGCGAAACGTGGCTGTACAACATCTATCGCATGGGGATGAACTCCATCGAAAAGGGCAGCAAGGATTACTGGACAATCACGCCGAAGAAAATCGATGCACTGGAAGCGGCCTCGGCAGCCGAAATTGCGGCAGCGGGCGGCGGGGGCGGTGGTGGACGCGGCGGCCGGGGAGGGCGCGGCGGCGGCGCAGCAGTTGCGGCGGGCGGCGATGCCGTACCCGGCGGCGATGTTCCCGGCGGCGGCGGAGGTTTCGGCGGGCGCGGTGTTTCCATGGAGCTGTACAATACCGTTCTGCACGACCCCAAGAAGCGCGATCCGCGGGGATACATTATTCCCGCCGATCAGGCCGATTTCGCCACGGCGACGGAGTTCGTCAACGCCCTGCTGAAGAACGGCATCACCATCATGAAGGCCACGGCGGCGTTTCCCGTGAATGGCAAGACGTATCCCGCGGGATCGTATGTGGTCAAGACGGCGCAGGCATTCCGTCCGCACGTGATGGATATGTTCGAGCCGCAGGATCATCCCAACGATTTCCGCTATCCGGGTGGTCCGCCGAATCGGCCCTACGACATCACGGGATGGACGCTGGCGTTCCAGATGGGCGTGCAGTTCGAGCGTATTCTGGACGATTTCAGCGGGCCGTTCACGAAGATCACCGGCCTGCTGCCGCCGCCGGCGAGTTCGATCCAGGGACCGGCCAATCCGGCGGGTTATCTGATCAGCCACCAGATCAACAATTCATTCGTGCTCACCAACCGCTTGTTGAAGGCGAATTGCGACGTGTATTGGCTGAAGAAGGAAATGTCGGCGGATGGGCAGGATCTGGGTACCGGGGCCATCTGGGTGCCGGCATCGGCATCGGCGCGCTCGGTTCTGGAGAAGAGCGCCAAGGAACTGGGCGTGCCGGTCCACGCCATGGCGGCAAAGCCCGCGGGTGATGCGTTGAAGCTCAAGCCGATTCGCATCGGACTGTACGACAGTTACGGCGGCCGACTGTACGACAGTTACGGCGGCCTGATGCCCGCCGGCTGGACCAAGTGGCTGTTCGAGCAGTATGAAATGCCGTTTTCGGTGGTGTATCCGCAGACTCTCGACGCGGGCGACCTGAAGAGTAAGTTCGACGTGCTGGTTTTCGTAGGCGGCGCCATTCGCGGCCAGGGCGGCTTCGGTGGACGCGGAGGCGGAGGCGGCGGCGGTCGTGGAGGGCGCGGAGGCGCGGAGACGATTCCCGATGAGTATAAGGGATGGACCGGCAGCGTCACGGAAGACAAGACTATGCCGCAGCTCAAGAAGTTCGTGGAACTGGGCGGAACGATCGTCACCATTGGAAGTTCCACCGCCATTGCAGAATCCTTCAAGCTGCCCGTGAAGAGCTTCCTGACTGAGATGGGCGCCGATGGGAAGGAGCACGCTCTCCCAGCAGAGAAGTTCTATATTCCGGGCTCGCTGATGAGGATGAACGTCGACAACACCAATCCCCTGGCTTACGGCATGCCGAAGCAGGTGGACGTGTTCTTCGAAAACAGTCCCGTGTTCAAGCTGGCGCCTACTGTCCAGCTGCAGCACACTTCGCCGGTGGGCTGGTTCTCGGGTCCTTCCACACTGGATAGCGGCTGGGCGTGGGGACAGCAGTATCTGGATGGCGGC
>OKRF01000054.1 GCA_900290315.1 Candidatus Sulfopaludibacter sp. SbA3 | reverse complement strand
TCGAAACCGCGACCTCCACTTTGCCGCCATCCGTACCCAGGACGATCTGCAGTGTGCCCGCCGTGATGGGCGAGCAATTCAGTACCTGCCCCAGCGCCTCCCGATCGTTAAACAGCACCGATTTCACATAGGTGCCCGGCGGCGACAGGGACAGTTGCAGATCGTACGAAGCCGGAGTTACGTGATCGAGCGTAAAGACCCCCGTCTTATCCGCCTTCGCCGTAGCCGGCATGACGGCCATGCCTTCCGAGGGCGTCAGCATGATAGGGAAGTCCTGCAGCGCAACCTTGCCATCGCCATCCACAATCACTTTTCCCTGAATGGCCACTTCCGGGCGCGCGCCCAGTACCACGTTCTCGACGCTGGTGTCCGGTACCACCAGGGTCTGCATGCTCATCTTGGGGCTGGACCCTTGCATCTGCACCGTGATGGCGCTGTAACTGCCGGGCTGCAGACCCGTCAGTTCGAACTTGCCTTGCGGATCGCTGACCATGGCCATGGACATCGAGCCCACGCGTCCGCCGCTCGCCATCAGCATGATTTGAGCTGTCTTGATGGGCTCTCCGTTGGCGTCGGTAAGTTTGCCGGTGACGCGCACCACTTTCGACTTGCGAAGCTGAATGTTGAATCCCGATAGCTCCGCGCCCGCTGCCACGTCGATTCTCTGGGCCTGCGCCACGTCTGTCGTGCCGGGAAGATAGGTGCTGACGTAGGCCATTTCCGGCGAGCCATCCGCTGGCGGTGGCGGAGCTTTTACTCCGAATCCAACGTGCACTACGTCGGCGCACAGAAAATAGTGCCCCGGCGGCACCTTGCCCAAACTGAATTCGCCCTTGTTGTTGGTCTGCGCAAAGTCGGCGGGGGTCAAGCGGCGATGGCCCATCATATACGTATACGTCAGGGCGGTCACCGAGGCAGTGGGATACGGTTCACCGTCTTCATCCACCACGCGGCCGGACAAGGTGCCGTTGGGAACCAGGCGGAAGTCCACCTTGGTGCGTTCCTGGCCGGAAGNNTGGCGGTGAGCCACCACATCCCGGGAGGCACGTTCTCGAAGCGGAATTTGCCTGCCGCGTCGGTAGCAGCGGCCAGAGTCTTGGTCGTAACCTTGGGCAATTCCGGCGATGCGCCGTTGGGCTTCACCATCTGCATCATGGCCGCCATCTCTTCGGTCATCTCGCCATTTGTCAGCGTCAGATCGACTTTCCGGATGGGTGCTTTCGTGACCGAGTTCACAACCGTCCCTTCGATCGTGCCGGGCTTCTGGCCGGCGGGTGGTTGGGCCAAAGCGGCCGCACCAAGAAAAAACAGAGCGATCCATCTGAAACTCATGGCGAACCTATTATAGCGTTCGGCACCGGTGGCCACCCTCAAGCACCCCACGGGACGCAAACTATACTGAAAGTGTCGCCGATTCACCATGGAACCGCGTCGATGGAAAAGTACTGCGACGTACGTGGGACTACTGTCCCTGGCCTTCGCCGGCGGTGTAGCCGCCAGTTACTTATTCGGTCCCCAACTCGACAACCGGGCCTACGACAAGATGTTCCTGTACTACCAGCCCCCGCCCTGGAAGCTGGAATCCGTCATCGTAGGCATCGACGAAGTCACTCTGGCGAAATGCGGCGGACTGCCGGGAATTCGCGAGCCGCTAGCCAGGGGCCTGCGGAATTCGCGAGCCGCTAGCCAGGGGCCTGCGCATCGTCGCGGACGCCCACCCAAAAGCCGTCGCGGTAGACGTGATTCTGGCAGACAACAAATCCGGCGCCAAAGACGAAGAAATCGACAGAGAACTAGCCTCCGCCATGTGCACCATGAGGCCCAGCCTGGTGCTCTCGGCCGAATTGCTGAAGGATCAAAACCGGTTTGAGGATCCGCTGCCTCAGTTCACACGATGCGCTGCCGCGATCGGCCACGTCTACGCGCAGCAGGACATTTACGATTCCCGCGTGCGCGAGATTCTGCTGGACAAACAAGCCGGCAGATCGCAGCGATGGGCGCTCGCCCTGGAAGCCTTCCGTTTGGGCCGCGGTGCGGAGATCGTACAGTCGTCGGAGGGCCCGCTCACCATCGGCCGGACCACCATCCCGGCCTACTACGGCAGCTACAAGGGCGCAAAGAGCACAGAGGCGGATGAACGCGCCATGCTCATCCGCTTCATCCCGAATCAGAATCCCCAGATTCCCCAGGTGTCTTTGCAGGGACTGATTGACGATCCCGCCCGCAAGCGCCTTCTGGAAGGCAAAGTCGTGTTCGTTGGTGTCACGGCAGTCACCGCCGTGAACGACCGCCTCTTTACCCCAAAGGATTTCATGATTCCGACCAGCGGCATCGAAATCAACGCGGAGGCCTTCGAAACCATGGTACAGGGGCGATTCATCACCCAGGTCAGCGACGTCACCGTGTGGCTCTTCAGCCTGAGCCTGCTGGTGGCGGCGGGCCTCTCTTTTCGCTATCTGCCAGGGTGGTGGGCCTATGCCGGCGGACTGGCGGTGCTGGCCGCGTCCGTGGTGACGCCTTACGTCTTTTACACTCACCTGCGCGTCTTACCCGTGGCGACTCCGTTCCTCGTCTCGTGGTTCGGCACCCTGACGGCCGCCGCATATTATCACCTGGTGGTACGCCGCAACTGGCGCATCGAACAGGCATCGCGCACACGCTACCAGCAGGCCATGCAGTTCGTCACTCACGAGATGCGCACTCCGCTCTCCGCCATTCAGGGCTCCAGCGAGCTCATTTCGCGCTACGCGCTGACCGAGGAGAAGCGCAAACAGATCGCCGACCTGATCAACTCCGAATCCAAGCGACTGGCGCGCATGGTGGAAGTCTTCCTCAGCGTGGAGCGCCTCTCCGCCGGCCAGATGGAGCTCAAACAGGAGCCTATCCACGTGAAGCAGATGGTGGAACTATGCGTGAATCGCGCCAGCCCCCTGGCCGAGCGCAAACGCATCGCCATTCAACTGGAACCGATTGCAGAAGAGTTACAAATGACCGGCGATCGCGAATTGATGGAGTATGCCTGCTACAATTTACTTACCAACGCGGTGAAGTATTCGCCCCGGCAGACCCAGGTCACGGTCGCTACCCGGCAGGAAGATCGCCACATCCGGATTGCGGTGCAGGATCAGGGCATCGGCATGGATCACAAGGAAGTCAAGCAGATTTTCCAGAAATTCTATCGGACGAAAAAGGCCGAAGAATCGGGTGAAGCGGGCACCGGAATTGGGCTTTCCATCGTCCAACAGATTGTGGAGCAGCATAGCGGACAGATCGAGGTTACCAGCCAGCCGGGAGTGGGTTCCTGTTTCACATTGGTCTTGCCGGCGAGCGTACCCACCGCGGCAGAACGACATTGATGCAGACTTTACTACTAGTAGAAGACGATCCGGCACTCCAGTTCACCATTCAGACGGCCCTGGAAGAGAAGGGGTACGTGGTGGACGCAGTGTCCACCACCGGCGATGCCATCGACCGCCTCACCGAGAACGTTTACCCGATCGTCATTTCGGACATTTATATTGACGAAGGCACCGGCCTCGACGTCCTCAAGGCCGCCAAAACCAAGGATCCGGCCTGCGCCGTGATTCTGATGACCGGTCGCGGCACGATGGAGACGGTGATGGCCGCCACCCGCGGCGGCGTCTTCGACTATATCGCCAAGCCCTTCGATCTGGACGTGATGCTGGACGCCGTCACGCGCGCCGAAGCGTCCCTGGTCGACGGCGAGCCGGAGGCCGAAGAGGAAGAACTGCCCGAGACCGAGATGATCGGCAACTCGGCCGGCATGGTGGAGATTTACAAAATTGTCGCGCGCGTCGCCCCCACCGACGCCACCGTGATCATCGAAGGCGAAACCGGTACCGGCAAGGAACTGGTGGCTCGCATGATCCATCGCAACAGCCGGCGCGCCGCCCATCCCTTCGTGCCCGTGGATTGCGCTGCCATTTCGCCGCAGTTGCTGGAGAGCGAACTGTTCGGCGCCATGCGCGGCGCCTATACCGGCGCGGACCGCGACCGCATCGGCGTGTTTGAAGCCGCCAACCGCGGCACCGCCTTTCTGGATGAAATCGGCGATATCGAACCGGAGTTTCAGGTCAAGCTGCTCCGCTTCCTGCAGGAGCGGGAGATTCGCCCGGTAGGTGCTTCACGGTCCAAAGAGGTGGATGTACGGGTGATCGCCGCCACCAACCGCGACCTGCAAAGCTTGACCGACGAAGGCAGATTCCGCCTGGACCTGTGGTACCGCCTCAACGTGGTCCGCATCGTCATGCCGCCCCTGCGCGAACGGCGCAGCGATATCCCCTTGCTGGCGCGCTTCTTCGCCCACAAGTACACCAGCAAATACAGCCGCGACGTGAGGCTGATGGATTCCGGCGTCAAAGCCCTTCAGGACTACACCTGGCCCGGCAACGTCCGCCAGTTGCAACACCTGATCGAACGTCTGACCATTTTGGCCGACCGCATCGATGCGGACGCGGTCCACAACGCTCTCACCGTGATGGAGTCGCGCGAAAAGCCCGTGGATACCCTGGCGGAGGCCGAAGAGGACCAGATCAAGCGCGTGCTGTCGGCCACCGGCGGCAACAAGAGCAAGGCCGCGCAAATCCTGGGAATCGAGCGCAAGACCCTCTATCGTAAGCTGGAACGGATGAGGCCGTAGGCGTCACACGCGGCCGGTAGCGCCAACATGGAGGTCAGCAAGCGGGAGGCAGCAGGCTGAAACTTCCACGTCTTCGAGCGGCAAGCCCGCGTCCGGCACGATGCGGCCTTGGTCGCCGTAGCCGTCATGCCCAGGTCCCGATCGAGGTCCGAATCGCCGATTCGCTCCAGCCCAACTCCGGCGCCATCGCTCGCAGTGCATACTGCCGCTCCGTGCTCTCCTGGTAGTGAACCAGGGTGCAAATGCGCGGACGGCCAAATGGCGGGAAAACGCGTCGGGATTTCGTAAAGGGGCAAACTCGAGCCAGGCATTCCTCCCACGAGGACCCCGGCCTTGCGGCATGGGAGTTGATGCCTGATGCAAGGGGGAGACCTTGCGGGGGTCAGAATGGGAAAACCAAACGGTGTTGTTACTCATGGGCAGCAAAATATCCGAAAGCCTGCCGAAGACAAAGCCCGTCGAACTTGTGCCGCACCACAAGAACGCGCGACAAAAGAGCCGGGACGACTGAACTGCCGAGAAGCGGCTTAGTACAATCGCAAGTATGAGAATCACGTGGCTTGGACACGGTACGTTTCAGTTTCGCCTCCCCTCGGGGCAAGTCATTTTGGTGGACCCCTGGACTGACGGCAATCCCAAGTTTCCCAAGGGATTCGAGATCGATCGCGTGGATACGATCTGCATTACTCACGGTCACTTCGATCATGTGCACGATGCTGTGCCGTTGGCCCGGAAATTCTCACCCGACGTGGTGGCGATTTACGAGACGTGTCACTGGCTGGAGTCCAAGGGCGTGAAAAACACCCGGCCCATGAATAAGGGTGGATCGCAGATCGTGGGCGACGTGACCTTCACCATGACGCACGCGGTGCACAGTTGCGGCATCAGCGAGGGCGACCAGATTATCTACGGCGGAGAAGCGGCGGGATATGTAATGCGCCTGCCCGATGGCCGCACGTTCTACTTTTCCGGCGATACGAATGTCTTCACGGACATGGCGCTGATTCGTGAGCTGTATCAGCCGGAACTGGCCTTTCTGCCCATCGGCGACCTTTACACGATGAGCCCGCGCGAGGCTGCGGCGGCCTGCCGGATGCTCCAGGTGCGCAAAGTGATCCCGATGCATTTCGGCACGTTTCCGCCGCTCACCGGGACGCCGGATCAATTGGCCAAACTGATTGCCGGCACATCCACGGAAGTCTGGCCGCTGGAACCCGGAAAGACCGTGGAGTGGTAGCTACCAATGAGTGGCCCACTCGGGAGCCGGCTGCGGGTCGGGACGCGCCACGCTGAAATCGGCAATCTCACGTGTTTCGGCGGAGCGTCCCCGCGGCGTGAAGGTGACGCGAAACAGTTTGCCGCGGCTGGCGTAGGCGAGTTTGCCGGCTTGATCCCAATCCGCCCATTCGGCCTCGAAAGCAACGATCTCAGATGCGGTCTTCCCGTATACCACGGAGTAATGGAACGGCCGGTGGTGGATGAGCCCATCGTTCAGATCGTGCAGAAACAGGCTGCGGCGGGCCTTCAAATCGGGCTTTTCCCATTGCTGCGGATAGGTACCGGCGATCTTGCGGCCACCCACAATGGTCTTCACTTTGGTGCGCAGCATCCAGCCATCGCGGGTCATGCGCTCGCTGAGCGGCGAGCGGTCCCAGAAGTACATTTCGTCAGTGGTGACGTGCAGGCCGGTGGCCGGGTGGTTGGGATGGCATTGGGCCTTCCATGCCGGATGATTCAATCGCAGGCAGGTATCGTCGTCGAAGAGGCCCCCGCCGAACCAGGTGTCGCCGAGCGGCCAAAGCGCCAGCGCTGTGAAATAAGGCGGACGGCTGACGGCTGTCCACGTTTCGCCGTATCCGCGATCGGCACTGCGGCTCCGGTAACTGGCGGCGAAGTAGACCAGCTTGTCACCTGAGGGTGAGAGGTCGGAGCGGTTAGCGTCCACCTTGCACCGAAACCATTGACCCTCGTCGAAAGTGTCGCGGCCGGTGCGCCAGTTCAGAAGTTGGACCCAGTTTCCAGACGCGCGGCGGAAGACTACGCCGATGGGCGCGCGGCGCGCGAGAATCACCGAGAGCCGGCAAGGTACCTGTGACGCGACGGGCACGCACCTAGCTTATCCTCAATGCAAGCCAGACGCTCTCGAGGAACCGGCCCGGCGCTACCAACCGCCGGTTTTTCTTCCCGTTTTGCGGGGCGGAGCGCCCGTAATTGACAGGGTCGAAAAACCGGGGCCAGGGGCCGGGGGTCAGGGGCCGGGGCTGTGCAGCGGCGCGCTTCGCTCGCCGCACCGGCGGCGAGACCGCCAGCACTACCAACCGCCGGTTTTCCATCCCGTTTTGCGAGGCGGAGCGCCCGTAATTGACAGGGTCGAAAAACCGGGGCCAGGGGCCGGGGGTCAGGGGCCGGGGCTGTGCAGCGGCGCGCTTCGCTCGCCGCACCGGCGGCGAGACCGCCAGCGCTACCAACCGCCGGTTTTTCATCCCGTTTTGCGGGGCGGAGCGCCCGAAATTGACAGACGACAAAAAACGATCGTCTGTCCTACAGCACAGCGGGGGCTTCGCCCAGTTTGATTTTGACGTCCATCGTGCGGCCGCGGCGAAAGATGGCGAGGTTCAGCATATCGCCGCCCCGTTTGCGGTCCATGACTTTTTGCAGGGCATCGCGGGTGGTGACGGGCTGACCTTCCACCGCCACGATGAGGTCGCCGCCGACGGCTAACTGGTATGCGCCGCCGACGATGACGACGTCGTTGGGCCCGTGCAGTCCGCCTTCTTCAGCGGGCGAGCCGCGATCCACCTGCTCGATGAGCAGGCCGCCTTTGGCCGGGAGCTCCAACATTTCCGCCAGATCGCCGGTGACCCACACTTCTTTGATTCCCAAGATGGGACGCGAAATATGGCCGCTCTTCTGAAACTCGTCGAGCATGCTCTTGGCGCGGTTGATGGGCATGGCGAATCCGATTCCGATGTTGCCCTGCCCGTAGATGGCGGTGTTGATGCCAATCACATTGCCGTGCGAATCCAGCAGCGGACCGCCGCTGTTGCCGGGATTGATGGCGGCATCGGTCTGGATCATGCCCTCCAGGGCGCGGCTGGCTTCGGTCTGAATGGTGCGATTGAGGGAACTGACAATCCCGGTAGTGAGGGTGCCTTCAAACCCGAAGGGGTTGCCGATGGCCAACACTTTCTGTCCCACCACCAGCGAATCGGAATCTCCCAGCCGCATGGCGGGCAGTTTGCGGCCGGTGTCGATCTTGAGGAGCGCCAGGTCGTCGCGCGGATCGGTGCCCAGCACCTTGGCTTTGTAAACCTTCTTGTCCGCCAGCGTGACCGTCAACTGGGAACTACCCTTCACCACGTGATGGTTGGTGAGAATTTCGCCATCGCCATTCAGGATGAAGCCGGAGCCGGTTCCTTCGGACGGGTACACCTGCATGAAGAAGTTCTCGCGGTACACCACGGAAGTGATATTCACCGTGGCCTCGCGGGCCGCCTTGTAGACATCGATGTTGTTCTGCTCGTCGCTGGAGAATCCCGACGCGGCGGAAGCGGGTGAGTCCCAGTAATGCCCGTTGGCACTGGGCGCCGGCAGCAGTCTGGAAACATTCCAATGTCCCACGCTGGTGACATACAAGAACGCGGCTACCAGAATGGCGGCCCAAAAAAATGGTCGCAATGCTTTCATGATTCGATTCTCCGTAACGCTTCCCAAACGGCTCGGGTCTGCCGCAGCGTATGCTCCTTGTCCCCGGATGTATCTATGACGAAGTCGGCGAACTTTAGTTTCTCCGCCAGGGGCATTTGCCGGCTTAGCCGGGCCCGGGCGTCGCTTTCCAGCGCCCCCGGACGGCGCAGGGCGCGCTGCACCTGTTGCTCTTCGCGGCAGGTGACCAGAATCAAGCGGTGAAACCGCTGGTAGCTGCCGGTTTCGATGAGAATCGCGGCTTCCACTACGGCGATGCCGTGAGGCTCGCGGACGGCAAACTGGGCGATCCGCTCCTCTTCCCGGCGGACCACGTAGGGATGTACCAGGGCATTCAGCCGGGCCAACTTGTCGGGCGTGCCGAAGACGCGGTCCGCCAGCAGGCGCCGGTCGATATGGCCATCGCCAGTGAGAATATCGCTGCCGAATTCCTGTACCACCATGGGATACACTTCCGAACCTGGTTCCAGCGCTTCATGCCCCAGCACGTCCGCCTGAATCAGCAGGCAACCGAAACCGGCCAGCGCTTCGCCGACAAAGGTCTTCCCGCAGGCCAGACCTCCCGTGAGCCCCACTTTTAGCATAGCCCGGTCCGGTGCTCGGCCGATGCCACGGTATTGACCATGAGCATGGCAATGGTCAGCGGGCCCACACCTCCCGGAACGGGAGTGTAAAACGAAGCCAGTTCCGCCGCGTCGAGGGGGTTCACATCGCCCACCAGCAGATTGCCGCGCTTATCGAAGGCAGCCAGCCGTTCCGCGGAATTGCGGAAGATGCGCGCGGCTTCATCACGGTCTTCCACGCGGTTGGTGCCTACGTCGATGACCACAGCGCCTGGTTTGATGAAATCGCGTGTGATCATGCAGGCGCGGCCGATGGCGGCGACCAGGATATCGGCCTCACGGCAGACGGCGGGCAGGTCCGGCGTTTTGGAATGGCAGATGGTGACGGTGGCGTGCTCGTGTAACAAAAGCAGGGCCACGGGCTTGCCCACAATATCGCTGCGCCCCACCACTACGGCGCGTTTGCCGGCGATGGGAATGTGGTAGCGCCGCAATAACTCGATGATGCCGGCCGGAGTGCAGGCGCGCGGACCGGGCAGCGCCGCTACCAGGTTGCCGACGTTGCAGGGATGGAAGCCATCCACGTCCTTCTCCGGCGCCACGGCGAGCAGAATCCGCTTGGTGTCCACCTGTTTGGGCAAGGGCAATTGCACCAGGATGCCATCGATATCGGGGCGGACGTTGAGTTGCCGCACCAGTGCCAGCAACTCCTCGGTGGTGATAGATTCCGGCGGGGTGAGCGATGCGGAGAAGATTCCCAGGTCCTGACACGACTTGATTTTGTTGCGGACGTAGATTTCGGATGCGGGATTGTGGCCCACCAGCACCACGGCGAGTCCCGGGGCGCGGCCCTGGGCGGCCAGCGCGGCCACGCGCGGCTTCAACTCGCTCTTGATCTCATCGCGAATGCGATTTCCGTCCAGAATTTGCGGCATCCATTTCAACGGTAGCGCAGATCGAAGCGGGTTTTGTGGCGCCGTGCGGTCAGCGGCGGGCGCTGGGGCGGAGTTCCATCACCATCTGGGCGGAACGGGGACCCTGGCGGCGAATGGGCGGCGGCTCGAACTGCTCGCGCAGAGTTTCCGCGGCGGCTCTGGCTTCCTCAGATTGCAACTGCGCGTGCAACTCTTCGGCGACCTCCAGAAACTTGCGGTAGCGCGGCTCCCAGATCTTCAGAAAGGGCCGTGGATCCAGCCGCTCCTTTACGCCTCCACGCTGATAGAGGCGTTCCTCGAAGGCCTGGCTGACGAGATTCTTTTCCAGTTTCTCGCGGCAGGCATCTTTCAGAATGCCGGTGAGCCAGAGCAATTCCTGGTGGTCCAATCGGGAGAGCGGGTTCTTGGAGTCGGACATGCGGCTCTAGAAATATAACACGCGTCAGGGTTGTTGGCTTGCAGGCGAGTGGTCCGCAACGCCACCGACCGTGTCGGATGGAACGAGGGTGACTCGGGCGTATGGCGAGCTGGACCGGCGGCAAGACCGCCGGCGTTACCGATCTGCTACTTCGGCGACTCGCTGCACTCCCGCTTTTTGCGCACGACGGACCAGGGAACGGTCGAAGGACACAAATAGCACCCCGGGCGGCCGGCTGCTCAGATGAAACGCATCGGCAAAGTCTATCCCGTGGGCCATCAACGCGAGAGCCTCGGCGACCGCCGGCTCATCCTCTACCTGGACATTTTCGAGACCGAGCAAAGTGTCGAATGCATCGCGGACGGCGCCCCGATCCAAGCCGTACAGGCGTCCCAGCACCCAGGCGGTCTCGAGAAAAACTGTTTTGGCGATCCAGACCGGGCCAGCCGCGAGTATGGCGCGTGCCTCGGCCGCCTGCTTCGCATCGTCCTCAACCAGCAGGCGGACCAGAATGTTAGTATCGACCGCGGTCATGGCGCCGCAGCACTTCGCGCGTGATGGCTTCATCCATCTGCGCCAGCGTTGCCGGTTTCTGGTTCGGCTTCAACTTCGACTTGAGGCAGCCCACCACCTGATCGAGAGTAGTTCGCTTGAAACGCCGGGCGGGACGCAGCAGAACTCCTTCCGGTGTCTCTTCGACCGTGAACTCGGTACCAGGCCCCCAGGAGCGGGAAGTCCGGAGACTCTTGGGCAACACGATTTGCCCCTTGGTGGAAAGTCGCGTGGTTTCCATAAGTAAGACCCTGGTAAGATTGTACCGCGTTGTTGCGAATCGTATAATACTTGCGATATGAGACTCGCCGTGATGGGGTTGGGATTCATGGGCACTACCCATGTCATGGCTCTGCGCGGGCTTTCGGGAGTGGAGCTTGCGGCGGTCTACAGCAGCGATGAGAAGAAGCTCGCGGGCGACCTCACCAGTGTCCACGGCAACCTGGGCGGGGGCGGCGAGTGGCTGGATTTCTCGGGCTTGCGCAAATACAACGACCTGGAAGGGGTGCTGGCAGATCCGAAAATCGACGCTGTGGATCTCTGCCTGCCCACCTACCTGCACGAATCGGTAGCGGTGGAGGCTCTGCGCGCCGGCAAGCACGTGCTGGTCGAAAAGCCCATAGCCCTGGACCCGTACGGCGCCGACCGCATGCTCAACGCCGCCCGGCGTTACAAGCGGGTGCTGATGACCGCCCAGGTGCTGCGCTTCTTTCCAGAGTACATAGCCCTCAGTTCCGCCATCGCCAACGGACAATTGGGCCGTTGGCGCTTCGCGATATTCCGGCGGCGCTGCGCCGCACCGGGCTGGGGCGGATGGCTGCAGGAACCCGAAAAGAGCGGCGGGGGCGTTTTCGATCTGCTGATTCACGACGTGGACATGTGCCTGCACCTGTTCGGCAAACCAAAAGCGGTGTGCGCCTCCGGCTACTCTCACGCGGCCCTGGGCATCGACTGCATGGCCGCGCAGCTCTTCTATGCGGACGGCATCGCCGTGGTCACCGGCGGGTGGCACAATGCAGGCGAGTATCCGTTCAGCATGGAATACAGCGTGACCCTGGATGGCGGCACGGTGGAGTACAGTTCCCTGGGCCGTCCGCCGGCGCTGTACGGTGCTAAGGGTGGCTCGCAGCCGCTGGAACTAGAGGCGCGGGATGGATACGCGGCGGAAATCGAATATTTCGCCGAATGCTGCCGGACGGGGCAGGCGCCGGACCGCTGCCCACCAGGCGATTCCGCCGACGCGGTGAAACTGATGTGCCTGATGCTGGAATCTCGCAAACGCAATGGAGCGAAAATGATATGCACCCTTTGAAACCGCTGGAAGCCGGTGTGATGTTCTGGGCAGGCCGCGATGCGCTGGACGATGTGCGATCGGCGGGCGTACGCTGCGGGCAACTCGGGCTGCCGGGTGGCATGGAACTCCGGGTGGCATGGAACTGACTGAGCAAGCGGGAGCGCAGTGGAAACAGGCGCTGGACACCGCCATGTTCACCGTGGTCACGGTGTTCGCGGCATATGACGGCGAGAGCTACGCCGATATTCCCACGGTGCAGCGAACGGTGGGATTCATTCCGCGGGAGACGCGGGAAGAACGCGAAAGGCGGACGTATGCGGTGAGCGATTTTGCCGCCATGCTCGGGGTAAGGAGCATCGCGTGCCACATCGGGTTCGTACCGGAAGATGCCGCCGACCCCGATTATGTGGCGGTGCGCGACCTGGTCCGCCGCATCTGCGACCACGCCGCATCGCACGATCAGACTTTTGCACTGGAGACGGGACAGGAGCGTGCGGACGTGCTGCTGCGCTTCCTGGCGGATTGCGCGCGTCCCAACCTGGGGATCAATTTCGACCCGGCCAACCTGATTCTTTACGGTACCGGTGAACCTATTGAAGCACTACGCACGCTGGCGCCGCACGTCATTTCGGTGCACTGCAAGGATGGCGACTGGCCGCCGAAAGACACCCCGGGCGCGCTGGGCAGCGAGCGCGCATTGGGAGAAGGCTCGGTGGGAATCGGCCGCTTCGTCCGCACTCTCGCCGAGGTGGGCTTCCGCGGCACCCTCAACGTGGAGCGCGAAGGCGCCGCCCCGGGCGAATGGCTCAAAGACGTGGACGAAGCGGTGCGCCTGCTGAAGAGGCTGACGGCGGCAACTGCTCAAATCTGAAATGTTGGCAGAGCGGTGCGATAGCATGGAGGAGGACCGCGGGGCACGGCAGTCTGGGGGTTTTGGAAGCCGCGTGCCCCCCTTCGACACGGGCCGCGATGACCAGTTCCACCTTCTTGACAAGGGTCGCCCTAAAGAACTTCAAGAGCCTCGCCGCATGCGACGTCAGGCTCGGTCCGTTGACATTTCTCGTGGGACCGAACGGTGCCGGCAAGAGTAATTTTCTAGATGCGCTTCGCTTTGTAACGGACTCACTTCGTACGTCACTTGAACACGCACTTAGAGAGCGGGGAGGCATCAACGAAGTGCGGCGCCGGTCCGGGGGGCATCCGAATCACTTCGGATTGCGCTTGTGGTTTGCCCTCCCTTCTGGAGAGGTTGGACACTATGCTTTTCGAATTGGTGCGCGTCCGCAGGGTGGATTTGAAGTTCAGGACGAAGAATGCGAAGTCCGAACCGAAGAAGCCCTGAGCCAGGTTCATTACTTTCGGGTCGAATCCGGTAGGGTGGTTGAAAATTCCCAGCCCGGTCCTGCCGCCGCCCTCGACAGGTTGTATCTCGTAAATGCTTCCGGGCTTTCCGCGTTCCGGCCATTATACGAAGCTCTCTCTCACATGGGGTTTTACAGTCTAAACCCCGATAGGATCCGCGACCTCCAGTCCCCCGATGCCGGCGAGTTGCTTGCGCGCGATGGCGGTAACATCACCAGCGTCCTGGCCCACTTGACAAGGAACAACCGAAGCCGCAAGACCCGCATCGAAGAGTATTTGGCAAAGGTAGTTCCCGGCGTTCACGGTGTGGACGTGAAGGTGATCGGTCCGAAAGAAACGCTGGAGTTTCGCCAGCAAGTCGCCGGTTTGAAAGATCCGTGGCGCTTCCTGGCTGCGAACATGTCCGACGGAACGGTCCGCGCGCTGGGAATTTTGGTGGCGCTATTCCAGTCCGGGAACGGCGGCGGATCTCGCGTGCCCCTGGTTGGCATTGAAGAGCCAGAACTCGCACTTCATCCGGCCGCGGCGGGCTTGCGGCGAGACGGCCTGAGGGAAGCCAGTCACAGCACACAAGTTATCGTTACGAGTCACAGCGGAGATCTGTTGGATGACGAGCAGATCGATGCAGGTTCCATCCTCGCGACTTACGCCGAAGGGGGATCCACACACATCGCACCGCTGGACCAAGCGGGGCGAACGGCACTTCACGACCGACTGTACACCCCCGGCGAACTTCTGCGAATGGACCAATTGCGCCCGGATCCCGACTCCGCTCCAGCCAGGGTCGACAAACAGCTTCGGCTATTCGACCGCGAGCGGGCCTGATGCCACTCCGAATCGTTTGCATTGTGGAAGGCCACGGCGAGTGCACGTCTGTTCCCATTCTTGTTCGTAGAATCGCCAGCCGGTTCGATCCCGGGTTGTAAAGAGCTGTCGAGTTCGCGGCGATACGCGCCGACGGCGCCGGCGGCATTCTGATTATCTTGGATGCCGATGACGACTGTCCCGCTCAGTTAGGCCCGAATCTACTTGCACGCGCGCGGGCAACGCGAGGTGACCTGCCGTTGGCAGTTGTGCTGCCGAACAAAGAGTTCGAGTCCTGGTTCTTGGCCGCTGCCGAATCGCTGCGCGGGCGGAGAGGATTCCCCGAGGATCTCGAACCACCACCTCAGAGAGAAGCTGTCCGGGGCGCGAAAGAGTGGCTGAGCCAGCGAGTCAAAGGCGGCGCGTATGCCGCGAATGTGGATCAGACGTCGCTTACAGCCGTGTTCGATTTGGAATCGGCGATGCGGGCACCATCGTTCGATAAGTGCTACAGGGAGGTGATCCGCCTGTTGGAGGTGCTCCGAGTGCGAGTTGGGCCGTGACTTGTGGCGCGATCGCACGACTAAGCACGGCGACAAAAACTGTTTGCGCAAGACCGCTTTCCAACATGAGCGGCTCCGAACCGAGCCGCGACCGTAAGGGAGCGGATGCGCCACCAATTGTGGCGTCCTGTTTAGCGAACGCTCTCGTTCCCGTCCAGAAAAACCATGATGCGTCCGTGAATCTGATCGCGAATTTTCCGGAAAGCGCCTTTTCGTACTTCATCGGAGCCTTCCACGGCCGCGGGATCGTCGAACGGCCAGTGCAGGCGCTTCACGTCGCCTGGGAATACCGGGCAGGTTTCCTTGGCGCTGTTGCAGACGGTAATCACGAAGTCGAGGGGTTGCCCGATGAATTCGTCCACGGATTTTGAGCGATGGCGCGAGATGTCAATGCCGATCTCTTCCATCACCCGGATGGCTTCGGGCCTCACGAAACCCGGTTTCGTGCCGGCCGAAAAGACTTCAAACCGGTCTTCGCCTTCGTGCCGGAGAAGTCCTTCGGCCATTTGAGAGCGGGCCGAATTGCCGGTGCATACAATCAGGATTTTCTGTTTAGTCATATCTTCCCTATTCAGGCGTTGGCCACGAATTCGGACACCTTCTCACGGATTTCATCCCTGACCCGCCGCACCACCTTGCGGCGCTCTTCGAGCGTTGGGGCGAGGTCGGGATTGTCGATCGCCCAGTGAAGCCGCCAGATCGCGCCCGGAAAAATCGGACACGAAGGTTCCTTCTTCCGGTCACATAACGAGATCACGTAACTGAATCGCTGCCCCAGGAAGAGGCTGACATCCTTGGGAGCTTGTCTGGAAATCTCAATGCCGATTTCCCGCATCGCCTGTATCGCTTCGGGGTCGAGCGGCGTCACTTCAGCGCCCCCACTGGCAACCTCGAAACGATCGCCGCCGAGATCGCGCAACAACGCTTCGGCCATCTGTGTGCGGCAGGAGTTTGCGGAACACAAAAAGAGCACCTTCGTTTTGATCATCGTAGCTATCCTTCGCTGAACTTACCCCGTTGTCTCTGCGGGAAACCAGTGGCGGGTGCGGTTGCATGCCGCGCAGACGGACAGCATGACGGGAACCTCTACCAGGACGCCCACCACGGTTGCCAGAGCCGCGCCGGATTCCGGACCGAACAGCGCGATGGCCGTCGCCACGGCGAGTTCGAAGAAATTGCTGGCGCCGATCAGGGCGCCGGGCGCCGCCACCCGGTGTTCCACCTTCAGGAGTTTCATGAGGCCGTATGCCAGTGAGGAATTCAGGTACACCTGCAGCGTGATCGGGATGGCGATCAGCACCACGTGGAAAAAGCGGCTGGTAATGTTGTCGGCCTGGAAGGCGAAGATGCAGACCAGCGTTGCCAGGAGCGCGGTGATGGTGACAGGGGCAAAACGGGGCAACAGACTCTTTTCAAACCAAACCGCGCCGCGCCTCCGGATCAGCCAGGCGCGCAGAATGGTACCGGCGCAAAGCGGAATAACGATGAAGACGATCACGGAATACAGGAGCACCCGGAAAGGGACGGTAAGTGAGGAAGCCCCGGTCACCAGAAACTGAACGATGGGGACGAATGCGACCAGCATGATGAGATCGTTTACCGAAACCTGGACCAGGGTGTACGCGGGGTCGCCATTGGTCAGGTGGCTCCAGACGAACACCATCGCGGTGCAGGGCGCCGCCGCCAGAATGATGCAACCGGCGATGTACTGATCGGCTTCGGCCGTCGAGATGAACCCGGAGAAGACGAAGCGGAAGAACAGCCAGGCCAGAAGCGCCATGGAGAAAGGCTTCACCAGCCAGTTGACGATGAGGGTGACCACGAGGCCGGCCGGCTTGCGGCCAACGTTGCGAATCGCGCCGAAATCTACCTTCATCATCATGGGTGTGATCATGAGCCAGATCAGCACCGCGATCGGCACGTTGATCTGGCTCCCCTGGCCGAACTCCAGGCCGCGAATGGCCCGCACGGCAGACGGCACAAGTTTCCCCGCTATGATGCCGGCGGCCATACAGAGGCCGACCCACAGGGAAAGGTATCGCTCGAAGAATGCGAGTCTCGGCTGCATGGCTGTTAGAGAGGCTTGCGGGCGCGGATAAAGCCGCTCATGAACTTCCCGTCAATCTCTGGCGCGATGGTCTGCACATCGAGAGCCTGATCCTGCAAAAAGGCAGCGGCATCTTCGGCTCGATAGACGCGGGTGGGTTCGATGTCGATGTGGTCAAAGCCGGCCGCCGCCAGCTTCGTTTTGTACTCGATCTCTTCGAGCGCTCCGGCCACGCATCCCACCCACATCAGAACGCTCTGCCGGATCTCGGACGGGATTTCACCGCGCGTCACAACGTCGGACACGGCGAAGCGGCCGCCGGGCTTGAGAACCCGGAAGGCCTCGGCGAGAACCCTGTCCTTATCCGCAGAAAGATTGATGACGCAGTTAGAGATGATGACGTCCACGGAGTTGTCGGGGAGTGGGATGTGCTCGATTTCGCCTTTCAGAAACTCGACGTTGCCGACGCCGGCCTTGCGCTTGTTTTCGTTCGCGAGAGCCAGCATTTCATCGGTCATATCCAGACCGTACGCTTTTCCGGCGGGCCCTACGCGCCGCGCGGAAAGCAGCACATCGATGCCGCCGCCGGAGCCAAGGTCCAAAACGGTCTCGCCGGGTTTCAGTTCCGCCAGAGCGGTTGGATTGCCGCAGCCGAGGGACGCCAGGACAGCGGTCTCCGGGAGTTGCCCGGTCTGCTCCGCGTCGTACAGGTTGCCGGTTATGGGATCACAGCAATGCTGGTCCGCCGGGGCGGCACCGCAGCAACTGCTTCCGCCGCTGGTGACGCGCAGGGCGGCCTGTCCATACTTCTGCTTCACGATCTCTTTTATTTCCATATTTCTATTATCATCGAAATATGGAAAATGTCAAGACAGTGTCACGAGACGAACGCAACCGGCGGCAAGACCGCCGGCGTTACCGAATCAAAGGAGGTAAACCAAGCGAGCCCATGTCCGCGTGGGTCAGGGTTTCCCAGTTCATGTGGTGGTTTACGCCGGTGGGCCGATTCCCGGCGATGACCGCGGCCATCTTCGGTAATTTGATTCCCAGGCGGTCGTGGAAATGGTTGTAGGCGATTTCCCAGGTGGGGTGCAGATTGAATTCCAGATTCTCGGGGGGCTTGGCGTGATTCGGGGGAAGATATTGCGCCTGGAATTCCATGGCGGCCATGACGCGCTTCCCTTGCTCGGCGTACAAATCGATCCCTTGCTGGCGGGCCGTCTCGGCTACATCCACCATGCCGGCAAACGCCATGGCCGCGTGCTTGGAGCAGTCCGTCGACAAACTCCGGAGTGAGGCCTTTGTTGCCCCAAATGGCTTGCCCACATCCTACGGCCTCCACCGGCTGTGCGCCATCCGACTTCAGGTAGATCACCGCAGGCGCGCGCCCTCGCCACATCTTTATACCGAAATCGAACGCCGCCCGGTTGTCGTTGAAAACGCCGATGTTGACGATGGCCTCACTCATGGTCATCTCTTTATTGCCGTTCTCGCAAGTGCCATGAATGAGCGACGGCAGATATTGCGTGGTGAGCATGTTCTGGAACCTGGCGATTTCGGCGTCGCTCCAGCCCTGGTAGCTGTAGCGGATGATTTCGGCGGCGCGCGGCCAGACCGCACCGGCCCACGATGCCTGCACCTCTGCGTTGGCGTTGGTGTGGCCGCCGGTCAGCGTGTCCGCCCATGCGTTCATGATCTTCACCGCATTCCTCGCATAGGCGGCATCGGCGGTGGCGTACCAGAGTAGAGCCTGCGCGTACGCGGCTTCGCTATCGGCCTGTTCGTCTTTGCATCCGATATCGGGATTCGACCGGGGACCGCACTCCACAGTGGCGCGCGGATGCGGCGTGTAGTCGAGCTCTCCCAGTTTGTCGCCCTTCAGCGCGGCGAATGCGGCCTTCTGCGGCTCCGTGCCGGCGGCGACGCGCTTCTTGATTTCATCCAATTGGGCGCGGTTCACCAGCACGCCGGGATGCACGAATCCTGCCGGCTTGGCGGGCTTGCCGCTGGGATCCGCATCGGTCGAGACTGGCGCGCTCTTGTAAGCAGGATTGCTGGTATCGTCCCCGGCCTGTTTGCCGCCCTTCTTCTTGGGCGCCTGCGGCCAGGCGAGCATCGCGGTCAGCAGGAAACACGCGACGAATGTGCGGCGAATCATTATTTCTTCCCTTCCAGGACCCAGATGTTGCGGAATTGCACGGGCATTCCGTGCTCCTGCAACTGGATCGGCCCGGTAGGGGCCTCTCCCAGGCGAGCGGCGTTCAGGGTGACGGGCCCCAGTTGGCGATCGTTATAAAGAACGGTGCCGTTGAACAGCAGCGTGACGCGGGCATCGGCATTCTTGTTGCCGGCGGCATCGAAGCGGGGAGCGTGAAAATCGATGTCCATGGTCTGCCAGTCGAGCGGTGGCCGCGAACAGCGGATGCCAGGCTTGGCCTCGGCCGGCGTGCAGTTGTCGAACCCCGCGCACGGATTGCCGTCGAGCCTGCCATACATCTCGTTGATGTTGGCTTCGTAGCGATCCTGAATATAGACGCCGCTGTTGGCCGGGCCGCCCAGGTTGCGGAACTCCACGTGAATCTTCGCGTCGCCAAACCATTTGTGGCTGATGAGGCCTCCCGAGCGCGGGACCACTTCCATGGCTCCGCCGGGAACCAGGTGCCATGGCGAGGGACCGTCTTCGGTCAGCCAGTCCTTTTCCTTCATCTTGGCCCAGGCGTCCATATTCGTGCCGTCGAACAGGACGATGGCTCCCGCCGGCGGCTTCATGCCGAGCGTAGGCGGGGTGCGCGTGATGTGCTGCAGGTCGAAAGATTCCCCGTTGCCGGTAGCTTTGAAGTGGCCCTCGGCGATGGTTCCGGTCCACCCATCGCCGCTGAAGGCGATGGCGCCGCCCGAGAGTTCTCCGTGCAGCACGGCCACAGGCTTATCGTTGGCGGCATCGAATTGCTTAAAGATATTGGCCTGGTAGAGCCCGTTGTCGGTCTGCTGGGGGATGGAATCCTGCACGGAGAGAACTTTGTCCATGGTGGGAATCACCTGCGCGACAAAGCCGGCGCCTTGCCAATCGCCACGAAAGGCATCGGGCGCGGCCCAATAGAAGGGATGAGCCAACTCCACCTTCTTCGGCCCGCTCTTGTCGCTTTTCTTTCCGCCTTTTTTCGCGGGCTCCTGCTGTGGCGCACTGGACAGCAGCGCGGTGCCGATCGCCAGAAAGCAAAACAAAGGGAGGAATCTCTTCATGGTCACGCCGTTTTCGCGATGGCTTCGCGCAATTGCGCCAGGAACGCCGGAACCACGGTGAAGGGATCGTACGGTTTGCCCTGCGGGGAAAGGGTCTCTATGGGCAGGAACCCTTTGTAGCCCGACTTGCGGACGATCTTCAACAGCTTGATCAGATCGGTGGGAATCTCGCTTTCCTCGCCGAAGACGCTCTGCTTCACCTGCCAGTTGACGGCATGCGGCGCGACCATGGCGATGTCTACATAGGGATCGGGGGTCTTGAAGTAGCCGGTGTCCACGATGGGGCCACACCATTCCGACCCCACGGCTTTGATGAGTTCGAGATGCTGCTCGGCGGTGGCCAGAAAGTCGCCGTGGTTCTGAACGCCGATTTTGACCTTGAACTTCTTGCCCCGATCGGCGCATTCGCGGAGCGCGGCGGAAATCCAGTCGAGGACGTCTTTGCGGGAGGCTCCGCCGGAGACCGACTGCCAGTTCTCGGCGCGCATCTGGGTATCGGCGAACACCCGGATGACCGGAACGCCGAGGCGGGCCGCCACCTCCACCCACTCTTTGATATGGGCGACGCCTTGTGCGCGCACGTCTTTGTCGGCCGTGGTGAAGTTGTTGCGGACGCCGGTCCCGCTGAGGGCGATTCCGAGATCGGCAGCGTGCTTCTTCAGGCCGTCCACGTACGAGTCGGCAGGCACTTTGGGGTAGCCGGGGAAGAAGTATCCGGTGGGGTCGAAGGCGGCGAACTTGTTCTTGGCCGCGAACTCCAGCACGCCATCGAGGGTGATGCCCGGACCGCGCTGCCGGATGGCGTCGTTCAGCAATTTGTTGAACGAATAGGCGTTCAGGCCCGGCTTCAGGGTCTCGACCGGAGCGGCAGCTCCCACAGCGGTAGCTACTGCGGCGGCGGAGGCCGTGCGGATAAAATCTCGGCGGCTAACGTTCATAGGCTTCCTTGGGAAGCGTGAATGGCCTTGCAGGCCCGCGCAAGTTAATTTACCGTCAAGCGCGAGGCTAGCAGAGAAACAGCTATGAATCAATCAGTTGGGAGAAATGTCTTTACGTAAAACGGCTAGAAGTCGAAGGACTCGATGGTCTGGAACGCGGCCAGTTCCAGGCTCTGGAGCCTGGCCGTCAGATCCTGGTGCATGGCCTTGGGGACAAACGATTCCATGGTCTCCGCCGGAGTGTGGGGATTGCGATGGAGGATGGACTGAAACATAAAGCCGTTCGCCAGCCGGCAGGAAAGTTGCACCAGGCCCAGAATGCGGCGATCACTGCATTCGTCATGGTGATGTTTGACGCCCTCGCGAAGGGACTTGGGTAAGCCCCAGGCGCGCGACAAAAGAGCACCGGCGTGGCAATGGTCCATGCCGAATCGCGTCCGCTCAATCTCCAGGATCTCTTCCACCGACTGATGGACGGTGGTGGCCAGGCTGCCATAGGCCTCGCCATGGGCGGCCAGGAGGCCGATCCGGCCCAGATCGTGCACCATTGCGGCAATGTATCCGAGTCCCTTATCGACGGTAAACAGGGGCGCCATCTCTTGCGCGATGGCCGCGCTGGCTACACTGTGTTTCCAAAAGCGGCGCACGATGGGGGTTTTGGGCGATCCGGAGAGCAGGGCGCGCATGGCCAGAGTGGTCGCCAGGGCTTTCATCTGTTCGACTCCCAGCATGGCTACGCCGTGTGCCGGGCTGGTGACTCTGCCGCGAATGGCATAAAGGGGCGAGTTGACTACGCCCAGGATCTCGGCTGTGAGCGCGGGGTCGGCTTCCACCAGGCGGGCGATCTCGGCCTGTTCCACTTCGTCCCGGTCGAAGAGGCGCAGCAGGCGGATCACAACGGGGGCAAACGGCGGCAACTTGGCCAGCGGACCGAGCTCGAGTGTTTCGACACTGCTGTTCTGTAGCAGGGCGACTCCCACAGCTACTGGATTTGGCTCCGCGGTGTGGGCTTTGAGGCCAGACAACGCCTTGGCGGCCGAGGGCGAACGATCAAAAGCCAGGCTGCGCAGCCAACTAGGCATGAGTGGATAGTCTTTCCGGGCCAGGAGCCGCGGAGCTTCTGTCTCATAACTCACATCGGCCGATGGGGGCGGCTTTTCGAGGGAGTCTTCCGAATCTGGGAGGATGAAGGAATGCGGTCCATTACCGCCTTTGTGTTGATCGCCGCCGGCGCCGCTTCCGCTCAGGACCTGCGCCTCTCCAGCCGCTTCCTGGACGTGACTGTGGATCGCGCGACCGGAGCGTTACATGTCTTGCATAAACAGGCCAGGGCAATCTGGCAGCAAAGGGCCGTGCGCCCCTCCGCCGCCTGGAAATCCATCTCTCTAGCTGGGGGTAAGGTCATCTACGCAAGCGACCTGTACCGCGCCGAGCTCACGCTAGATGCCTCGCGACCGGAACTGGAGTTTGTTTTGAGCGGGCAAGGTCCTTTGCCCAATATGCTCAGCTTTCCGCTGCCCTTCGTCACCGCCCCGGGGACTTCGCTGGTCGTCCCCATGAATGAGGGAATCCTGTATCCCGTGGACGACCGCAGCATAGGGACGCGCCAGCTCACCACGTACGCCGGCCACGGCGGTTTGTCCATGCCCTGGTTCGGCGTGTTTCAGGTGTCCGGCGGCGCTGGCGTCATGGCCATAATCGAGACTCCGGACGATGCCCGCATCGACATCACCCGGCAGCCGGACACGGGCCTCTTCGTCCGCCCTTTATGGGAGGCTTCGCGCCAGGAGTTTCGCTATCCCCGCAAGATCCGGTATGTCTTCCTCGAACAAGGCGGCTATGTCGCGCAGGCCAAGCGCTACCGGGAGTATGCCCGCCAAGCGGGCCTGTTGAAGACCCTGGCGGAGAAACGCAAACAGAACCCCAAGGTGGACCTGCTGATCGGAGCCGCCAACATCTGGAACCACGATAGCGACAAGGCCGGGCTGTGCCAGGAGATGAAGGCGCTGGGCATGGAGCGCGTCCTGTGGAGCGGGGGCGGATCGCGGCAACAGGTGGAGGAGATTGCCAAGCTCGGTTATCTTCCCGGCCGCTATGATATTTTTCAGGATGTCTGGCCGCCGGACGCTCCCTCCAACCTCAAGAAGGAAGGCTGGCCCGACGATTTGGTCTGGCTATCGAACGGCGACTGGATGAAAGGGTGGGCGGACCACCGGAAGAACGCCGATGGGACGCAGGCGATTTATCAAGGCGGCGTGGTTTCCTCGCCGCGTCAGCTCGCGCGGGCCCGCGAGCGCATCCCACTGGAACTGGATCGCGCCCCTCTCAAGGCCTATTTCATCGACACCACGACGGCTTCGCCGTGGCGCGAGGATTACAATCCGGCCCATCCGCTCACCCGCGGTGAGGATCGCCAATACAAGATGCAACTCCTGGCGTACGTGAGTCAGGAGCTCAAACTGGTGACCGGCACCGAAACCGGTATCGACCCTTCCGTACCCTATGTGGACTACTTCGAGGGGATGCTGAGCCTGGCGCCGTACCGGCTGCCCGACTCCGGCCGCGATACGCTCAAGTACAAAGAGCCCACGCCGGATTTTCTGAAATTCCAAGTCGGCCCGGTCTATCGCGTGCCGCTCTGGGAATTGGTGTACCACGACTGTGTCGTGTCCGAGTGGTATTGGGGTGATTACAACAACAAAGCTCCCGAAGTGTGGGATCGCCGCGACCTGTTCAACATCCTATACGGCACTCCGCCCATGTACATGTTCGACATGGCGGCGTGGCGCAGGGATTCCAAGCGATTCGCCGGCAGCTACCGGAACGTCTGCCCGATTGCACGCCGGCTGGGGTACCAGGAGATGCTCTCCCACGAGTACCTGAGCGAGGACCACACGGTGCAACGGACCAAGTGGGCCTCGGGGGCGGAAGTTACAGTCGATTTCAACAAAATGACATTCGTGGTGAAACCGTGAGTATCACACGGTTCGGCGCTCTGCTCTACGAGAAGAGGCGCAGCACAGCCAGGGAAAGCATCACGATGATAATTGGATCAGTGGACATGATGCCGATAAGATCGGCAGAGTTCACTGATGGCTTTAGGTACAATAACCCGCGGGACTGAGGGTACAGCCCAAGACAGGCCACAAACTACGATGGCCTGTCCTACTCGGCTTTCCGGCCGCGGCGTCGCATGAAGATCACCGCGCCAAACACTACCGCCAGAAGTCCGCAGACCAGGCGAAATGTATTCGAATCCATAAATAAAGTCTCCTTCCCAAAACCTTATCGGCAGATTACATGTTTTCAATCATGGGTATCAGGTCGCGCACCAGGTGCGTCATCACCGGACCTATCGTAACCACGAAGAGCGAGGGCAATACGCAAAAAAAGATCGGAAACACCAGCTTCACGGCGAGCTTGGACGCCTTTTCTTCGGCCCTCTGACGGGCCATCGCCCGCAGGTAATCGGCGTGTCCCCTGAGGCACTGGGCCACGCTGGTGCCGAAGCGGTCGGTCTGCACCAGCACGGCCACCAGCTTTTTGACGTCCTCCACGCCGGTGCGGTCCGCCAGGTTGTGCAGCGCTTCGGCGCGCCGCTTGCCGGCACGCAGCTCCAGGTTCATCACGGTGAACTCGCTGCAAATCTCGGGATGCGCCGATTGCAGCTCTTTGGCCACCTGCAGGGTGGTCTGATCGATTCCCAAACCGGACTCGACGCACACCACCATCAGGTCCAAGGCGTTGGGCAATCCGCGGGCGATGGCTTTCTGGCGGCGCCGGATGCGCAGCAGCAGATACTGCATGGGAGCCACGTACCCGAGCGCAGCCGCCGCGCCGACACCCAGCATAAGATTATCGGCCGAACCGTGCGATCGCCAGGCCACCAGCAACGCGAGAGCCGGGAACAGCACCGTCGTGACTAAGCGGACGCCCTGGAAGTGGCTTGCCGCGTTGGGATTGCGAAACCCCGCGCGAATGAGGCGGCGCTTGAGCAGCGGCAGCGCCTTGGCGGACGCCGGTACGGCTGCTCCGATGCGGCTGACCAGCTCGCGCCAGATCAGCAGCGGAGAGGGGAGCAGGCCGGCTGCCCGGTCCGGCGNAGAGGGGAGCAGGCCGGCTGCCCGGTCCGGCGCGGGCGCCAGCCGGTCGACTCCCCGCGTGCGCCAGCTCGCGGCGTGGAGTCCCGCCCAGGCGGTCCCGGCGGCCACCAAAAGGAACAGCGCGGCAGTCATCAGTTCCAGCATGCCTACACCTCGAAAGTCACAATCTTGCGGATGATCAGGTATCCCACCAGTTGCAGCCCGAGACCCGCCGCAATCAACTGATGCCCCACCGGATCGTCAATGAAGAAGCGGGCGTATTTCGGATTGACCAGGAACATCATGACAGCCACACCCGCGGGTATGGCCGACAGGATGCGGCCGCTCATGAGCCCCTGCGCGCTCACCGCGCGGATGCGTGCGCGCAGCTTGAACCGTTCGCGCATCAGTTGGGCCAGCTTGTCCAGCAATTCCGCCAGGTTGCCGCCGGTCCGTTTCTGCAGCAGCACGGCGGAAACGAAGAATTGCACATCCATGGAGGGAACGCGCTGAGAGAGTTTGCGCAGCACAATCTCCAGCGGCTGCCCCAGGTTCTGTTCTTCGAAGGCGCGGCGCAGCTCGCCCGCCAACGGGTCGCTGTATTCCTGGTACGCCAGTTCAATGGCCACTGAGAAGGCGTGCCCGGCGCGCATGGAGCGCGAGATGAATTCCAGACAATCGGGGAACTGCTCCTCGAATGCGGCTACGCGGCGGCGCACCTTGCGGCGCACATACCACAAAGGCAGCCACCCCAGCACTATTCCCCCAGCCAGAGCCGCCAGCGGCTGGCTGTTGCCGGTGGCCACCGTGGCCGCCAGNNCGCAGCGCTGCAACAGCCCGGCCGGCCCCCACTTGAGCGCAGCCGCTTCCAACAAATGGCCGGCGGCCTCGCGCAGCCGCAGGCGGTCCAGCAGCCGGGCGGTCAGCAGGCCGCGCATCTCGCTGGCGGCATCGATCAGGCGGGGACGCGCTCGCCGGCCCGGGTGCTCCCGCTCGCCGGCAGGCAGGGCCAGCCGCCGCACCGCCAGGGCCGCATCCCGGCGTGTCAACCGGCAGGCAGGGCCAGCCGCCGCACCGCCAGGGCCGCATCCCGGCGTGTCAACCGCTGCCACAGCAGGGCGAAGGTCACGACCGCCGTGGCCGAAGCCACCACAAAGAGCCCCAGCATTACAGGCCTCCCGCGTCGACAATTTCATCGAAGATCTCGCTGGGCAGCCGCACTCCCGCGGCTATCAGTTTCTCGTTGAACTTGGGCAGAATTCCGCTGGCGCAGAAGCGGCCGCGCACCCTGCCGTCGGGTGAGAGGCCGCGCTTTTCGAACACGAAAATATCCTGCAGGGTCACGATGTCTCCCTCCATCC
>OKRF01000153.1:11067-11253 GCA_900290315.1 Candidatus Sulfopaludibacter sp. SbA3 | reverse complement strand
GTACTGCGTCCGGCCGATCGCCTCCGCGATCCGCTGCCCAAATTCGAGCCCCGCCAGCCCAATCAGAAAATATCCGACCGTGAAGATGCCAAAGCACGCGGCCAGAGTACGCCGGAATCCGTACCGGTCTACCAACGTTCCGGAAACCACCGGCAGAAAGTAAAGCACTCCGGAAAACGCTCCCAC
>OKRF01000153.1:6228-11057 GCA_900290315.1 Candidatus Sulfopaludibacter sp. SbA3 | reverse complement strand
TCCCACCAGAGACCCCGCGACCTGCGGACCCAGTCCCACCTTCTCGGCCAGGTAAACCGCAAGCACCGCTTTTGAGCCGTAAAACGCAAACCGCTCGAACAGTTCTAGCGTATTGGCGATCCAGAATGTTCGATGAAACCCGCGGCGCAGTTGATTGAGGTGCTCTGTCAGCGGCATACGATCCTTGAAGTATACCTGCCCCGCAGGACAGACGATCGTATTGTGTCGTCTGTCTTCCCGCCGCGCGACTTGGACCTAACTTCGCATCCGGAGAAACAAATAGATCCCCACCAGCCCGAAGAGCACATCCGGCGACCAGGCCGCCATGGTGGGCGGGAGCAGCCTCACGTCCCCCAGCTTTTCGAACAACGGATTGATGGTCTTGTACGCCAGCCCAATCACCAGGCTGACTCCAATGCCCGTCATGGCCCCGCGATTCCCCACGATGAACCCGAACGGAATCGCGATAAAGGCCATGATGATGGGGAAGATCGGGACGGAGAACTTCTGGTAGAACTGCACTTCCAGCTTGGTGGTGCCGATGCCGCTCTTGGCCAGGTCCTTGATGTAGTTGCCCAGTTCGATGAAGTTCATCTGCTTGTCTTGCAGCGGTTCCTTGAGGAAATGGTCGGGCGGTTCGTTCAGTTCCGGAACGTCCTTGCTCTCGCTGCGTCCCGACCCGCGTTTGAAGTTGGTGTAGTTGACGCAGCTCGCGCCGGTGAACGTGCAACTCCACCCGTTCTCGAACAACCATCTCTTGCCCACGGGGCTCCAGGTGGCGCGCTCCGCGACAATCTCGCGGATGAGCCGGAAACTGTTCGGTTCCAGGTCGAAGACGTACACATCGCTCATGACCGCCGCAGCGGTATCGAAGTACCGGTAATAGTAAATGCGGGAATCGTTCCCCATGATCCACTTATGGTCGGGATGCTGCCAGCTCTGCTTGGTTCTGCCCTTGATCTGGTCGCGCAGCGCATCCTGGCGCAGATAAGCTGCGGGGACGTATTGATAATTGAAGGCGAACAGGCCGCCGCAGAAGACCGCGCTCCCCAGAAGAATCGGCAGAGCCAGGCGATAAAGGCTGACACCGCATGCTTTGAACGCCGATACTTCGTTCTGTTTGCTCAGCATGGTCAGGTGCACGAGCACGGCCACCAACACGCTCACCGGCACCATCTCATAGATCAACTCGGGCGTGAGGAAGAACAGGTGGCGTAGCATAACGCCGAAGCCCACCTTGTTGCGGAGCATATCGCCCATCAGGTCGAAGAACTCGTACACCAGAATCATGGAGACCAGGCTGGCCAGCACCACGGAAAAATAGAACAGGAAGCCGGAGAGCATGTACGTATCCACAATTTGCGGCAGCAGCCGGAGTCTCCAGGCGGGTTTGCGTTCGCCATCTTCATCCGACTTCGGCTTGATGCGCGCAACCAGCCCGCCGAACAGGCTCTGCACTTCGGACAATAGATCGCGATCGCCCGCCAGTTCCATGCGATAGAGGAACACCAGACCTACCAGAAAAAACACGATGTTCGGGAGCCACACCGCCAGCGGAATGGGCAGACTGTGCTGCTTGGTGGCAATGCCGATCAGCGTCACCGACGACAGGTGGTAGCAGAAAAAGCCCAGGAACACGGCGATGACGTAGGCTGCGCTTTTGCCGCCTTTGCGCGTGGAAATGCCAAGCGGAATCCCCACCATGGCCAGCACGATGCACGCAACGGGCAGCGCGAAGCGCTGGTGCAGCTCACTCTGTACGTCGGCCCAATCCGGGCCGTTGCGCGGATAGGCGATGAGCTGGCGCGTGTTCATGTATGCCGATTTGAGCGAGTCCTGCTGCGGAGGTTTGGCATCCAACCGCTGGACGAGAGTGGCGTTGAGGCTGTCGTTGGCCACATCGTCTTTGCCCATCTCGTGACTGGCCACATCCTTCATGTTGAGCTGGATGCGATTGTGGGCCGCGTCAGAGACCGCGATGGCTTCGCGCGCTACCGTCACCACGGGCCCGTTGGCCTTGTCCTTCATGCCGCTGGTGCGCTGCTCGGGAGGTGTCACGTCGGCGATGAAGACAGGCTTCCACAAGCTGGGACCGCCGGCGTTTCGCACATCCCCCACATACAGAATCTTATTGGGAAAGTTCTCGATGAAGACGCGCGGATCGACGTCGGCCGAAAGCTGCTGTTTGAGCAGTTCGTTCTTCATCTCGGTCTGGACCCGAAACGCCAGGGGCTTCAAGCGGATTGAGGCGAGCCCCGCCACCCCCATCCCCAGCGCTGCGAAGAGCAGAACCAGCAGAATCACTTTGCGGCTGGAGACGCCGGCGGCGCGCATGGCCACGATCTCGCCATCACTGGACAAGCGCCCCAGCCCGATCAGGATGCCCACCAGCACTCCGAACGGAATGGTCGTTGGCAGCACCGGCGGAATGGCCCAGGCGAAGAGCGCGACTACCATCCTGGCGGTGACGTTGGTGCTGCCCACCAGCAGAGTAAAAAGCGCATCCGCGCCATGTAAATAGAGAACGAACGTGGCGAGCATGGTTCCCAGCACGGCGCTGGTCAGAATCTCGCGGAAAACGTAACGGCTCAGGAGACGGAACACGCAGGTCCCTATTTACTGGCTGTGGGCGGCGGCACCAGTGGCAGCTTGGGCAGTTCATCCTCGACGGGATGCAACTCCAGATCGTCGATCAGAATGGAAGGCGCCACTACGCACACCTCCGTGGTGAAGCTGGAATAGCCCACCAGGGCGAACGGCGCGGCGCTATCCATGAACTCGAAAGCGGCGCTGTCATCGCCGGTGGCGAGAATGTCGCGGAGCGATTTCGCGTTGAACCCGCGGAAGCGCAGCCCGCGCACGAGTTCCTCGTGCCCGTCCGGGAAGACCTTGTACACCAGAATCGGGAGGCTGACGGGGTGGGTAGTCCCCTGACTGGCGGTCAGAAGGCTGCGCACTTCCGCCACGGAACTGGTGGAAGGAAAATCCATGCGCCGCACCACAATGCCGTACGGCTTGCTCCGCGACTGGATCAGCTCGATCAGCTTCTTCTTCATGTCCGCTGCGGGAGTGGTGTCATCGGAGCTGATGAAGAGATTGCTGAAAGTAGCGTTGTTGGCGCCGAAGCCGCCGGGCAGCCGCGCGCGCCCATTGGAGCCTTCGAAGCCGCGGACCGGCAGCCGCGTCAGCAGGAAATTCTTCAGCACGCCCTTTTCCACCAGCTTGAGGGGCTTTGCCGGGACGCCTTCGCGATCCACTTCGTAGTGGCCGAACAAGGGACGCCCATGCCATTCCGTCTGCGATGGGTCGTCCACCACGGTGAACGAATCGGGCAGAATCCGCGAGCCCATGCGGCCTTCGAATTCGCTCGTGATTCCGCCACCGCCACGCCCGCCTTCCACTACGGGCCGCCGTGTCAGAGTCAGATTCGTGCCCAGCACCTCGGCAAAGATCTGCGCGCCGGCGGTGCTTTCGAAAAGCACCGGCCCGTTATAATCCTCGCCCTTCCGAGCGTGCGCCAGCGCAGTCACGTTTTGCGCTACAGCCGTTACGCCGCGCTGCAGTTCGGCGTCGCCGGGCATGTGCGCGGCGTCCAGCGAATGGAACATGGCGGCGTCGCGAACGGTCATGCCATCGGCAGCCTGTGCCGATGCGCGCACGCGCAGCACGTTGACGCCTTCCGGCTCCTTCACTACGGTGCCTTCGGAATTCACCAGGTAGTAGCCGCCTTCGCTGGCTTCCAGATCCACCTGGCTGCCCTTCACGTCGGGAAACTGCGCGAAGATGGCAGACAATGCGCGCACCCGGTCGCTCCACGCTTTTTCATCGATGGAAAGGTGACGGAAGTCGTGGACCGTCTGTACCGGGTCGGCATGCGCGAAATCGTTGAGCTGTTCGCTTTGGGTGAGGTTCTTGAGCGCCGCGCGTTTGCGCGAGATGGCTTCCACTGCCGACTTGTACGCCGAATCCGTCTCCAGCCAGAAATACCGGCGCAGCACGGGATAGGCGCTGTCCAGCGGAAAACGGGAAAGGTCGTATTGCGATCCGCCGAAGCCGCCCCGGCCCGCGTAGTTGGTGTTATCGAACTTGTAGTCGCCTACGCGCACTTCCACGTTCGGCTCCCGAAAATGGTCGCGGCGCTTGGAGAGCAGGCCGCCCAAGGTGGCCGACACATTAAAGCTCTCGTTTTCGTCCATGCCGTACTCGATGAAGTACGGCTTCTCCAGGTTGGAAAGGCTCAGGCTGCGGGACCGCTCCACCTCGTCGTGCATGGCCTTCAGCACCGGGTCCGTCACCGGCGCCTGCCCGCTCAAGACCGCCGTGCCAAGGGCCGCCACTGCGAAAGCAAAAACCGCTTGCTGACGCGCGCGGCTCCGATCAGAGCCACGAGCGTTCCGATCAGAGCCAGGAGCGTTCCGATCAGAGCCACGACCGTAAGGGAGTGGTCGCTTCATTTGCCACCTCCCCGGCTGTTCTCCATGATGGTGGGCTCGGGCAACAGCGGAGGCCGATCATTCCCTTTAGCCTTCTTTTCGATCTCAATCTCCGACACCAGAATGGCCGGCGAGACCGCCGAAACCGGTACGCTGCCCGATTCCGCGCCGCAATACCCGTTGAAGACTTCCGGCTTGTCGCCGGTGGCGATGATCTTCGAGAAGCTGGCCAGCGGCGTACCGACAATATCTGTCCCGCGCACCAACTCATCCGGGCGGCCATCGGGGTAGATCCGGTACACGATCACGGGAATCACTTTGAAGGCCTGCAAGCCCGCGCGCTGGGTGGTGGTGAACCCGCCGGTGATGTCTCGGAAATACAGCCCGTATGGCTTA
>OKRF01000153.1:0-6218 GCA_900290315.1 Candidatus Sulfopaludibacter sp. SbA3 | reverse complement strand
TGGGTGGTGGTGAACCCGCCGGTGATGTCTCGGAAATACAGCCCGTATGGCTTGTTCTGCTTCTTGACCTCATCCAGCAGCATCTGCCGGAGTTTGGCATCGGACACCGCGTTAGACGATTCCACAATCAGGTTCGACTGGCGGGAAACCACCTCCAACCCCGGCTGGCGCCGCCCGTGGCCGTTGGAATGATCGAAGCCCTTGATAGGCGAGCGCGACATCAGAAACGTCTTGAGCACGCCGTGGTCCACGGCCGTGACCGGGCGCGCCTTCACGCCTTCGTCGTCGTAATCGTACCAGCCGTTGAGATCGATGCCGGCGATCTTGCGTTTGGTGGGGTCGAACACTACCGACAAGAAGTCCGGCAGCACCTTGGTGTTGACGCTCTTGGTGAAGGTCTGGCCTTCGCTTTCATCCTTCTGCCGATGGCCCTCTACGCGATGGCCGAAAATCTCGTGGAAAAAGACGCCGGCTGCGCGGCCTGAAAAGATGGCTGGTCCCACAAACGGCTCGGCTTCGGGGGCCTTCAGAAGACCGGTAATATCGTTGGCCACGCGGTCGATGGCCGCCATCAGGGCCTTGTCGTCCGGCAGGCCGCTGGGGTCCACCGCTTCGTAGGTGTCGAAGGCGTTCAGGTCCGTGCCGTCGGACGCCTTGGCGGACGCCGTGATCACTACGCGCGAATAGCCGCGCCCATGCTGCACGCGCGTGCCTTCCGTGTTCACCAGGTAGCGCGTATCGGTCTGGCACGACACGCTGACGTGCGATGTCAGGACGCTGGGATAGTTTTGAAAGCGCGCCGAGAGCTTGCGGATCCGGTCCGTCCAATCGCTCTCGTCGAACTTCAGCTTGGGCGGCGCCTGCTGGAAGATCGATGGATCCTCTTTGGAAAAATCGTCCGAATCGTCCGCCTCCGCCACCTTCACCTGGGTGTTGGTCTCGATGCGGATCAGCCGCTCGGCAGCCGCGCGATAGGCGCGATCCGTCTCCGTCCAGAGGCGCTGCTTGATGGCGGTGACGTTGTCTTCGAACGTCAGCGGCGCACCCGAAGTGACCTGCGCCCGGTCGTTGCGGACGCGGTGATAGTTGTCCAGTTTCGCGTCGCCCACACGCACCGAGACATCCAGAGCGCGGCTTTTCCCTCCGCCCGAACCCGTGATGGTGCCGAGCGTGCCGGAAATGCTTTGGCCCTCCTCTTCGGTCAC
Source organism: Candidatus Sulfopaludibacter sp. SbA3 (assembly GCA_900290315.1). Classification (GTDB taxonomy): domain Bacteria; phylum Acidobacteriota; class Terriglobia; order Bryobacterales; family Bryobacteraceae; genus Sulfopaludibacter. Next base: position 5,013 of record OKRF01000153.1, on the reverse strand, counting down.
CTCGTAGCTCAGGAAATAGGGCGCGGGCCGGCCCTTCTCCTTAAGGACGTTAAAGTTGCGGTTCAGCTCCTGGGACATGGCGTCCAGCAGGACCGGTGATTGGGCCGTAGCGACTGACGCCGCGGCCAGCAGGGTTGCGATGCAAGGCGAGACTAAGCGGGTCAAGACTTAAGGATATCACCGTAGGGCCATTGCGCGGCTGTCTGGGTGGGGCAGGCGGTTGCTGGCGCGCACCAGCAGCAGGTTGGCCACATTGGCGCAGGCGATCAGCAGCACCGCCAGGACCGATCCCAACAGAACCCACCACGCCAGTCGTGAATCCTGAACCTGCCGATTCCGCAGGGGCCGCATCGTTGACGGAACTTCGAATCAAGCCGCTGCTCTTTCAGCGTGCCGCGCGCGCCCGTTCCAGGAGTTCGACCACCGCCGCAAACTTCCGCTCGCGAGCGAAGTCCTCGGGCAGTTTGCCATCGTCTGTCTTCGCGCTGGGATTGGCGCCCCGCTCCAGCAGCATCTGGAGGTACTCCAGATTCCCCTGCCCGGCTGCTTCGTGCAACACCGTCATCCCGCCTCCCTCCCGAACATTGACGTCCGCGCCGCGAGCCAGCAACAGGCCGGCGATCGCCTTGTGGCCGGCGGGAGCCAGCAACAGGCCGGCGATCGCCTTGTGGCCGGCGGACATTGCCGAATGCAGTGGGGTGAATGGGAACGCCGGATTCGTTGCCCGCATGTCGATCTGCGCCCCGTGATCCAGCAGGAATTCCACCGCCTCGCGTTGCCCGAAGAATGCTGCCAGTCCCAGCGGAGTCGCCCCATCCGTAGAGAGGCTGTTCACCAGCGCCGCATCGCCCGTCGCCAATTCCCGCAGGCGTTGCATCTCTCCGGCAGCCGCGGCGTCATGGATCTCCAGCGTCGCGCCCCGCTGGATGAGTGTCTGCGCGATCTCGGGATGCCGGTAGTACATTGCCAGGCGCACGGCAGGCACCCCATCGTCGCCACGCGCGTTCAGCAGCGCCGGATCGCTGGCCACGAGTGAGAGGATTGCCGCGCCATCGCCCTTGCGAATGGCGTCCAACAACTCTTTTCGGTAGCTGACGGCAAAGAGGCCGCCATGGCTGCCAATAGACAAGCAACAAGTAGTATCTTCATACGGGGATCATGCCAGATCCCTCGCGCCGCCCGCTTCTCGGATCTTGCTAAATCCGCGCCCTCCGAAAGTGCGCCGGGGCAACGCCCGCATGCTTGCGGAACAGGCTGCTGAAAGAGCCCAGACTCTGGTAGCCGCAGGCAAAACACACATCCGTAACGGGCATGTCCGTCGACCTGAGCAGCCCCGCGGCGCGCTCCATCCGGCGCCGGGTCAGATACGTATGCGGCGTCTCGCCAAACAGCCGCGTGAAACCCCGGTGGAAGTGGTACGGCGAAAGCGTTGCCTCGCGGGCCACCTGATGCAAGTCGAGCGGCTCGCCGAGCGCCCCCTCGATGACATTGCGTCCCCGCTGCAGGCGCCGCCACAACTCTTCCCGCGTAGACGCTTTGGCGGCCGGCAGCTTGCCAGCTTGCTTACGCGTGTCGGCGTGCAGCATCACCAGGCTTTCGGCGAGTTGCCACACCAGGCCTTCGTCGCCCCCGCGATGCATTTTCCGCAGCAACGGCGTGAGAACCCCGTCGTCGGCGTGCAGCCGCTCGTGGAACTCGATTGCATGATCTTTCCGTGGCTCGCCCAGCAGCTCCGCGTCGCCACTCGTCATTGCGCGGGCGGCATCCTCCACGAATCCTCGCGAGAAAAACAGGCATAACGTCTCGACCACTTCCCTGGATTCGACTGTGATCGAATAGGGTTGCCGATCGTTAAGGACCACGCACGCTCCCGGACCGATTTCGAAGCGGCCCTCGTTGGTCTCCCAAGTGGCGCTGCCACTCACAACCGACTTGATGGACAGCGGACCGGCAAAATCCCGCACGTGGTAATCCCGAGCGCGGCCGTTCAGAATCACGTGGGACTTCCAGAGTGCGTCCCCTCGCGGATTCACCAGCACCATGGAGATAATGTACTATGCACAATTGCAGTTAGTCGAAAACCACCGTCTTGTTGCCGTAGCAGAGAATCTGCGGGATTAGCGGCAACACCTCGGAGCTCGTGGGACCTTGTACCCTACACGAACTTGTAGACGCCCGGGACCGGCAGCGGCGGCACCGGCACACTGTCCTTATAGTCGAAGCTCTTGGGCAGCAGATCCAGCTTCGAGCTCATCATCATGTCCCAAGTCACCTTGACGCCGGAGTATGCAGCTTCGCGGCCCATCAGGCAAGTCATGGTGCTCTCGGCCACCGCCATCGATTCGTTCAAGTACGGCCCCTTCCCCAGGATGCTGGCCACCATATCGATGTGCTCCTGCACGTACGGGTCTGTGGCCGGGCGGCCACCGCGCTGTGCCGCGCTATCGATGACACCCTTGGAGCCTACGATGCGCTCGCTCACGTTCTGCGCAATCCCCTGTCCTTGGAACTGGCGGCAGTGGCTCGCCATGTGGGCGCCGTTGGGGTATACGAAATCGGCGTAGATGTGGTCGTAGATGTTGCCGTACTCTTCTTCGCGCGGGCGCCAGGCCGCGCCGCCGGATGCCGTCACCTCTACAGGATGTGTGCCCATGAACCAGTTGCACACATCGATATTGTGCAGGTGCTGCTCCACAATCTGGTCGCCGGAGATCCACTCGAACGAGTACCAGTTGCGATTCTGAAACTCCATGTCGCCCCATTTCGGGTCGCGCTTTTTGTTGGGGAACTTGGTGAAGTTCAGCACCGGTCCACCCACCCAGTTGGCGTTGAACGCTACAATGTCGCCGATCTCGCCGTTCTTCAGGCGCTTGTACTGATCCAAATACCAGGCCTGGGAACGCCGCTGGGCGCCCGATTTCACGGTGAGCTTGAGCTCCTCGGATTTCTTCGCCGCGGCCATGAAACGGCGCACATTCACCGGGTCTGTGCCGAATGGCTTCTCGCAGAAGATGTGCTTCCTCGCTTCCACCGCGGCCTCGAAGTGAATGGGCCGGTATGCCGGATAGGTGGCCAGCATGACGATATCCACGTCCGACGCGATCACCTTTTTGTACGCCTCAAAGCCCGTGAACTGATGTTCCGCATCCACCTTGACGCGCCCGGAGAGAGCCGGCGGCAGCTTCTTCAGGTTGTTGATGGATTCCTGCAGGCGGTCTTCGAAAATATCCGCCATGGCCACGAAATCCACGTTGTCGCATCCGGTGAGCAGGTTCTGTACTGCCTGCGTGCCGCGCGCCCCGCAGCCTACCAGTCCGGCTTTCAGCCTCTCATTGCCGGCGCCGCGCACCAGCTCCGGTTTGACGATCTGGAAGGCGGACGCCCCAGCGATCGCGGATGTCAGGAAAGATCTGCGGGATGGTTGTTCCATGTTTGACCTCGACGCGGTTTATTCTAGCTCCCGGCGCGGTCCCGAGACAAACGATTCTGGCCCCCGTGGCGTCTAACCCGTATCGCAGCCTGTGGGGAAGACCAATGCGGATTTCAGCGCTTGTGGCGATCGGTATGGCCGGAATCGTGCCGGCGGGACTGCGGGGCCAGTCCGCGGAGGACCCGCCAGCGTTTGAGGTGGCTTCAGTGAAGCCCGCGACCCCACAGGACCGCATCATTGGCCTGTTCACCTATCCCGGCGGACGAATTACCGCTAGCCTGTACACGCTGCAGATGCTGATTGAAGAGGCGTTCGATGCCCAGCCGTTTCAGGTTTCAGGCGGACCTCGTTGGATCCACGACGACCGTTACGATATCGAAGCCAAGCCGCCGGCCTCCGCCAAATCGAGCAAGGCGACCCCGCCCTATCCCAAAGCGCCTCCCAATGCCGAGCAGCGCCAGATGCTGCAAACGCTGCTGGTAGATCGATTCGAATTGAAGTTCCATCGCGAGACCAGGGAAGGTCCGGTGTATTTTCTGACGAAAGGCAGCAAAGAGCGTAGACTGCGGGACGCGAAGGACAAAGACGCATATCCCTGGGCCGGCAGCCTCCGCGGAGGTGCCATCTCGGGGGACGGCCTCGCCGGCACCAACATCACCATGCCGCTCCTGGCCCAGCGATTGAGCGGATATCTGGGTCGCCCCGTCCTGGAGCGCACCGGGCTGGAGGGATCGTACGATTTTCGGTTCGAGTACGCTTCCGATGATGCGCACACCGACGTCATCGCGTCGATCTTCGCTTCCATCCAGGGGATCGGGCTCAAATTAGAAGCGGCCAAAGGTCCCGTGGAAACGATCGTGATCGATCACGCCGAGAAGCCATCGGGGAATTGAGCGTGGCCGTTGCTTTCGGTATGCGCCGCAAAGCGGTGGCAGGCGATTGATTTCGCTGCCTTTGCGAAATCAGTTGCCTCTCTTGAAAATTTCCGTGGTTCGGCCTCAATTCTTACGCTGCCGGTGGCAACGATACTTCGACTCTACCGCCGGTCGGCGAGTGCAACCGGCGGCGAGACCGCCGGCGCTACCAGCCGCCGTTTTTTCATGAAGTTTCGCGGGACGGTCCGCCCCGAAATGACCGGCTACAAAAAACGATCTCCGGAGGAGGCTGAGACACCCGCTAATTGGCTATCTGCCCATTGCTCGCATGCATCCCAGAGCGCATCGACATGACGGCGAAACTGGCGGCCAGCATCGATTTGCTGCTGGGCCAGGTCGGCCTGCTCAGCGGAGAGGAAACGCGATCGTGTCTTGCCCTCTACGGCATGCGTGAGGCTGTGATATATCACCGCAAGTTTCAAGCCAAAAAACCGAGCTATACAGAAAAGCCGCATTCTCGTGACGTGCACCCGTTGAAAAGTTGAAAAAGGGTTGAAAAGACAAAGTTTGCATTTTGTGCACCCAAGTCCAATAATTGATGGGAGTGTCTGCGGTAATCGGAGGAACAATGCGCTCACGTTGGCCGGTGGTGTTGCTCGGTTTGACTACGGTTACCCTTCTGCATGCGCAGCCGAACATCACGAGCCT
>OKRF01000021.1:5907-21429 GCA_900290315.1 Candidatus Sulfopaludibacter sp. SbA3 | reverse complement strand
TTGCTGTACCAGCGGATGCTGCAGATTCTCAAACGCCGCGGATTCCAGAAGCCGGCGTGGTTCACGCCCGCCGAGTTCGCCGCGTCCCTACCCAGGACCGCCATGGGGGAGCGCGTCGCAGAATTTACCATCACATATAACGCGCTGCGCTTCGGCGGACGGACGGAAGTGTATAACGCGCTGCGCTTCGGCGGACGGACGGAAGTGGCGACGCAGCTTTCCGCACTGCTGGATGAGTTGGAGCGTCAAGACCACTCGTGATGCTCGAACTTCTCCGCTACGCTCTCTACCATTGAAACCAGCCGGGCTCTTTCGACCGGCTTGGAGAGGTAGTCGTCCATCCCGGCGGCCAGGCATTTCTCGTGATCGTCGCTCATGGCGTGAGCGGTCATCGCCACGATGGGGGTGCGCCTGCCGTCCCCTTCCAGTTGGCGGATCCGCTTGGAAGCTTCGATGCCATCCATATCCGGCATCTGCACGTCCATCAGGATGATATCGAACGATCCCTCGGCGGCGCGGGCGAGGGCCTGCAGCCCATCGGCGGCAACCACCACCTCATGCCCGCGCCTCTCCAGGATCCGGACGGCCACTGTCTGGTTTACCACGTTGTCCTCGGCCAGAAGGATCCGCAGGGCGCGGCTGGGGACGGTTGTATCCTTGCTGGTGGGAACCGGATCGGCGATTCTGGCGGCGGGGGCCGGATGCAGAACCGCCGTGAAATGCAATTCACTGCCCCTGCCGGGCTCACTCTCCACCCAGATCTGTCCGGACATGAGCGCTGCCAGGCGGGCGCAGATTGCCAGGCCCAGCCCGGTGCCGCCGTACTTTCGCGTGGCGCTGTTGTCCGCCTGGCGGAACGCTTCAAAGATGAGAGATTGTTTCTCCTTGGGAATACCGATTCCCGTGTCCGCAACCACGAAGTGGGTCAGGAGAGATTCGCCGGAGGAGCCGTCCGCATCGATCCACACCTTCAAAGAGACGCTACCTTCGGCTGTGAACTTGATCGCATTGCCCAGCAGGTTCAGAAGAATCTGGCGCAGACGCAATGCATCGCCCACCAATACCTGCGGAATCTGGGGATGCACCACGCAAGAGAGTGCGAGACCCTTCTGCTGCGCGTTCATGCGGACGGACTGGACGGCTTCGCCCGTGAGTTCCCGGAGATCCAAGGAAGCTTCGGCAAGTTCCAGGCGGCCTGCTTCGATCTTGGAGAGATCGAGGATGTCATTCAGGATCGCAAGGAGAGCGTCGGCCGAGCCCTTGGCGCCATCGAGATACCCGCGCTGCTCGGCGGTAAGTTCGGTCTCCCGGATCAGTTCGATCATCCCGATCACACCATTCATGGGAGTGCGAATCTCGTGGCTCATGTTCGCCAGGAACTGGCTCTTGGCGCGGCTGGCCTGCTGGCTCTCCCGCAGAAGACTTTCCGTCCGCTGCTTTTCGCAGTCCAATTCCCGCGTCCGCTCCTGCACCGCCATTTCCAGGCGCTGGCGATCGGCCAGCATGTGCGCGGTGCGCAGCTTCCACAGCAGCAGGACCAGGCCCAGAACGGCCGCGAGCGCAATCCCGCGCGCCCACCAGGAGGACCACCATGGCGGGAGCACACGAAACGAAATCGTAGCGGGGCGGCGGCTCCAAACACCTTGCCCGCTCCGCGCCTGCACCTCCAGCGTGTAGCTGCCGGGAGGAAGATTGGGGTACCGCAACTCGTGCTGAGCGGTCTCCACATACCGCTCCTCGAACCCGGCCAGCCGGTAGCGGAAGCGAACCTCCGACTCGCGCACGAAGGTCAGCGCCGCGATCTGGACGGAGAGGGTATTAGAGGCGTGCGGCACAACCAGCGGCGGCCCCTCGAACCAACGATCTCCCAAGCGCGCCGATGTGATCAATGCCGCCAGTCCTCGTCAGGCGCGGCCACGGGACGGTGGGGAGTGAAATGGGACAGCCCGTTGCTGGTGCCGATCCAATAACTGCCATCGGCGTCCGCCAGAAATGCCCCTGAGTTGGTGTCGTCGAAGATCAGCCCGTCGTCGGCGTCATAGTGGGTCCATTGCGCGCCGCGGAGAACGTCCACACCGGCATCGCCTAACGACCAAAGCCCGCCCCGGCCATCGTCGTGCATCGAGTACGGGCGGAGCCTGGCGTTCGCCGCCGGACCGGCTGTATCGATCTCTAATCTGCCGCCATGCAGTCGCGCGCGCGTAGGCGGCAGGCGTTCGGCATAGCTGATCCAGACCCATCCCTCGCGATCCTGCTCCACGGATACAACCACAGCCTTTCGCAAGCCATCGGCCGGCGTATATCGCTTCCAGGAATCGCCTTGCCACACCAGAACTCCCCGAATGTAGGCGGCCGACCAGATCGCCCCGGATTGATCTTGCAGAACCGCGGCCGATTGCCCGGCCCCGCTAACCTCTCCGCCCACCTGTTCAAATCGCACCGGTGCGCCGCTGACCAGGGGACTGCTGCGGAAGACTCCCCGGGCGCTCCCCAGGTAAAGGCGCCCGTCGCGTCCGCTCCGCATATCGTTGGTTGCGCCGGCAGGGAGGCCAGACTCCGGTCCGAAACATTGCATCACCCGGGAGCGGTGATCGATGCGGCAGGGTGGCATTCTGCCGCCCACCCAGAGGTCGCCGTTGGGGTCGACTGCAAGAGCTTGCACACTGCGGATCCGGCGATGCTCGAAGGAGTTCCACTCGGCACGGCTGGGCGCTTCGAACTGGCGGCTGGACCACGGAGGTTTGGGCTCCCGGTATTGGAGTCCATAATTGGTGCCCACCCACAGGGTTCCCGCTCCATCCCGCCGGATGCGCCAGACAAGGCCGCTGGCCAAGCCTTCGTGGGTGGTCCAGTTCTCCCATTCGCCATAGCCGACCCACTGAGCGAGCCCCTTTCCATACAGGCCCACCCACAGCGAGCCTTCCCGGTCGGTTGTCAGGAATGTGATGGCGTCGCCGGACAATGTAGAAGGCTCTAACAGACGCCACACGCTGGCATCCCACACCAGGATTCCGTGGCTTGACCCGGCTATCACGCGGCCGAAGGGATCCAGGGTGAGCGCCTCCGGAACGGCCGTGGCTTCGCCGAGATCGGCCGCCACCACCCGGAACCGCGATTCGCCCTGTTTGCGACGCGCCACCTTCTCGCCACTGCGCAGCCAGAGATTGCCGTCCCGATCCTCCAGGATGGTCCGCCACTTTTCCGCGGGCAGTCCGCTTTCCGCTCCGTACGACGTTACTCGAGCGCCGTCCCACAGACACAGTTCCTGATCGCAACTGAACCAAACGCGGCCCGGACCAGCGGCAAAGACCGATTTGCTGAGTCTTCGCGCCAGCGGGTCGTCAGGAAGCCGAAAACGGCGAGGCGACTCTCCAGCCATCCCCACCAGGAGCCCCGCAGACGTTGCGGCATAGACGTCACCCTGCGCATCGGAGGAGAGAAACACCGGATAGCCGGTCAGCTTGACGGGCAACTCCACAGGCTCGAACCGGCCGCCGGACTGCCGCACGATGCCAGCCCCCGTGCCGACCCAGAGCGCGCCGTCCGGAGTCCCCGTCAGGCTCCATATGTACGTCTCAGAGAGACCCTCTTTGGAGCCATACTGGTGGAAAGACACTCCATCGTAGCGGAAGAGGCCACCGGTTGTTCCCACCCAAATGTAACCAGAGCGGTCCTGCCAGTAACACAGGGCGGCCAGGTTGGTGAGCCCTTTCTCGCGCCCGTAAAACTTCAGATTGTACGATTCGGCCGGGTACATCGGCAGCGACACCAGAAGCGCCAGGGCCGCTAGCAGTACGATGCGCGCCGTCCGCTTTGTTGGGCGAGATCTTCTCATGGCCGAGGCCCAAGACGCACCACGAGCGGGCCCTGAGTTACTCATCGGCCAAAGTGGACGATTTCTGAGTACTGGCGGATTGATAGGCGGCGGTGCCGGTCACTTTGACGAGACGGCGGAACTTCCTCGCGGCGCCCAGAGATTAGCCGGCCTTGCGGCCGGCTGGAATCGGGTAGGAGAGGCCTCGCGGCCCCGTCCTCCCAAGACCATTTGAGAAGACGATGTTCATTTGGGCTAATTTGGGCTCAGTGTAACAGCGGCCGGCCGGCGGCCGGTCTAGGCCGCGGTCCGTGAGCAGAGGCTTGCAGCATCAGTTTGAGCTGCGGTTCCGGGATTGGGCTCCCGGCCTTCGCATCGATGTCGAACAGGACATCGGTGGGCGGATCCATCCACGGCGGTCCCGCGATCTGGTAAGGCAGCACGCCGTAGGCCCAGCGGATGCAGTATCCGAGGGTCGTGCCGTGCAATCTCACGCTGCCCGGCGCCGTCTCGTTCCTGATCCCTCGCGGTGCATCGATTGGGGAGCCGTTTGAACGACGCCACCTCGAACGTCTGCGCCGCAGCGATACTACAGGCCGCGGCCGCGAGAGCGGCACAGCGATGCATCAACAGGTATGACGGCGGATAGTCGACCGGCGACAAGATCGCCGGCGTTACCAGGCCAGAGCTGTCGCCGTCGTTCTTGGGTCGGCCGCCGCGCTCACCGTGCCCGTCTCCGCTTCCACGGTGATGGCGGCGCTGTCGTTCATCGACCAGCCGCCGCGCATGGCGACTTTGTGGCCGCGCTCGGCCAGTTTGGCGCGCACGGTGTCTGGGATGCGATTCTCCAGTGACAGGTCGCCGGGATACATGGTGTGCGGGAAGGGCGATGCCGGGAAGCTGCGGGTGGCCCAGCGCGGTGCTTCAATGGCCTGCTGCGCGTTCATGCCGAAATCCACCATGTTCAAAAGCGTCTGAATGGTGCGCATGCACTGATCGTCGGCGCCGGGACTGCCGGTGGCCAGGTAAGGATGACCGTCCTTCATCACCAGAGTGCCTTGCAGGGTGCTGCGCGGGCGCTTGCCGGGCTCCAGCGCGTTGGCGTGCCCCGGCACCAGCGAGTAGTAGTCGCCGCGGCAATTGAACAGGAAGCCCAGGTCGCCCACCACGATCTTGGTGCCGAACGAGCTGTGCAGGCTCGGCGTGAACGAGATCAGATTGCGATCCTTGTCCACGGTACAGATATAGCTGGTGTCGCCATTGTGGTCGGCGTTGCCGCGCATATCGACGTCGCGCGGCCGCTCCACGTGTTTGTATCCCGATGCCGCGTAGCGCGTGACATTTCCCGGGCGGAATTCCAACGACGCTTTGGCCGCGTCGATCAGCTTGCGGCGCTCCGCGGCATACTCTTTGGAAAGCAGGGCGCTGTAAGGAATCTCGATGAAGTCCATGTCGCCGAGGTAGTAGTCGCGGTCCGCCATGGCGAGCTTCATGGCTTCCACGCAGGTGTGGATGTAATCCGCCGAGTTCTGGCCCATGGCCTTCAGGTCATAGCCTTCCAGAATGTTGAGCGCGAACAGTTCGGCCGGACCCTGGCTGCTGGAAGCGTTCTTGTACACCGTGTAGCCGCGGTAGGTGGTCGAGACGGGCTCTTCTACCTTGGCGGTGTACGTGGCGAAATCCTCATATCGGAAGAGGCCGCCGTTCTCCTCGGAGAACTTCGCCATCTCGTGCGCGATATCGCCCTTGTAGAAGCGGTCGCGCGCCGCCTGCAGGCCCGCCAGACGGCTGCCCGCCGCCTGCTTCTCAGCCTCCACCAGGCGGCGCAAGGTGCGCGCGAGGTCGGGATTCTTCCATACTTGCCCATCCTGCCACGATTTGCCATCGGGCGGCGCGTAGAGCTTCATGCTGGTGGGATACTTCTTCAATTGAGGTGCGTTGAAAAGCCGGCCCATGGGAATGCCCCGCTCGGCCAGTTCAATCGCCGGCGCCAGCAGTTCGCCGAACGTCCTGGTGCCCCATCGCGAGAGCATGATGTACCAGGCATCCACGGCGCCCGGCACGGTGCCGGAGAGGAGCGAATCGTTCACCGGGATCTTGCCGCCCCTNNCTTGTACCACTCAATGGTGGCCAGCTTGGGCGCGGTGCCTTCGGCGTTTATCGAAAACACCTTCTTTGCCTTGGCATCGTAGAGCAGCAGAGTGGCGTCGCTGCCCACTCCGTTGAGATTCGGCTGTACCAGGCCCAGAACAGCCTGCCCGGCCACAATGGCATCGAAAGCATTGCCACCGTTCCGCATCACGTGCTCGGCAGTGAGGGTGGGGAGCGGCGCCATGGACGACGCGGCGTACTCGGTGCCGCGCACCAGTTGTTTCATGGTCTGGTTGGTGGCTCGCGGCGGTTCGCCATCGGCCGCATCGGCGGCGTTTCCCGTGCGGGTCTGTTGCGTTTGTGCCGGCAACGCCGTGCTGACGGCCGTGGCGGCGGCAAGCTGGAAGAGGGCTCTTCGCTTCATGAGGGGTACATTATCAGAAAAAGGTCCGTTATGGGAGTTCACCGCAAAAATCGAGCGGGGTTCGCCGCTGGGCAAACGGCGATTTCGCGAACGGGCAAACCGGGTGAAAATGGGCGGGGCCGAACAGCGGGCGTGGCCGAACAGCGGGCGTGGCCGCTGTGAGGCAAACGGTGAGAGTCGGCTCATGAGGCGATGCCTCACTCGCCCGAATGCTGGAACTGAGAGATATCCACAAGACCGCACAGTCTACTTGGTCGCAATTTCAACCAGTTCGACGCGGCGGTTCTTCGCCCTGCCCTCATCCGTCTTGTTGCTCGCCACCGGTGCATAGGGTCCGGCGCCGAAAGGAATCAGCCGGCCAGCGGCAATTCCGTGTTTGGAGATCAGGAGGTTGATGACCGCTTGCGCGCGCGCCTGGGAGAGCTTCACGTTCGAGGCTGCGTCGCCCACCATGTCGGTATGGCCCACGATATTGACCTTGAGGGTAGGATTGTTGGTGAGCAACTTGGCGATCTCGCCGACGGCCGGTTCGGATTCCGGCTTGATGTCGGTCTTGGCAGTGTCGAAGTTGATGCCGTAGATGGCCACGCTGCCGGTGTCGGCAATGCTGCTGGCCATCGCCGCTGCATCCAGGGTCACCTCCTGCTTCATGGCCTCCTTTTCTATGATGGTCAAATCGTATTCATAGCCGACCTTCATGGCCTCCTTTTCTATGATGGTCAAATCGTATTCATAGCCGACGGTGGTATGAATCTCCAACCACAACTCCTTGCCACCTTTGTTGAGACGGATGGTGGTGAAGCCGTTCTTATCGATCAATATCTGCCCACCTGCGGAACGCGCAGCATTCTGATAGTTGCGCATGATCTGTAGGGCGCTGAGCTGCGGCAGTCCTGCCTTGAGTCTGTATCGATACCAAAACTTATGGCCTTCCACGGACTGCTTCACGTCCTTGCCGTCTTTTGTAACCCAGAAGCCGTAAGCATCGAAGGCGGTTTCCACGCAATCGCCATATTCGCGAAGGATGAATCCAGGCACACGCGATATTCCGGGATAGTCCTTATAGCCGGCACGATCTTCCTGCGGATCCGCGGCAAAGGTGGTTGAGGTTACTGCGATCGCGGACAGCGCCACGAGCAGAGAGGGGAAAAAGAGTTTCATCATAACTCCTTGGTAATCTTTGTCTGTGATTGGAAATGGGCAGGAATGTTTGGGATTCCCGCCGGTGTCAACGATTGCGCGAGTGCTAATTGCGGCTGGCTACCGGATTTCACGGCAGCGTCGCCCGCGGCCTTGCCATTCTTTAGGTCCACCTGCTCCGATTCACGCGCTTCGATGCCGGTTCCAAAGTGGACGTGCATTCCGTCGACGCTCCACTGCTGGTCCGGGGAGCTTGCCGTGAGATTGGCCCCAATGCCGTTCACGTTCTCCCGGCGCACGAAGTTGTGAGCCATCAGGTCGAACCCGTGGCGCGTGTGAACGCCTTGGAGTGCCCCGCCCGAGGCGCCACGGTCACATCGACAAACTCCCTGGGTCCGAAGCGAGAGACATTCGCCTCCACCACGGAGTTCCCGGACATCTCTTCAAGCGCTAAGCCCGAAGAGGAGCAGAGGGTGTAGGACTGCTGCGCAGAGGACTGGGCCGGAAGGAGTGGAACCAGCAAACCACCGGCGGCCGCTAGAAGTATGAAGCGGAAAACGCGTGCATGCATTGCGTCTTCACCTTAGCTTTCCTCGCCCTGTCCATCGAGGCGGGATACAGGTCGAAAAAATCCAGAGACAAAAACGACTTAAAAACCTTATTGTATGATACTGACCAACCCACCCAATAGCAAGGCGGATTCTCTTTTCGCTTTCGCTGATCTGTCGATGAGAAGCGGGGCCGAGGTAATGGGCGGCAGATTGACGACACTGAGGAGCCCGTACATCACGATGCAAAGGTCGATGCTCGCCGAATGCAACGAGGGGGCGAACGAACGCTGGGCGAGAGCCCAGGATCGCATTCTCGAAGTGACGCGCACAGTGTGGGCCAAACCCATCGCCGCCGCGGTGCAGTGTCGCAGTCCGGATCGAAATTACTGGAACTGACATTCGCGGGACTAATGATTTCCGCGAGAACGCCGATATGCCCATTTGGGACTAGGTTTTGTCACAAAGGGAAGGTTCCTCAGGAAGGGATGGGCGACTAATCGATGAAAAACATGACGATTGGGAAGAAGCTCTTGGCGAGCTTCGGAGGATTGTTGGCGATGGTGGGGGTATTGAGCTACTTCTCACTTTCAGCCATCGGCGGCCTCAACGATGGACTGCAAACGGCGGCAAACGTCACCGGGAAGAAGCTGGAACTGGCCGCGGAGATCTCAGTGGCAGCAGAGCAGATGAGGGTACACCAGAGAGGTCTGATCCTGTTTGCTTATATGAAGGAGCCGGCGAAGGGGGAGCAGGCTGAAACCGATTTCCGCGCCGCGGCGGCGAAGATCGATGGACTAGCCGCCGAGTTGAAGCCCATGCTCAAGATCGAGAGTGCCAAAGAGGCGCTTCACGACATGGAATCCAGGTTGGCGGCAGGGCGGTCGTTGAATGAGAAGATCGCGGCGCTGTGCGCCAGCCAGACGCTTGACGAAAACCTGAGCACCACCATGGATAGCGTCGTGAGCAACGCCAATGCTATGGTCGGCGACGTGGCCGTAATCAGACAGGTGCAGACGGAGCTATTCGCGGCTTCCTCGGCGGAAGGGTTGGCCCTGGCCAGCAAGATGCGTTGGATCGTGGTCCTCATCATCGGTCTGGTATTGTCGGTTGCCGTCGTGGTGGCATTCATCGTACGCCAGATCAACAGCCACCTTCGACTCGCGGTGACAGAGCTGTCCGAAGGGGTCAAAGAGGTGGCCGGGGCAGCTTCACAGGTAGCTTCCTCCAGCCAGGCGCTGGCGCAGAGCGCTTCCGAGCAGGCGGCGTCGCTCGAAGAAACTTCTTCGTCCAGCGAAGAGATCAACTCGGTGGCGCGCAAGAACGCCGAGAATTCCCACTCGGCGGCGGCGCTGGTGATGCAGTCGCAGGAGAGATTCAGCGAAACCAATGCCAGGTTGGAACAGATGGTGCAGGCGATGAGCGAGATGAAGGGCTCCAGCGACAAGATCGCTAAAATCATTAAGATCATCGACGAGATCGCTTTCCAGACAAACATTCTGGCTCTCAATGCGGCCGTGGAGGCGGCGCGGGCTGGTGAAGCCGGGATGGGTTTCGCGGTAGTGGCCGACGAGGTCCGGAACCTGGCGCAACGAAGCGCGCAGGCGGCTAGAGATACTTCGGCGTTGATCGAGGAGTCCATCGCCAGATCTACCGAGGGCCAGACGAAGGTGGACCACGTTGCCGCGGCAATCCGGACCATCACCGGAGAATCGGCGAAGGTGAAGACCCTTGTGGAAGAGGTCAACCTGGGCAGCCAGGAACAGACGCGCGGCATCGAGCAGGTGGCCAGAGCGGTCGTCCAGATGGAACAACTGACGCAGAGCGCAGCGGCCAGTGCCGAACAGAGCGCCGCGGCGGCGGAGGAGCTCACGGCGCAGTCTCACGCGGTGAAGGACATCGTGGACCGGCTGGCTGCGATGGTGAACGGGGGCGAATCGGCAGGCTTCAGCGGGAGCCGGCCGAAGGCCTTGCCAATGGTGAAACAGCAAAAGACCACGGCGTCCGTCCGCGCGCCGCATTTCAAAACCTCCTCCCTGAGCAAGGCCGTTTCTGTGAAACCGCCGGGCGTGCGGCCTGAAGCGGCGCCGTTTGTCGCCAAGACTTCGTCGCAGGCGTTTCCGCTCGATGAGGGTTTAGACTCCTAGCCAGCTCTATGCCAGCCACCGCTTGGCAGCAACTGACTCGTCATCACTACTCTTGATGGAGCGCGACCGCCGGATCTACTCTTGCGGCGCGCAACGCCGGCGCAGCACACGCCACCAACGCAACCGCCGCCAACAGTGCGGCGGAGCCCACGAACGTAACAGGATCGTGCGGCTCCACTCCGAATAGCAGGGTGGTCAGCCACCGGGTCAGAAGGGTTGCCAACAACAGCCCTGCCGCGACTCCCGCCGCCGTGATTTTCAAGGCCTCGCGAATCACCATGCGCAGCACATCCGCCGATTGCGCTCCCAAGGCCATGCGAATGCCGAATTCGCGTGTCCGCTGGCTCACCGAGAACGCCAGAACGCCGAAGATTCCCACCGCGGCCAGCACCAGCGCGATGGCCGCAAAGGCGCCGATCAGGCCGGCGCGAAACCTGGGCTCTTCCACAGACCCGGCAACCACTTGCTCCATCGTGCGTAGACGCGTCACTGGCTCCTGCCGGTCGATCCGGGCAATGGCAGCCTTTACTGCGCCGGTGATAGCGAGGGGATCTCCTTGCGTACGCACGGCGACCGCCGCCCAAAACCAGGGATTCTGCGTGACGGGAACGTAGATCTCGGCGACGTCTTCCTTCTGCCCCAGTCCTTCAATTTTTACCTGATGGCTCACGCCCACCACCTGCCGCACCACCGGCTTACCTGATGGCTCACGCCCACCACCTGCCGCACCACCGGCTTGGGACCAGCGGGGTCCATGGCCTGCACGCTCACCAGCGCGCCGATGGGGTCGCGGCCTTTCAGATACCGGCGCGCGAGCTCTTCGTTGACGATGCACACTGGCTGGCTCCCCGACGTATCTTCGGGGTTGAACGCGCGGCCTCGCAGCAGCGGAATTCCCAGCGTCCGGAAGTAGCCTTCGCTCACGATCTGATAGTGCGCTGCCGGCTGCATTGCCTGTACCGCCGCAGGCTGGCCGAGCACCTGGAAGCCCTGCCCGATATCCCACCCATCCGCCGGCAGAACGGTCCCCAGGCCGACATCGCGAACGCCTGGTAAAGAGGCGATGGCGTGCTCCACGCTTTGATAAAACGCGAGGGCGTTGTGCGGCTCCGGATAGCGCGAATTCGACAGGGAGACGCTCATGGTCAGCACATGATCGGCGTGGAATCCGGGGTCCACGCGATGGAGCGATGTGAGTGTGCGCAACAGCAACCCGGCGCCTGTCACCAGCAGCACCGCGGCCGCGATCTCGGCAGCCGCAAGCCCCATGCGCAACCTTCCGCTGCCGCCTGTCGCCGTCCGTCCGCCCGCGCGCAGCGCCCCGGCCAGGGGAACGCGCGCCGCCTGCCATGCCGGCACCAGGCCGAACAACGCCGCCGTGATCGCCGCCAGTCCCGACGCGAAGGCGATCACCCGCAGATTCATTGCCAACTGCAGCCACACCGGCAGTATTTCGGTAGGCAACAGAAACGGTGCCGCGTCCAGAACCAGCGCCGCCAGCGCCACGCCGGAGGCGCCGCCCAAGGCGCCGAGCAATGCGCTCTCGGTGAGCAGTTGCTGTACGATTCTAGCCCGGCTGCCGCCCATGGAGGCGCGCACGGCGATCTCGCGCGTCCGCGCCGACCCGCGCACCAGCAGCAGATTCGCCACGTTGGCACAAGCCATCAACAGTACGAAGCCCAAACCAGCGAGGTCGCCCGCAGGTCGTGCCCCACCAACGCTTCGCGCAGCGGCTCGACGGTAACGCTCCATCCCGCGTTGGATCCGGGTGAGATGCGCGCGATGTCATCCGCCACCACCCGGATTCCGGCCTGCGCCTGGCCGAGGGTGATGCCCGGCTTCAAGCGGCCAATCACCTGCATGAAATGCATCTCGCGATACTCGGGCCGCCGCGGGATGAAGAACAGAGTCCAGACATCGGATTTGGCCAGGATTTGAAAATCGCCGGGCACGATACCGATTACGGTGAACGGTGTCCCGTCCATGGCGATGGACCGGCCCACGATCTTCGGGTCTCCGCCAAAGCGGCTCTGCCACAATCGCTCGCTCAGCACAATGGCATCGGCATGCGGCCTTACGTCGTCGCTGGTGAAGGTGCGTCCGGCGATCGGCTTCACGCCCAGCACGTCGAAGAACTGCGCGGTCACGGCCTGTCCCGGAATGCGCTCGGCAGCGCCGTCTGGAGCGATCAGGGTTTTGCTGCCGCCCGAGATAGCGGCCATAGAGGCGAACGCTTGGCTCTGCTCGCTCCAGTCCAGAAAATTCAGCGGCGAAACGCGATTGTGCGCGTTTGCCGGGTTGCGCTCCCACAGCATGACCAGGCGTTGCGCATCGGCGAACGGCAGAGGTTTGAACAAAGCCGCGTCCACGAGCGTGAAAATCGCGCTGTTCGCGCCGATCCCGAGAGCCAACACGGTCACGGCGATGGTGGTGAATCCTGGATTCCGCCGTAACATACGAATGGCAAATCGCAAATCCTGAATCAGAGCCGTCATCCTTCCCCCTCCCTGGCATCCGTGAAACCGCTCCAGTGCCGCGCCAGACGCCACACTGGCCACTGTACGGGTGGCCGTCCGCCAGTTCCCGCGCTCGCGCCGGCCGCCAGCAGGTCTTCGCCGAGCGTGTGGCGGAAACGAGCCGGATAGAGCCGCAACAGGGCCGCAATCACCCGGCGCATCAGCCTTTGGCCTCCCGCAGCAGCTTGCGGACCGGCGCCAGCTTGACCAGCGCCGCCAGGCGCCGCGCTTCCGCTTCGAGGACGCGCCGCCCCAGCGGTGTCAGCGAATAGTTACGGCGGCGCTCGTCGCTGCCGGCCATTTCGAGCATGCCCAGGTCGAGCAATCGCCCCAGCAGCCGGTACAGCGATCCGAGCTCCAGATGCACCTCGCCGCTCGACTCCAGCTCGACGACTTTCATGATGCCGTAGCCGTGGCGCGGGCCTTCGGCGAGGCTTAGCAGGATGTGAAAATCGGCCGGTTTGAGCGGCAGCACGCCGCGCGGATGGTCCATATCAGTAAAACGAGTATACTCGTTTTACTGATAGACGAAGGAATGGCGGATTCGATAGCGCCGGCTGACCGGCGACAAGATCGCCGGCGCTACCAATCACTCGCGGCCGGCGTACAGTTCTTCGATGTGATCCTTGAAGTTTTCCATGGCGCGCGTGCGGCGGACCTTCATGGTGGCGGTCAGCTCGCCCTGCTCGATGGAAAAATCGCGCGCCAGAATGCGATACTTGCGCACCTGCTCGAAGGGCGCGAGCTGCTTGTTCACGCGCGCGACCGCTTTGTGAATCTCCGCCAGGACCGGTGGGGCCTGCACAATCTCCGCAGCCGGGCGGCCTCTCCATTCGTCCATCCCCTTGAGCGCTTCAGCCGCCGCCGTGTTGATGGTGAAGAGGGCGGTGAGGAACGGGAGACGATCGCCGATCAGCAGTACCTGGCTGATCAGCGGCTCCATCTTGAACAGGTTCTCCACGCGTGAAGGATGGATCTTCTTGCCGGTGGAAGAAACGATGAGCTCCTTCTTGCGGCCGGTAATGAAAATGTAGCCTGCGGCATCCGCGTAGCCGATGTCGCCGGTATGGAGCCAGCCTTCGCGCAGCACTTCGGCCGTAGTGGCCGGGTCGTTCAGATAGCCGGAAAACAGGCAGGGGCTCCGGACCAGAAGCTCGCCGTCGCCGGAAACCCGCACTTCGACGCCTGCCAGCGGTTTGCCGATGCTGCCGGGTCTCGGTGCGTCGAGGGCATTGAGTGTCACCACGCCGCCTTCGGTGAGGCCGTAGCCCTCGATCAGCGGCATTCCCACAGCTTCGTAGAATTCGGCGAGGTCCTTACTCAGAGGCGCCGCGCCGGATGCCGCCACCTTGAGGCGTCCTCCGAAGCGGGCGCGTACCTTGCTGAACAGGAGGCGGTCGGCCACCTTCAGCGGCAGGCGGATGCGCAGGGGGACGGGCTTTCCGGCGCGCCGGTAGCGGGCGGCCGCCAGGGCCAGGGCCAGTCCGCCGTAGAATGCCTGGCGGGCAGCGCCGGGCCGCTTGCGCAATTCCGTGCAGATGGTGGAATAGATGCGCTCCCACATGCGCGGCGGGGCCAACAGGATGGTGGGCCGCACTTTGCGGATATCCTGCGGCAGCTTGAGCAAACTTTCGAAAAACGTGACCGGCATGCCGCAGCGGATGGGGAGCAGTTCGATGACCACGCGCTGGGCGATGTGCGCCGAAGGGAGAAAGGCCACTGTGGAATCCTGCGGGCCGATGGGCAGCACCGCGGGACCCATATCGATATTCGAAACCAGTGCGTGGTGCGTCACCAGCGCCATCTTCGGTTCGCCGGTGGCGCCCGAAGTGAGATAGAGAATGGCTGGGTCGGAGGGCTGGAACTCGCCGCGGATGCGGGTCATCAACTCCGGATCCTGGGCCATGGCGGCGCGGCCCCGTGCACGTAGCGCATCGAGCGTGAGAGCGCCTTCGGCCTCGCCGGTGAGCAGGATCCAGTGGCGGACCGGCGCCTGGCGCAGGGCCTGGAAAGTCTTGGGATCTTCGACAAACGCCGCGCAGGCGCCGGTGGATTCGATGGTGCGAACCAGGTCCGGCGGCGGATAGCTGGGATACATGGCGGCGGCGATGGACCCGTTGGCCATGATGCCCATGTCGGCCAGGTAGAACTCCAGGCGGGTTTCCGAATCCAACGCGACAATGTCGCCCTTGGCGATGCCGAGCGACCGCAGACCTACAGCGATTTCTTCCGCCGCCTGCCGCCAGGAATAGGTGAGGTAGCCGCTCTCTGCCGGCTGATGCAGCGCCGGCGCATCGCCGTGGATGCGGGCCGTTTCTTCCAGAACCTGGTACGTGGTGCGCGGAGTCACAATCTGCAATTTAACACGCCGCCGCCGGGCCCTGTCTCAGACGCTCACCACCGGGCACGGCGACTGGCGAATGATGGCGTACGCATTGGTCCGCAACCGGCCGAATACACCGGCAGCGGAACCCCGGCCGATGACCAGCGCGCCGGCGTGCAAGCGCTCCGCCGCGGCGCAAATAATGTGGGAGGGATCGCCGGATTCGATGAGGAGTTCGGCTGCACACCCGGCGTTTTGTTGCAGGTGCGTCAGTTCTTCTTCCACCGCTTCGCGAACGTGCAGGCGCCAGGAGACCTGGGAGGTATCGCTCAGCTCGGGAACGGCGGCGGTGGCGTGGAGCAGGGTCAGGCGGGCGTCAAATTCCTTTTGCAGCCAGGCGGCCCAGGCCAGCGTCTTTTCACTCTGCGGCCCCAGGTCCACGGCGCACAAGATGTGGCTGAGGGGCGCGGCGGCGGCGAACGGCGCATGCTCCATATGAATTCCCGTCCAGACCGGGCA
>OKRF01000021.1:0-5897 GCA_900290315.1 Candidatus Sulfopaludibacter sp. SbA3 | reverse complement strand
CCGTAGCCGTGGGTAGGCATGATGATGAGGTCAACGCCTTGCTGATGAGCGAAGGCGACAATTTCCTGGGCAGGATCGCCATTGAGCACTACACGGGTCACCCGCAGTCCCTCGAGTTCGCCGGCGAGGAAGCCTTCCAGGTCCTGATTCACCAGCGCAGCGCGGTTGGCGTACAGATCGCTCAGCATGGCGCCGCCGAGCTCCGCCGGGCCGTATTGGTACTGCACGGGCGGTAACACGTGTGCCAGGATGAGTTCCGCTTGAAAGTGACGGGCGAGCGGCTTGGCGCAACGGGCGGCAGACACCGCACGTTCAGAGAAGTCGACCGGCAGCAGGATTTTCGAAAGGGATCGCACTGGGCCTCCAGACTGGGTGCGGCGGGACCCGATCACCCTATAAATAGGATAATCCGATTCCAAATGTCAGGAGAGGAGTCTTACTGGCCGCGATCCAGTTTCAGCAACGCGTCCGCCATCTGGTTGACGGCGTGCTCTTCGTCAACGCGATTGGCGTCACTGCGGGGCAGAGGCGAAAGCACCGGAGAAAGCTCCAGGTGGATCAACTCGTGCACCACGGTAAACTCCATGTCTTTGAGCATGTCGCGAAACGGCATGTGGTAGTCGGCGGGATCCAGCACGTGAATCACCGCGCTTTTCTTGTCCAGGTCCCAGTGGATGTTGCCCAGGGTTTTGGGCTTCAAATCGCTGGAGCGTGTCATCTCCACCGAGATATTCCAATCTTGCAGGCTGAGGCGTTTTTGCCACAGCCACAGCTTCTCGGCAGCGAAACTCTGCGTCTGCAGGGTACGCTCGCGAGCGGTTTGCGCATCGGAGAGTTGTTGTGCGGAGCACAGAGGAGCGATGCCGAACAACACCAAGGGGAGGAAAAAACCTGAACATCCAGGGGAGAACCGGCCCAACATGTAATCTACATTACCATATTGGACACGCGCCCGTAAGCAACCTCACTGATAGGACCGAGAGGTTCTTTACGCTTAGCCCGTATAGTCCAGGGGTTCGGTTTGCGGCTCGCCACGCCTGCCTGCCGCTTCAGTCAGGTAAAGGAGGGCTTGCCGGGCCAATTCGGGGACGCTGGGGTCGGAATGTCTCAAGAGAGACACCAGCATACGGATCCAGCGAAGTTCGCTCGTCTCGATGCCGATGACAGGAACCGTGTTAGCCATGCTCACACCCTTTCAGATTTCTTTTCGACCAACTTACGGAATTTTGCAGTGAAAAAGATGACTTTGCGGTTTCGCGCGCAGAAATGCGTGAGGAAGAGGCGCAGTTACAAGGTTTCTCTTCCGCAGTCGATAAGAAGGGCGAGGAATCGCTACCGGCACGATGCGGAGCGAGCGATTCCCCAAGGAGCAGTCATGGACATCAGCGGAGTGAATCGGAGCGGACCGGCAGCGCCAGCATCGGTGCAATCGGCTCCCGTGGAGACCAATAGCCAGAACCGCGAGGTGATTCAAGCGGTCAAAGCCTTGAACGGCGCGGAGATGTTCGGCGAACGCAACGAACTGCAGTTTCAAAAGGACCCGCAGACTCACCGGATGGTAGTGCGGCTGATCGATCGCAAGACCAAAGAAGTCATGTCGCAGATTCCGCCGGAGTATGTGCTGGAGCTGGCGGCCCAGATGAAACAGCAAAAGACTTGAGCTCTAGCGTTACAGAACCCGCGAGACGAGTCGATAAGTGCTGTGGAGAGAACGAAATGTGGCAGAACGCGCACGACGCTTATCTGGAAAGCAGGATCCTTTCGGCAGACCCTTTGGAACTGGTACGCATGCTTTACCAGACTTGTATCGGTTCGGTCCGCGAGGCCCGGCGTCACTTGGCGGAGGGGGACATAGGGGCACGCTGCCGGTGCACTTCCAAAGCGTTCGGAATTCTGACCGAACTCACCTGCTCTTTGGATCATGAGCGTGGCGGCGATCTCAGCCAAAGGCTTGCGAAGCTCTACGACTATATGCAGCGCAAAATTCTGGAGGCCAATTTCCAGCAAAACGATGCGCCGCTGGCGGAGGTGCTCGGGTTGCTGTCCACTCTTTCGGAAGGGTGGGATGGTATTCGCGAATCATCGCAGCCAGTGGAGCAGGCCGAAAGTCCCTGGTCTCAACCCATGCTCTCGGAACCCACGCCGGAGCTCGCCACCCACGGATGGAGTCTCTAACCTATACTAAATCCCATGAAGGGAAGGCTGTCGGCCGGCGTAACCATCTTTGGACTGTTCACCGCCATCGGACTGCTGCTGTTCGCTTACAGGTACCTGGACTTCGCGGCCCGGGCGAATCATATCTACTTCATGGTGCCGCTGGTGGAAGAACTCACCGGCGCTTGGACGGTGGCCCTGGTATTCCCGCTCCTGGTGCGATTTGCGCGTGGCTTCCCCATCACCCGCGACAATCTCCTGACGGCGATTCCCATGCACCTGGGGGCGATGACTGCTTTTTCGGTGGTGCATACCTCGCTGATGTGGGGATCGCGCACTGCTGTGTTTCCGCTCCTTGGCCTGGGTCCCTACGAGTACGGGATCATGGCGATGCGGTTCCCCATGGAGTTTTCGAATGACGTGATTGTCTATTGGGTCATCGTGAGCATAGTCTATCTGTTCGACAGCCGGATGCGCGCCGCCCAACTCGAAGGCAAACTGGCGGAAGCCCGCCTNNCCTCAGCGACCTGCTGCGTAACACCTTGCAGGAATCCAGCGCGCAGGAAGTCCGGCTGGACCACGAGATCCAGACGCTCGAACTGTATCTGGACATCATGCGGCGCCGGTTCGAAGAGAAACTGAACGTGAGCGTGCAGGTGTCGCCGGACGTGCAACAGGCACTGGTGCCGCAACTTCTGCTGCAGCCGCTGGTAGAGAATTCCATTCGTCACGGCGTCGATCCCCGAACCAACGGCGTCTCTGTGACCGTCACCGCGGAACGGGATGGCACAGATATCCGGCTCCAGGTGCGCGATTCGGGCCGTGGAATCGGCGCGGGGTTCCAGAGGGGCACCGGTCTTTCCAATACCGCCGAGCGGCTGCGCCAGCTTTACGGGTCACGCCACAAGCTCAAGCTGGAGAACTGCGAAGGCGGCGGACTGCTGGTCACCGTAGCAGTCCCCTTCCACACATGATCCGGGTGCTGATCGTGGATGACGAGCCTCCGGCGCGGCGCAAAGTGCGGCGCTTTCTGGAGCGCGATGCCGATATCGCCGCCGTTTCCGAAGCCGGGTCCGGTCAGGAAGGGCTCGACGCCATTCGCAACTTTCGGCCCGATCTGCTGCTACTCGACGTGCAGATGCCAGACATGGATGGGTTCGCCGTGCTGGAGCAGATTCCGCCGCCCCGCGACTTTCACGTGGTCTTCCTGACGGCGCACGATCACCACGCCCTCCGCGCCTTCGAAGCGGAAGCTCTGGACTACCTGCTGAAGCCTGTCGATCCGGACCGCTTTGAGCGGGTGATGGAGCGGGCCAAGCAGCAACTCGCCCAGCGAGGCGCCGGCGCGCCGCCGAAATTCGTCCGCCGCGTCCTGGTGGAGAAAGGCGGCAAGGAGTTCTTTCTGCCGGTGGAGCAACTGGACTGGGTGGAGGCTGACCGCAACTATCTGTGCCTGCACTCCGGAGCTGCCACATACTTATTGCGCAGTACGCTGGAGAACCTGGCGCGGCAACTGGATCCCGATCAGTTCGCCCGGATCAGCCGGAGCGAGTTGGTGAATCTGGATCGCATTCAGGAGATGCAGTCATGGTTTCACGGGGAGCGGCGCGTCCTTCTGAAGGGCGGCAAAGAGCTGACCTGGACTCGGAAATACCGGTAGCGCCGGCGATCTTGCCGCCGGCGCTACCCTACCTGCCTTAATGCCGTCATCGGGTCGATGCGGGAGGCGCGCCTGGCGGGGAGATAGGACGCCACCGCGGCGACGAAAACGAGGAGGAGTGACGCTGCCAGGAGGGTGAGTGGATCCGTGGGCTTCAATTGGAAGAGCAGTCCGGCGGCCCAATGGCCCAACGCCAAAGCTGAGGGAATGCCGATAGCAACTCCAGCCAGCGCGAGTGCAATGGCCTCGCGCAGCACCATCCAGAGCACGTCGCCGCGGGCGGCCCCGAGCGCCATGCGGATGCCGACTTCACCGGTGCGCTGGACCACGGCAAACGCGAGCAGTCCATACAGCCCGACGCAGGCCAGCAGTAAGGCTGCCACGCCGAAGAGGCTGGAGAGCGTGGCCACCAGGCGCTCGCGCACCAGGGCGGCATCCATTTCCTGCGCAAGGGTGTGGACCTGGAACTGCGGAACGGTGGGGTCGACCTTGCCCACTTCTTCGCGGATGCGCGGCAGGATCCAACTCGCCTCGCCGGCGGACCGCACGTACAAGACCATGGCGCCACGCCCGGTGTGCGAGTGCAGGTACGCCATGTAGATCAGGGGTTCGATGGAGCCCGTGGGATTCATAGCGCGCGAGTCCTTGACCACACCCACGATCTGCCCGCCTTCGCATGGCAGGCCGATGGGATTGGCGTTGGGGTAGAATGCGCGCACCAGGGCTTCGTTGACGATGCAGACGGTGGGGGATTCGTTGTTGAGATCGCGAGTGGTGAGATCGCGGCCGGCCGCCATGGGGATGCCGGCGCTAGCGAAGTAGTTGGGGTAGGTCTCGATCACCGGAATGGGCTCGCTGTACTTGCCCGAGGTGGTGCGCATGGCTCCGAAATTACCCCCGTTCGGACTGCTAGGCGTGACCTCGGCCATGCTGGCAGAGCGGACACCGGGCAACTCTTCCACACGCCGGATGAGATCGCGGTATTTGGCATCCAGGGCGATTCTGTTGGCGGACTCGCTGCCGTGCGGCTCGACGCGAACGGTCAAAACACGTTCGCGCGTCTGGCCTGATTCGCTTCCGGATAGATTCTGCAGACTGCGGGTAAAGAGTCCGGCGGCGATGAGGAGCAGCAGCGAGAGCGCCACCTGGGCCACAGCGAGGGTTCTGCCCGGGCGAATGCGGCTGCGGACGGTACACAGATTTCCGGTGCTTTTCAGTGCCGGCGCCAGCCCGAACAGCAGGCCGGTAAGCAGGGAAGCGGCCACCGTGAAGGCCACCACGCGGACGTCGGGACTCAGGTTCAACGCGATGGGGCTGCGTCCTACCGAAAGATAGAGCACGAGCAGCCTGGTGCCCCAAGCGGCCAGCAGGACGCCGGACGCGCCTCCCATGGCAGCGAGCACGAGGCTCTCCGCCAACAGTTGGCGCACCAATCTGCCGCGGCTGGCTCCCAAGGCGAGGCGCATGGTGAACTCGCGCCGCCGCGCCGCCGCACGCGCCAGCAGCAGATTGGCGGTATTGGCGCAGGCGATGAGCAGCACGATCCCGACGGCACCCATCAGCAGAAAAAGCGCCTGCGAAAATTGCAACCGCAACTGGGAAAGGCCGGCGGCGACGGGCAGCATCTGGATGTGCCACTCGACCATATTCGCGGCGATCCACTGGCGGGCCCGGCCGCTGAAAGCAACGGCGGCGTCTCCTGGCGATAGATGGCCTCGAGTTCAGCGGTGGCTTGACGAGAATCGACTCGTGGCTTCGCGCGCGCCAGAGTGATGCACCAGGGCTCCCCGCGCCCGGCGAAATCGCCCCACGCGGGGTTCACCGTGGGCCGCATCATCAGGGGCACGAAAACGTCCGGCGCGGCGCCGACTTCCACTCCCAGGAACTCCGCAGGTGCGACTCCGATGATGGTGAAAGGCTGGCCGGCAATCGTGATTTTGCGGCCGATGACGGATGGCGCCAGGCCGAAGCGGCGGCTCCAATAGCCGTGGCTGATCACGGCTACCGGGTGAGCGTTCGGGATGCGGTCGTCATCCGGTCCGATGGTTCTGCCGGCGGCGGGATTCACGCCGAGGAACGCAAA
>OKRF01000007.1:23252-35314 GCA_900290315.1 Candidatus Sulfopaludibacter sp. SbA3 | reverse complement strand
TGGATGCCTGCGGTTACCGAAACCCTGCTGTATGCCGGGGTCGGCATCACGGCTGGCTGGCTGACTCGCATTCACGGGAGCCTGGCCGGCGCCAGTCAGGAAATTTCTCCGGCGCCAGGCGGCCGGCACCGCGACAACGCATTCTTGGGTGCGCAGGGCGCCGGTGAGATCCCCTCTCCCAATCAGATCGTGGCCGGCCTGGTTCACCGCTTCCGTACACCGGTCTCCAGCATCGAAGGCGCCGTTTCCCTGCTCGAGGACCGCCGGCTCCCGGAAGAGAAACGGGTGGAGTTCCTCAGGATCATTCAGAAGGAGTCTCACCAACTGGATCGCGCGCTGTCCGATATTCTGGACTACACGCAGCCCAGGAAGGGGAAGTGGAGGATGGTCGACCTCTCGCAGCTTGTGGATCAGGTCATCGAGCGGAGCGGCCTCAAAGAGCACGACCCGTATTTTCTGATTCGCAAGGACATCGCCCCGGACATGCCACGCCCGAACTGCGATCCGGAGCAGGTCGGAAATATGCTTCTGAATCTTGTCATGAACTCGATCCAGGCCCCCCCCGGCGGCGGGCAAGTCGTTGTTGCCGCCCGTCCCGACGCCGATAACGTCGTAATCACCGTCAAAGACCACGGTTGCGGAATAGCGCCCGACATAATCGCAAGAGTCTTTGACCCCTTTTTTACGACACGCGAGAACGGCCTTGGACTCGGCTTGACAGTAGCTCGCCAGATTGCGGTCGCGCATTGCGGTAACATCATGGTTATCGGGTCTTCTGAAAAAGGTACCTGCGTTTCAGTACGGTTACCGCTGAACCCGCCAAACCCACATGAGCAGCGGCCGCATATTGGTAGTTGAGGACGACGAGAGCCTGAGGCGCGTTACTCAAGCGCAATTGGAAAAAGCAGGCTACGACGCCAGCGCGGCCGTGGATGTCGCCCAGGCGCTGGAGATTCTGCACAAAGACCGGTTCGATTTAGTAATAACCGACCTCAACTTGCCCGATTTGTCCGGCATGGACCTGCTGAAGACGATCCGGACAGAGTTCTCCGAGACGGCGGTCGTCATTGTCACTGCCTTCGGCACCATCGAGACCGCCGTCGAGGCAATCAAGTGCGGCGCTTACGATTACCTCACCAAGCCCATTCACCCTGACGAATTGAGAGCGTTGATTACCCGTGTCCTGGAACGCCGCAGCCTGATCGAGGAAGTGCGGACCTTACGCTCCACCATCGACCGCAAGTTCGGGTTCGAGAACCTCATCGGCACGTCTCAGAACCTGCTGTATGCACTCGACTCGGCGGCCTCCGTGGCCCAAACCGACGCTACGGTCCTCATCTGCGGCGAAACCGGCACCGGCAAGGAGTTGCTGGCCAAGGCCATTCACTTCAACAGCCAGCGGCGCGAGCAGCCGTTTGTCGTCATCAGTTGTGGATCCATTCCCGGCGAACTGCTCGAGTCGGAGCTGTTCGGCCACATCAAAGGTTCCTTTACCGGTGCTTTCAACCACAAGAAGGGCAAGGTCGAAATTGCCGATGGTGGCACGGTCTTCCTCGATGAGATCGGCGAGATGCCTTTGGACTTGCAGGTGCGAGTCTTGCGGCTCGTCCAGGAGCACGAAATCGAAAAGATCGGCGCCACCGGCACCCAGAAGGTGAATGTGCGCATTATCGCCGCCACTCACCGGGATCTGGAGCAACGTGTCGCTGCAGGGTTGTTCCGGGAAGACCTTTATTACCGCATCGCCGTCATTCCCATTACGCTGCCGCCACTCCGCGACCGTCCCGACGACATTCCCATCCTGGTCGGCGAGTTCTTCGAGCGCAGCAAGCGCAAGCACACGAAACCCGAACTGCTGCTTCCGCCCAACCTGATCCCATATTTTGTGAATTACCGATGGCCCGGCAATATCCGCGAGCTCGAAAACCTGATGGAACGGATCGTCCTGCTGAGCCGTTCCGACGAANNGAGCCCCCGGGCGAGATGCCAAGAATGCCTGCGCAAGCCGAAGGCCTGAGTCTCGAAGCGGTGGAACGTAAGTTGATCGTGCAGGCGCTGCGCAAGTTCAACTGGAATCAGACCCAGGCCGCGCGTCACCTGGACATCAGCCGCAAAGCACTGATGTACCGGATCGCCAAACATGGCATTGAGAAGGAAATTGCCCAGGACAGGCCCATGAAACTGCAACCTGAGGATGAAGACTGACCCCCGGGAAGGAGGAGGCTGGGCGCCCCCGGGTGGAGCGTCCAACCTGGCCCAGACAGCTACTGCAACTATTGGGCGCCGAAAGTGAAGTTGAACCCAGTCGTGTATCTGAGATTATTCTGGTTCCTGTCATTCAGGTCCCGAATATTCTGCAACCGCGTCATCATGTAGTCCAGGCCGATCGGACGGAAACTGACCGTCTTGTTGATCTTGATATCCAGGCCGCCGCCCACGGCCATGGCGAACCCGGTCTGCGATGCGACCGCCCGCAAGCTTACTGGTGTGTTGGGAGGCACCGGTGTCGGTTGGCCGGGAAGGTAAATCGGCTGGCTGACAGTCGGCGGCCCAACCGGCACGGCATTGACCTCCGTACTCGTCCCCGCGTGCATGCCGCCGAACAGAATATTGAAATAGGGAGTCAGGCGGGAATGCCGCAGCGAGATGCGCGGTCCCCACAGGTAGTTGATAAACGTGCTGTCCAGGTGGGCGCCGCCGATGTTGCCGTTGTGGACGGCTCCCATGTCCATCACGAAACCAACGTACTTGTTGAAGTCCACCGCCAATTGGCCGCCCCCGCCGTTGGTGCTGAAGGCCGGGACGTTGGTCGCCGAATTGGCTCGCATGTATGTGAAGCCGAAAAAGGTTTCGGCCTTTGGATGATCGTCCGCCGCGAAGCACGCAACGCCGCACAGCGCGACCAATATCGTCAAAGCAAGAATTTTCTGCATTTAGTATCTCCTCGATCCAGATTGTTGAGTTCAGGGCGGGTTACCGTGCTCGAACTCGGTCGGAGAGGAGTCTCCTCTACGACCCCTTTTCCAGTTGTAACGATGTTCCCGGCGGTAACCAGATCTATTTTTTGGGCATCAGGCCGTTCGAGGTCTCCGTCTGCCGGGAGGTGTCAGCAGAAGCCTCAGCAACTGGAATTCGAGACATTACCTCTTTCCACGCGAGAAACAAATCGCGCGGTTTGCTGATGGTGTATTCGAAGCCTTTCCATAGTCTGACTGCGGATCCTATTAAGTCGCGCAATGGATTCGAGACCGGATCGGCATTGTAATTCAGGTAAAACACCGGGCAAGCTGGCCTTTCCAGTTCCTTCCATGCGCTCCGCACACCATCGTCAACGTCTGTCTTTGGCCCGACAAAAATCAGCGCATTCGGACGGTTCGTGGCTATTTCCTCAGCAAGCAATTCTCGAAAAAAAGACATCGCGAAATGTCTCCGCTGCAGGCTGCGCACGTCAATCGTGCCTAATTTAACTTGGTTGATCGCCTTGCCCAGGGCCGGAAAATCCAGTTCGTCAACCTTCTCACTGCGGTATAGGACCGCGCTCCGCTCCAGGTTAAATGCCACGATTGAGTAGCTGTTGATGCGGGGCTCGCGAGCGATGCTCCGCAGAATGGATAGCATCACGGACACTTCGGTGGCACGCATCCCGGAAGCTTCGGGAACCTGTGAAGTCGCGTGGAATAGCACCAGCACGTGGAACCTGTTGGCCAAGTCCCGCCTCACCGGCATCTCGGCGGCGAAGGGTGCGGCACCCTGCGCCACAACGGTTCCTTGAGGGAGTCGGGGTGCAATCAGGCGGTCCTTGCCGCGAAGTTCGGCCGCGACCTTCCAGTGTGCGGAGCAGAACCTCTCGCTCCGGTCGCGCATCAGCCAGTCAATCTGATACTTCCCCTCTCCCAAGACGAACTTGCCTTCCAGAACAGCTGTGCCCCTGGCTTCCTCCGCCATTCGCGGGACGGTCCACTTCTGAGAAAAATAGGCCGCTTTCTCCGGATAGCCTTCCGGTATCACGCGAAAAAGCACGGTTAACTGGCCTCCGCTCCGGGCGAGTTCTTCCGCCGCCAGACTTACTTCATATCCGCTGTGAAAGCCAAGGTCGAAGCCAATCTCCGGCCGTACCGGCTTGACCACACAGGTCATATCCGTTCGGAGTTCGTTCCCCCACAGAATGGCGCTGTCACCGGGAAGGAGGTGAACCTGACCACCTTGGGTTTCAATCCGAATTTGTCCGCGAGCCCCGGCCGCCGCAAGCACTGCGAGGCAAAAGAAAGCGCGAAGCATCATAAGCAATCTCGCACCGTACAGATGACGCCAGCCGGCGTCTCGGTCTACAGAGTTTCCGCGATCGCGCCGTTCTGCGACGTCTGGCCCAAAGGGCACTCCTGGCGCGTATTCAGGCTGTCTATTTTGAGGCGCACAGGTCCGAAATTCCCTAAAGCTCACCGTATGCGCTGAAAACAAACAGCCCTCACTTTGGTTAGGTGCTTGCGATCACTTCTCCCCGAACCGATAAGAAATCCAAAAAAGGGGTCGCGATGATATGCAGGACGCATTCATGGAACTCTCGGAAATGACCGATCTGCAGCTCGTGGAAGGAGCTCGGTGTGGAGACCAGAACGCCTTTGGCGAACTGATCCAGCGGCATGGGCGCAAATGCGTGGATTTGGGCTGTTTTTTCCTTCGCAATCGGGGTGATGCGGAGGACCAGGCGCAGAATGCTTTTATAAAAGCTTATCTGCATCTCGACCAGTATCAAGGCGAAGCGGAGTTCTCTACATGGCTGGCGCGGATCGTCGCCAATGAATGCCTGATGCTGATGCGAGTCAGGCGGCGTGCCCGCTTTGTCTACCTCGATGAAGCGCCGCCCGAGCCTCGAAGCCTCCCTATTCAATTGGCGGCTTCCGGGGAAGCGCCGCCCGAGCCTCGAAGCCTCCCTATTCAATTGGCGGCTTCCGGGCCGGACCCGGAGGGCGAGCTCGGAGTCATCCAACTTACCCAGGTCCTCCGATCGGAAATGACTCGAATCCCCCGCCTGATGCGCGATGTCATGCTTCTCCGCGATATCCAGGGATTGCCTATGAGGGACGTGGCAGGCCAGTTGGGAATCACCGTCTCTGCCGCCAAATCGCGTCTGGTCCGCGCGCGCGCGGAATTGCGCAGCCGCATGACGAGTCATTACCACTCCGTTCGCGGGTCATCGACATTGTCCCGAACAGCCGCGCCGTTGAGCCTTGTAGGCCGGCACTGTGCCGTCCAGGTGGCAGTGCACTGAAGGACTGTCTGTTACTCCTGCCTCCCTAAGGTACGTCCCTGTCGAGAAATCCAACAACTGAATTTGGTATTCTTGCAGCGCCATGCTTTCCAGTTTTGGAATTGTGCTTTTTGTCACGCTGCTCGGGAACTGTTTTACCATCGAAGGAGGTGGCGCACAAGAGCCGCAACCTCAGCTCTCAGTCACACCACGCCAAGCCCAAGTCGTGAGTCGATTGCCACCCGCCAATCTCCGGCTCGATTTTAGATTGGTTCTCGTCCCGGTGAGCGTCACCGATTCGATGGACCGGCCCATTACCGATCTCTCTCGCGACCGTTTTCATCTACTGGAAGACGGCGTGGAGCAGACCATTTCCTCCTTTTCGGCGGAGGATGCGCCGGTCTCCATGGGACTGCTATTCGACAGCAGCGGCAGCATGAAGAATCNNACTCAAGCTGCTTTTTCAGACCACCATGCCCGGCGACGAGTTTTTCCTGGTGCAGTTCGCCGATAAGCCCCGCCTGTTGGGTGGATTCACTATTGAACCTGCAGAGATCCATCGAAAGCTCGGTTTTGTGCAAGCCGGAGGTTGGACCGCGCTTCTGGACGCCCTGGCCTTGAGCGTCCATCAGATGAAGTCCGCCAAGAACACCAACCGTGTGCTTACGGTTCTCTCCGACGGCATGGACAACAACAGCCGGTTCAGCGAGTCGGAGGTCCGCAGCATGGTGATGGAAGGAGATCTTCGTGTCTACGGCATCGGCCTGTATCATCGGCCCAGGCTACTGCAGCAGCTCGCCGAGGAAACTGGGGGGAAGGTGCTTATCGTGCAAAATATCAAGGAGCTGCCTGATGTGGTCGAGCGGCTCAGCCGCGAAATTCGCTCTCACTACCTGCTGGGCTACTCATCCAGAAATCCGCAGAACGACGGCAAATATCACAAGGTGAAAGTCGAGCTCTCACAATCGCCCGGCGCCCCGCCGCTGCGCGCCTCGTGGCGCCACGGATATTACGCTCCAGTCGAATAAGATCTGAGTTCAGAAAGCCGCGGGCGGCTCGTCGAGCCACATCGTCAACTCCACAGGTCCGGCGAAGGCCACTCGCAACTTCAGGATGGTTCTGCGCGGGCTGGATTCGGGGCCATCCGGAACATAGTCCCGCACGAAGTAGATGTCGCTGAGGAAGACTGAGGGCGATTTCACAAACTGACCCCATTCGCGCAGAGGCCGGGCCGTTTCCGCATCCAGCCAGAGTTCGCCTCTAAAGAGTCCGGCCAGCCGTCTGGTGGGAACCGTGCGGAACACAAACGCGGTCCGGCCATTGTAATCCGCATTGCCCTTATAGTGAAACCGATAATTCCTGCGTGTCACGCCGAGATCCTCCCCGGCCGGGTCCGCATTCGCCTCCGCCGATAGGAACCTGGCGAGTACCGCCCTCTTGATCACATCGTCGCCCACGAAATGCAGTTCTGTGAAGACCACCCGTCCGGCGCCACTGATGAGTTTCAGTCCGCGCACGCCGCCCTGCTTGTGCATCCGGGGCAGGGAGGCGTCGATCACGAATTGGCGCGCCTCCCCGTCAATACCGCGACTCTCGCGGGCTGACCCCAGGTAGCGATCGAGTACCTCGCGCGCCGCGTCGTCTTTTCCGCTAGACCATCCGGCCGCAGCGTCCAATAGGGTCACTACCAGGAAGAGAACGAGGATGCGCATAGAAACTCGAATGATTCTCATTGAACCAAGGTCAGAGCCAGAACCTGTGCGCACAGGACCCGCAGAAGCATGGTCAACGGGTACACTGTGGCGTACGCCACCGCCGGCGCGTCTGAGCCCCCGATACTCGTAGCAAACGCCAGGGCCGGAGGATTGGTGGTGCTGCCGGCTAGCAACCCGCTCAGTTCAATGAAGCTCAATCGGCAAACCATCCGCGCGAAGATCCCGACCAGAAACAGCGGCACCACCGTCACACACAAACCGGCCAGCAGCCACTGGATACCGGTGGCGCTGAAGACGGTGGCAAAAAACTTCGCTCCGGCATCGAGACCGACGGCCGCGAAAAACAGCGCCACGCCAAATTCCCGGAACGCCAGGTTCGCGTTGAGCGGCATGTGGCAGACAAGCCGTCCAATGCGGCCAATGCGGCCGAGCAACAGCGCCACAATTAGAGGGCCGCTTGCCAATCCGAGCCGCACGGGCTGCGGCAGACCCGGGATGGCGATCGGGATCGTCCCCACGACAACCCCCAGAAAGATCCCGATGAACAGCGGGATGAAATGCGTTTCGTTGAGTTCCTTGAGGGAGTTGCCAAGCACCTTGGCCGCCTGGTCCAGTCCTTCCTCTCGGCCGACGATCTGCACCATGTCGCCGAACTGCAACTGTAGGCCCGGCACGGCCGACATCTCCATGCCGCCGCGGGTGATCCTGGTGACGGCGACGCCGCAACGGTCGTCCAGGCCGAGGTCGGCGACGCTCCTGCCAAGCACTGCGCGATCCGTCACTACCACACGCCGGAATGTAATCCGGCTATCGGCGAGTACCAGGTCCTCGTCACTCCGGTGCCCGACTATTTTCTGGAACTGGTCCAGCCCGGCGCGTGTGCCGACCGCCACCAGGCTATCGCCGCTCCAAACCACCGAGGTGTGGAGGGCGGCGCCTGTCTCGCCGCGGTGCCGTAGCCGCGAAATGCTCACGCCCGTTTCGCGGCGGCCCGGAATGGCGTCCACGCGCACGTTGTCGAGATTCGGATTGGTCACCATCATGGTGCGATGTTCCAGCGGTTCGGAGCGGCGCCGGACCTTGGCGGCGAATTCCGCCGCCTCACGCACCGGATCGATGCGAAAGATGCATTTCAGCAGTAGCAGCGTGCCGATGCTGCCGGCGATCGCCGCCGGGAACGTCACGGCGCAGGCCAGCGCGGGCAGCGCGAGGCGATCGGCCGCAAGGCCCGGCAATGTGTGGAGCGTCTGCACCGCGGCGCCCAGCGAGGGCATATTGACCGAAGCGCCCGAAAAGATACCCAACACGGCCGCGGAGTCGAAATGCGCGAGCCATCCGATCAGCGGCGCGCCGGCCGCACCCAGGAGGACGGTGCCGGCGGCAAGTGCGTTCATCTTGATGCCCTGCTGCCGCAGCGTAGTGAAGAAGCCCGGCCCTTGTTGCAGACCGATCATGAACACGAACAGGATCAGCCCGAACTCCTTCACAAAGTCCAGCGTGCCCCGGTCCACCGGCCTCCCGAAGTGGCCGGCGAGGATGCCCGCGAACAGCACGCCCGCCGAGCCCAGGCCAATGCCACGAAGCTTGACGCCGCCAAGCGCCATTCCTGCCATGCATACCAATGCGAGGACGCCCACCGCGTGAGCAACCTGATCGGTGGCGTGTAATTGGTAAAGCCAGTTCACGGGAGGTTCACGCGGGGTCCCGCGGTTTTGATTTCCTCGCTGACACCGGATTCGTATGCGCAGAAGTTTTCCCGGAACAGTCCCGCGAGTTTCCTGGCCGTCGTCTCGTACGCGGCTTTGTCATACCAGGCTTCACGCGGCAGAAGGGTTTCCCGGGGGACGCCGGGGCACCCGGTCACCACGTTAAACCCGAAAACCGGATCACGCTCCGTCTCCGCCTGAGCCAGCGCCCCGCTGTGGATCGCATCGATGATGGCCCTGGTGTTTTTCAGGCTGATGCGCTTCCCCAATCCGAAAGCCCCACCGCTCCAGCCGGTGTTCACCAACCAGACGCGCGTCCGGTGTTCCTTCATCCTGGCGGCGAGCAGTTCGGCGTACTTATTGGGATGCCACACCAGAAACGGACCGCCAAAACACGGCGAGAATGTGGCTTGGGGCTCAGTCACTCCCATCTCCGTTCCGGACACTTTGGCCGTGTATCCGCTGATGAAGTGATACATGGCTTGCGCCGGCGACAAGCAACTGACCGGCGGCAACACTCCAAAAGCATCGCAGGTGAGAAAGATCACGTCCGT
Organism: Candidatus Sulfopaludibacter sp. SbA3; assembly: GCA_900290315.1. Lineage (GTDB taxonomy): Bacteria > Acidobacteriota > Terriglobia > Bryobacterales > Bryobacteraceae > Sulfopaludibacter. The sequence continues at coordinate 26,091 of OKRF01000007.1, read as the reverse complement.
GGGATGGCCCGCCTGGCACGGGATCCTGGCGCTGTGGATGAACTCGATCGGATACGCTCCCCGCGTGTTTTCCGTCAGGCTGGTATCGGTGAAATCGACGGTGCGGTCCTGCTCCAGCACCACGTTCTCCAGCACTGCGCCGAAGCGCAGGGCCTGGAAAATNNCGCGTAACAGCCACCCTCGATGTTGAAGATGCCCTCGTCGCACCAGCAATGCTCGTCGTCGCCGATGAGGTGGCGCCTCGGGTCTGCCGAGAGGGTCGTCTTCCCCGTGCCGCTCAATCCGAACAGCAGCGACGATCGCCCGGTCTCTTTGTCCGCCGTGGCCGAGCAGTGCATCGAGAGTACGCCCCGCCGCGGAGCGAAGTAGTTGGCCACCGTGAACACGCCCTTTTTCATTTCTCCGGCATACTCGGTGCCTAGAATGACCATTTGGCGGTCTTCCAGGCTGAGGGCAATGCTTGTCGTCGATCCCATCCCGCTGGTGAGCCGGTTCGCCGGGAATTGGCCTGCATTGTAGACGGTGAAGTCCGGTTTGCCGAATATCTCCAGTTCCTGCTTCGTCGGCCGGATGAGCATGATACTCATGAACAGGGCGTGATAGGGACGCGAACAGATGACTCGCACCTTAATTCGATGGACCGGGTGCCAGCCGGCAAAACCATCGAAGCAGTACAGCCGCTCCCGAGTGTTCAGGTAATCGAGCGCGCGCTGGCGGTTGATGGCGAAGGTCCGTGCGTCGCACGGCATGTTCACCGGTCCCCACCAGACGTCGTTCTCGGATTCCGGGTGTTTCACCACGCGCTTGTCCTTGGGCGAGCGGCCGGTCTTACAACCGGAATACGCGACGAGCGCACCGTTTTCGGCGATGCTGGCATCCTTGTCGAATCGAATGGCATGCTCGTACAGCGAACTGGGCGGGAGGTTACGATGCACCTCGGCGACTACGAGTTGTTCACCCGTGAGATCGAAGGAGTTGGCGGNNCCCCGCCCAGTGATGCCCCGCCCGAGCGTGAGATTTACTTTCTCCCGATGCCTTGCCCGGCGCGCCTCCAGCGTCGCCCTAAAACTCTAAATCCCCTCCACCGGCGCGGTCATCGTTTTGTTCCGGTCCTGATGTGAGGTCCGGCAGTGTTCGGCCTCGTTCCGGGAAACCGTTGACGATGGACTTCGTGGACGGTTATCGGGTGGCATCTCGCGCCCTCGCGAGGCGGGAGGGACCACCATGGCCCGACTTGCGGCGTCGTCCGCAACCCGGCGCGAGGCCGAGTGGTGTCACGCACAGACCCGGAACAGGATGGCTACCATGAAAACGTTGGTGTTTGTTTTAGTTCTTGCCTGCACACTGTTTTCAGCTCGTTCCAGCGCTCAACGCGGAGGGCATGCCGGGGGAGGGGGCGCCGGATTCCGGCCTCCGGGAGACCCGGTGGGTCTCCGCCCCCTCGCGCGTGGAATCCGGGACCGCCGCAACAGCCGCGGCCAGTCCGGCATTCCCTGGGGATTCCCCGATTCCGGCTTCAGCAACCCGTCAACGGAGGTCTGCAGCGAAGCGTCTGAGCCCTCGTCCCTCATCGTCATGCCGCCAGAACCGCCAACGGTAGCATCGCCAGAACCGCCACATCCGGTGCTTCACGAGTACAACTGGCCCGCCTCAGCCAGCGATCGGGCTTCCGCATTCTCCCTGGTATCGAAGGACAGCAAGGTCAGCCGGGCCATCGCCGTGTGGATACAGGACGGTGCACTCCACTACGAAACCGAGGAAGGCACGGTGCGGAGCATGACGCTCGAATCCATCGATCGCGAGGCTACGCGCAAGCTGAACGCGGAAAGCGGTCTGCGCCTGTCCCTGCCGCCTGTCACAGACTCGCGGTGAATCCCGGCGATCCGGCCCTAAGCGTTGGCCGCCAACCGCTGGGAACGGGCCGGCCCGGCCTTTTGCAGGCTAACCGTTCTGAGGACGTGAAGCACCTCCGGCGCGTGGAACGGTTTGGCGATCACATCGAAACCGCCGAGATTGAGAACCTCCGCCCAAAGACGCGCGTCCGCGACCCGTGAAGTCACGATCAACGGGGGCGGATCGCCTGAAGCCGAGATACCGTGGAGAACATCCAGCCAGGATCCATCGGGCAGTTCGTGATCGCAGAGTACAGCCGCGACGCGGTCCCGGCGAAGGATCCGGAACGCATGGCGGCACGTGCCGGCGGAGAGTGCGCGGTGCGTGCTACACACTACCTGGCGCAGAATAGCCTGATCCTGACGATCTGGGCTGATAAAGAGGACTGGGTCTGCATTGCGGTGTTCCAGTGTATTACTCCCTTGGGCTTGAAGGAAGGGGATGCTGCCGGCGGGTGAAGCGATCTATTTTCTTTCCCCAAAAAAAATACGTCCTTGCCAAATCCGGCGACATTAATGCAACAGGACGGCAAATCACGCCGGTCCGCGAGTGACCCGACATCTTGCGATTGCCATGCTGGCAAAGCGGATCACCTGCACAGGAGGACAACTTATGACACCGGTTCGAACTTTGATCTCATCGCTCTCGATCGCTCTGGTAATGTTGTACGGCACGGGCGTGGCCAAAGCCCAACTCATCAGCGCAAACCCGCAAGCACTCTCATTTGTGTACCAAATTGGCGGTTCCAATCCGGGAGGCCAGAATGTCTACCTCACTTGTATGTCTACCTCACTTGTGATACACCGGCGAGTTTTATCGTCACCGTCTCTGGAGCTCCCTGGTTGACCGTAACGCCCTCGACCGGCGTCACGCCCAGCACGATATATGCGACTGTAACCGCGCCTGGCAACCTGGCGCCAGGGACATACACCGGATCGATCATCAA
>OKRF01000007.1:9228-23242 GCA_900290315.1 Candidatus Sulfopaludibacter sp. SbA3 | reverse complement strand
CACCGGATCGATCATCATCGGGCCCCCAGCGTCCGTCGATGCGATTAAGACGGTGGTATCTGTCTCGCTCCAGGTGTTGGCGGCTCCCCAGGGAAACCTGATTGTGAGCCCGAACTACGCCAACTTTGATTACAACCCCGGAGGGCCATATCCCGCGCCGGTTTATGTGAGCGTCGCGAGCACAGGCAGCCCGGTTTCTTTCAACGTATCTCCCACCGTCTCGTGGATCTCGGTGTCGGCCAGCAGCTATGTGACTCCAGCGACGGTCTATGTGGCCATTGCGCCTTTGCCAAACATGGCGGCGGGCACATACACAGGCGCCGTTCGGATCCTTCCGACCAACGGGGGGGCGACGCAGCAGGTGAACGTCACGCTCCGTGTATTTGTCGCGGGGAATCTGGTGGCGTCTCCGAACTACCTCACATTCAACTATCAACCTGGCGGCCCCTCGCCGCTGTCGCAGGTACTGTCGGTTGTCAATTCCAATAACGGAACTGTGCCGTTTGGCGTGACCGCCAGCGGAGGAACCTGGCTGGGGTTTTCGCAGGCTTCCGGCAACACGCCAACCACAGTCCTGGTGTCCGTTACCCCGGCTGGACTCGCCTCTGGAACATATAACGGCACGATCACTCTCACGCCGCTGAGCGGCGGCGCAAGCGCGACGCAAGTGCCGGTGACCATGACGATATTCAGCACGAGCCAATTAGTGGCTAGCCCAGCCAGCCTGTATTTTGACTACAAAGCCGGCGGCCCCACTCCAGCAAGTCAACACGTGTCGGTGACGAGCACGCTCGAGCCGCTCAACTTTGGCGTAGGCGTCCAGGGTCCTGGATGGGTCACCGCGTCGATCGCGTCGGGGACCACACCCAGCGGTTTCGCTGTGAACGTCCTGCCCCCTTCCACCACGGCGGCGGGTAACTACACCGCAACCGTCACGATAACGCCGACCAGCAGCGGAGGCTCTGCGGTCAGCGTACCGGTTTCCGTGCGCGTCACGGCCGCCAACTATCTCACGGCGGGTCGCAGCAGCGTTTCCTTTACCTACTCTATTGGAGGCGTCAATCCGCCGCCGGTCCTGGTTCCCGTTACGAGTTCGAGCGGCTCGATGTGGTTCGAGGCCGCTGCTGTCACAACAGGATCGGTCAACTGGCTGAACGTGACCCAGTCGAATCAGTACACGCCGGCAGACGTCACCATCGGAGTCGCCCCGCAAGGGTTGTCGGCAGGCACGTATTCAGGAAACGTGGTGCTCAGTTCGGATGCTGCCAGCAACGGCGACCAGTACATCAATGTGACTCTGGTTGTAACGGCGTCAAAATCCTTCACGGCAAGCCCGTTTGGACTCGTCTTTTCTTACCAGATTGGACAGGACCCGCCCGATCCCCAAGTGTTGGTGGTGAATAATCAAAGCAGCGCTACTCCGTTCAGCCTGACCACGGCTACCGCTTCGGGTGGGAACTGGCTTATGGCTGTAGGAAGCGGGACTACTCCCACATCGGCAGCCGTAGCGGTAAATGCGAGTTCACTCGGTACGGGAACGTACACTGGCCAGGTTGTGATTCAGTCCTCGGACACGTCCATCCCCGTGCTCCAGGTGCCGGTAGTGCTGAACGTGTCGCCTTCGCCGGTATTCCAACCCGCCGCTAACCTGGTCGCCTTCCAGTATCAGACGGGAGGCGCCACGCCGGCTTCCCAGAAAGTGCACATCGGCGCATCCGGCGGCGCGGCGGTCGTGTACTATCCTACCATCCTTACGGCAGATGGCAGTTCGTGGCTCTCGGCCACACCAGACGTCACTGCAACACCTTCGGACCTCACCGTCTCGATCAATCCGAAGGGGTTGACTGCAGGACTGTATTACGGGCTCATTGGAGTGAATGACCCAGCGGGCAATACCCCAACGTCCTTCGTGCCCGTGTCGTTACAGGTATCGAACGTCCAGATCCTGACGGTAGCAAGCCAAGTTCTGATGTTCAACACGCAGACGGGTACAGGGGGGCTGGCGCCCCAACAATTCCTGGTAAGCGGTACGGGGCAGACATCGCCTTTCCACGTGACGACTTACGGTGGAAGCTGGCTGCTGGCCACACCGACTGATGGATTTACGAATTCGACAATCAGCGTTTCGGCCGCTCCAGACAAACTCGGCGCGGGGTACTACCTCGGACTGGTTGCCGTCGAGATACCGGGAGTGGCAAACAGCCAGCAGTTCGTGCCTGTAGTTATGGTCATAGCACCAGGCTTTTAACCTAGTGGTAAGGCGAATGGGATAGGATAAATCCTATCCCATTCGCAGGATTTTTGAGCGCATAGAGTATTCGGTTTCAATAAAACATAATCATATGGAGTTGTTTCCTGATATGCTTAGGCATGGCAGGTAAATCCAGGCGACCCAAACTGATCTTGTCGGATGAAGACCGGGCCGAATTGGAGCAAGTCGCGCGGTCGCGCACAGTGCCGCATCGGGAGGCGCAACGTGCCGCAATCCTTCTGGGATATTACGCGGGAGACAACATAGCCAGCATTGGGCGGCGTCTCGGAATGACGCGCCTGAGCGTTGCGAAATGGGTGGCCAAGGCTTTGGCGGTCGGCCCGATGGCAGCGCTGAAAGACAGCTACCACCGTCCCAAGGAACCAGCTATCGGCAACGACGCCAAAGCGTGGGTGGTAAATGTGGCGTGCTCGAAGCCGAAGGAGTTGGGCTATGCGGCCGAAGTGTGGAGCCGGCAAGCGCTCGCTCGGCACATCCGCGAGCATGCCGTGGAGGCCGGTTTTCCTGCGCTGTCGCGGGCAGCCAAGGCGACCGTGCACCGAATCTTGGCGGAACAACCCTTGCATCCGGAAAAGGTCAAGTGTTACCTGGAACGGCGCGATCCTGAATTTGCGAAGATGCGGAGGGTCCTGATCGTATATCAGGATGTAGCGCTACAGAATGCAAAACTAGCCGATGGCGAGACGGCTTCCACCCTGATCGTCGTTTCGGTGGACGAGAAGCCTGGAGTGCAGGCCATCGGCAATACCGCACCCGATCTGCCGTCCATGCCAGGCAAACACCCCAAAATCGGCCGCGATCACGAATACGAGAGATGCGGGACCTGCTCCATACTGGCAGCGCTGGATCTCCAGGATGGTCATGTCACGGCGCGTGTGGAGGACCGGCACCGCAGTATCGAATTCATTGGCCTGCTGAGTGATCTCGATGCGAAGTATCCGCCGGAATGCACCATCAGAATCATTCTGGACAATCACTCCGCGCACGTCTCCAAAGAGACGCAGGAATTCCTGTCGAAGCACCCCAATCGTTTCCAGTACGTCCTGACACCGAAACATGGCTCCTGGCTGAATATCGTCGAGACGCTGTTCGNNACGAACTAAAAGCCCGAATCCTCAAAGGCGTCGAGGAGATCAATGCGGCCCCTGTCGTCCACCATTGGAAGAACTTCGGGGTGCTCTCGCAGGATTAATAGATTATATTTTAATGAAACGACATACTAGTGAAATAAATTTGAGAATAAAGTGAAATTCAAAAATAAATTAGTCACGTTCGGTAACCTCGGTTATAATACCGATTCGTACTGGTACTTGAACGATGTATCATGTCTCTCACTCGGCCGTGAAAAACGGTGTTAGCTTTCCGACAATCCTCCTCGCCGAGGATGATGGCGAACTGAGAGATTGTCTGTTACAGGACCTCCGGCATGAAGGATACTTTGTTCTGTTAGCCCAGGGCGGACCCGAAGCGATTGGAGTCGCCCGGCTGCACTCCCGTCCTATCCAACTCATGTTGACTGCCGAGAGTGTAGACGGCCGGGCATTGGCGGCCACACTCAAACAGTACCGGCCCAAGATGCAGGTTTTGTTCGTTTCCCGTTTTCCGGCCAAGCGGACTCAAGATTCGCTAACCGCCGACACCGTGCTCGCGAAGGTGCGGGAACTCCTCCGGCCCCCGCGAGACCACACTCTGGAAACGCCGCAAAATCGGAAACTCCCGGCCAGAGCCGCATCAGCCGGTGCGTAGCATGACGCGGCCGGTCCAGACCTCGAACGAGACGCCTTCCACAGAATTTGACGGGAAGAAGCGAATCCGGCTGGTGGCGACTGAGAGAAAAGCCTTTGCCGCACTAACGGTTTCACAGTAGCGGTAGTCAGGTGCGCAATTCTGCAACTCCATTTTGCAAGGACCACACAGATCCAGGTCGAGCCCGCACTCGTTGCCGCCTACATCGACGAGGTCCGTCGTCCGTTGCCGCCTACATCGACGAGGTCCGTCGTCCGGTCGGGCCAGCGGAAGCCGTAAAAAGGGCACCGTGGGGTTGTCATGGTGTTAATACGCTTGTGATGTTGTTGACGGATAGAAGATCGATTATTTATGGCTCGCCTCGAACCGGTTTGATGTATCATATGTTCCTCAAATGACGCTCGGGCCTCATTTCTAGGCGCCTCGTATGCGAGCATCTGACCAAGCTGAGTCTCGGGTTCCGGACGAAGGCGGGCGCAGTTTCGCCGACGTCTCTCGAATGGCGGAGGAACTCGCGCGATCCAGCATTTCCCCTGAGGGGGGCGGAGCCGCAGCCCAGCTTCACGACAGGTTGTTATCCACACTCATCGGCCGCCTGATGGAGGACGCTCCCATCGGATTCGCTCTGTACGATACCGATTTCCGTTACCTGGTGGTGAACGCCAAGCTCGCGGAGAAGCACCGTGTGCCCGCGGCTGCCCACGTCGGCCATACGGTGAAGGAAATTGTGCCATATCTGGCGGCGCAGTTGGAGCAGGCCTTCCAGATGGTGATGGCGACAGGCAAACCTCTTTTGGACGTGGAATTCAGCGGCGAACGGTCTGATACGCCGGGGCTGTTGAGGCATTGGTCCGAAAGCTGGTTTCCGGTGCATGCCGCCGATGGGCGGATCCTCGGGGCGGGCGCCTTAGTGAGTGAAATCACGGCGCAGAAACTGGCGGTGGAGGAACTGCGCATGAGCCAGAAGCGCCTCGAACTGATGCAGGCGGCCGGTCGAATCGGCTCATGGGAGTGGGACATCCAAACGAGAAAAGTCCACTGCTCCCTGCAATACGGCCCGCTATATGGCCTCCCACCCGGCAGAAGGGCTCCGCACTACGAGGAGTGGGTGGGGTTGGTCCATCCAGAGGACCGTGAAAGAATCCAGCAAGAAGTGAGCCAGGCATTGTCCTACGAAGACGAGCACAGTTCGGAATTCCGGGTGGTCTGGCCCGACGGCACCATTCACTGGCTTCTTGGCAAAACCCAGGTTTTTCGCGACGCCGCGGGCAACGCCGTTCGCATGCTAGGCGTGGTTATGGACATCACCGAACGGAAGCAGGCCGAGGTGGCAATAGATAACGAGCAACGCTTCCGGAGCATGGCAGATGGGGCTCCAGTCATGATCTGCACTTCCGGTCCGGACAGTGAGGCCACGTTCTTCAACAAAGGCTGGCTCTGTTTCACCGGCCGCGGCATGGAACACGAGTTGGGCACCGGCTGGACTGCGGATGTGCATCCCGACGACCGCCAGCAAGTCATGAACGAAATTGCCGCTTCATCCGAGATGCGCCGCTACTGGCAAGCAGAGTACCGCTTGCGGCGTGCAGATGGAGAGTACCGCTGGGTGCTGGGTAACGGTGCTCCGCGTTTTGAGGCGGATGGCAGGTTCGCCGGTTACGTCGCCTCGGCTATCGACATCACGGATCTCAAACGTTGCCATGAAGGAGCCGAGGGGAGGCAGAAACTGGAGAGCGTCGGCGTGGTAGCGGGCGAAATCGCGCATGACCTCAACAACTTTCTAAGCAGCATCCTTTCCGAGTCGGAGCTATTGGACGCTGATCTTCCCGACGATTCGGCGGCTCGCGAGGGAATTGCACGAATCAAGCGCGTGGCGGGCCGGGCAGCGGGAATCGTGCGGGAGTTGCTGGCTTACGAGGCAGAGGAGAAGGCGGTATTCCAGCCCGTCGATCTCACCACAGTGGTGGGCGAAATGCTCGATCTTCTGAAGGTCTCGATTTCCAAACGGGCCCGCCTGGAAGTCGACCTTCCCCGAAACCTGGCAGCCGTCCGGGCCAATCCATCGCAGATCTGGCAGGTGGTGCTGAACCTGGTGACGAATGCCTCCGAGTCGCTCGGGGAGCGGGGCGGAACGATTACGGTGACGGCCGCTCCCGTGCGAATCGTCGCGGAGCCCCTGGCAGGGCGGCAACGCGCCTCTGGCGCAGCGGCCTATCGGATAGAAGAGGCAACCCGGTCACCACTCGTTACCGGAGACCAATCGGGGCCAGATGATCCCAGCCTGCCCGAAGGCGATTACATCCGGCTGGAAGTCAGTGACACCGGCTGCGGGATGACGGGAGAAGTGCGCGCGAGGATCTTCGATCGGTTCTTCACAACGAAATTCAGCGGCCGGGGGCTGGGCCTTGCCGTGGTGCAAGGGATCATCCGCCGCCACGGCGGCACGATTCGGGTGCAAAGCACGCCCGGCAAGGGGTCCCGGTTTGAAGTCCTGCTGCCCTCCATTCCTGAGCCGGCCGTAAGGGCCTGCGAACTGGCGGAGCGCGACGCGGATTCGCAGACCGTGGGCGGCGGGGGCACGATCCTGCTTGTAGAAGACGAAACCTCCCTGCGGTTGCCGGTTTCGCGAATGCTTCAGAAGAAGGGCTATTCGGTAATCGAGGCTGGAGACGGGCCTGCCGCAGCCGAGGCCTTTCGGGCCCATGCGAAGGAAATCGGGGTGGTGTTACTGGATTTGACCCTCCCCGCCATGTCTGGAGCCGAGGTTCTTAGTGCGTTGCGCGCCCTCCAACCGCAAGTAAGAGTGATTCTGACATCCGCACATAGCTGCGAGAAGGCGCTGGCGGACGCCGGCGGCCAGCAATCCTGGGAATTTATCCGAAAACCGTACTGTTTCACCGACCTTGAGAACCTGCTGCAGCAAGCCCTTCAGGAATACGATCTCACAGCAAATGGCCGCCGATCCGGAGGGGCTTCCACGCGAATCATCAAAGAACCGTACCCGACTGGATGAGATTGAGATGATCGTGCGCAGCTTCCACTGCCACCAGGAGTTTGAGCCGCCCTTCTGCATCGAGGTCCATTGCCTGCAAGCGAGAGAGGTCCCCAAGCGCGGCCTGGAGGGACCTTTCGGCCTTGGCGAAGGCCCGGACTACGGAGTCGGGCGGTTCGGATTCGGCCGTGGACTCATGACGGATGGCCTCCACCGCACGAGCGAGTCGCGGCGCGTTCTCCGGTTCCAAGGGAATGGTTTCGCCATCGTGGAGCAGGCCAGCTTCGGTCAGCACAGCCGCAAACATGCGATATTCCGCCGGACGAATGCGGATGAAGCAGTTCAGCTTGATCAGGTTGGGTCCGTGTTGCCGGTAGTTGCGGATGAGCCGTTCGGCGGACCGGCGGCTGATCCCCAGCCGGTTTCTGCAGTAATCTTCCCAAGTAGGATCCACCGCAAGATACAGTTTGGTCTCGTAGACTTCGATCAGGCACTCAATCTCGGCCGCGGTGCAGCGTGCGGCGATCATGCCCAGCGCCTGTTTCCGTCCCAACCAGGTTCCCAGGTTTAAGACGTCCTCAATCTTTGCCGTTTGTTCCATGGAACTGTTCCTCAAAAACGAAAAACCGGTCAACTTGACCGGTTTTCGTACAACAGAGTGAATTGGAACCAACCATTTATAGAAGGTTGGCCGGTCAATATGGCCGGTTTGGCGGGGTTCTTTATCGCGTGTTTCCCCGCATTTTGATTCTAGCCCGGCGATACCAAATAACGGAGTCGTTCCGAGGGTGGAAATTCGCTGCAGGTGACTCAAAATGGGTGGCTTGCAGATAAATACCGAGCGTTGTGACTGTAATCTGGCGATGTTTCAATTCTGGCGGCTGGACGCGCCCGCAAGCGGGCGTTGGCAGGCTGAAGCCCGCCCCACAAACGCAAACACGCGACTTACCAGTGGTGGCACAAGCGGTTTGAGATTCGGCGCATAAACTAAATCCTTCAAGGTACCCGCGGAATCCTGCAACCGGTGAGGACGGTTTGCAACCTTCCCGATGGTGCCCCCTCTCAGAGAGCGGCGCACGTCGCTACCGTCGGACGCGAGCTGTCCTCACCACCTGAAGAAACCATGAGTGAATTTCATCGCGGCAAGAAAAGAACTCCACCCTGCCGGATCAAGCATCAGGATTGGCGAATGCCCGTTGCAAGGAGAGCAAAATGACCTTGGGAATCCGCAGTAATTGGCTTCGGATCACGGCGGTGATCTGCACGGCCGGGTTGGTGCCTGGCGATGTCCCGATGTTCGCGCAAGAGCAGACCGCCGGGGCCGCAGCTCCGAAGCTGAGATCACCGGACCAACTAAACAGCCTGGTGGCGCCTCTCGCACTGTATCCGGACCCGCTGCTGGCCCAGGTGCTGGCCGCGAGCACGTATCCGCTCGAGATCGTGCAATGTGCGCGGTGGTTGACCAAGAACTCGAAACTTACCGGCGAGAACCTGACCAAGGCTGCAGCGAAACAGCCGTGGGATCCCAGTGTCCAGGCGCTGGTGGCGTTTCCCGAAGCGCTCAAGATGCTGGATGCGAATATTCAGTGGACGCAGGATATCGGCAATGCCTTTCTGGATCAGCAGAGCGACGTGATGGATTCCATCCAGCGGATGCGCAAGAAGGCGAAAGACGGCGGCAAGCTCGAAACCACCAAGGAGCAAAACGTCGAAGTAAAGACTATCGAAAACAAGACGATCATCGAGATTCAGCCCTCTAACCCACAGGTAATTTACGTGCCCAGTTATGACCCCGTGGTGGTCTACGGCGCAGCGCCGTATTACGCATACCCGGCGGTGGCTTATCCGTATGGCGCGGTGGCAGCAACTGCGGCCATCAGCTTCGGAGTGGGCGTCATGATGGGCGCATTTTGGGGTGGTTGCTGCGGCGGCGGCGGGTGGGGATGGAACGCCGGCTGGAGCAACAACAACATCAACATCAACAACAACTTTAATAACCGGTACGGCTATAACAGCGGAAACCGAAACAACATCGGAAACGGGAACAGGGGCAACGGCAACTGGCAACACAATCCCGAGCATCGGCGGTCCACGCCTTATTCCAATCGCGACACGGCGCAGCGCTTCGGCGGAACGAGCCGGGACTCATCGGGACGCACGCAGCGTTTCGATAACCGCGGCGGTCAGGCCGGCGCCGGACAGAATCGAGGTCCGCAGGCATCCACGCGCGAGAGCGGCGCGAACCGCGCGCAATCGGGCGCACGCGGAAACAGCGGTGGCGACAGAGTCGGCAACCGGAGCATCGGTAGCAGCAGCCCATCGAAGAGCGCTCTGGGCGGCTCAGGGTCACGGGCTCAGGGCCAGGCGTCGAGCAACCGCGGCTTCTCCAGCACCCGCCAGAGCGGCGGTTTCGGTGGAGGAGGCGCGAGGTCCAGTGGAAGATCCATGGGCGGCGGGCGCCGCCGGTAGAAGGAGAAAAAGAGATGAGAACAACAGTGACTTACCTTGCCCTCCTCGCCGGAGCGGGGTTGCTCGGCGCGCAGACGGCTGGGCCGAAAATGTTCCACACCCCCGAAGAGGCTCGCGATGGGCTGATTCAGGCCGCGGCCAAGGGGCTGGACGCGATCAAAGAAATGATGGGGCCGGGCTCCGCCGACATCCTGCGAACCGGCGACGAAGTTGCCGACAATAACCTGCTTGAAAAATTCAAAACGCGTATTGCCGAGAAGACGGCGCTGGAGCCGGACGAAATGAATCGCGACCGTGCCACCTTGCTGATTGGCAACGAGGAGTGGCCTTTCGCCGTGCCTCTGATTCGGAAGAACGGGCAATGGTATTTCGACGCCAAGGAAGGCAAGGCCGAGATCCGCCGGCGTGTCATCGGCGCCAATGAACTGGACGCCATGCAAGTCTGCAGAGGCTACGTGGAGGCCCAGGAGATGTACGCCGAGAAGGATCGGGACGGGAAAGGCGTGCTGCAATATGCCGCGAAAATAGCCAGCAGCCCTGGCAAAAAGGATGGACTGTATTGGCCCAGCGACGACAGCCCCATCGCCGAGAGCGTCGCCAAGGCGATCGCCCAAGGATACCCCGCTCCCACCGGCACCGGTAAGGGCTACCACGGCTATCAGTACAAGATTCTGCTTGCGCAAGGGCCGGACGCTCTGGATGGCGAGCAGGACTACGTGGCGCACGGGCTGATGATCGGCGGCTTCGCCATGGTCGCCTGGCCGGTGGAGTACGGTGTTTCGGGCATCATGAGCTTCATCGTGAACCAGGATGGTACGGTCTACGAAAAGGACCTCGGGCCCCAGACTGCCGCGCTGGCCAGGGCGATGACCAAGTTTAATCCGGACAAGTCCTGGAGAGTGTCGCCGGATTCGCCGGATTCGCCGGAATAGGGTTCCCCGAAAAGTTAGATCTCAAGTTGGCCTTGAGGCATCTTGAGTCGGGCACGGGAGGAGTCCCAAGTGGAATGAACGACCGGAAAAGGAGATATCAATGAAAATCGCAAGGATAGTTCTACCGCTGACAATGCTGGCAGCCGCCGGTTTCGCGCAGGATGTCCGGTACAACTTCGACAAAGGCGCGCAATTCAGCACGTACAAAACTTACAAGTGGGTCCAAGTCAAGGATGCGCCCAAACTGAATCCCCTGGTGGACCAACAGGTGAGAGCGGCGATCGAAGCGGAGTTGACCGCAAAGGGCCTAACTAAGGCCACTGGGGAACAGGCGGACATCTGGATCGCATATCAGTTCACACTCGCCCAGGAAAAAGAGTTCAGCTCTTACAGCACGGATTTTGGATACGGCGGGGGATGGGGCCGCGGCTGGTATGGCGGCGGCGGCATGGGCAGCACCATGACTACATCGGTGAACTGGCGTTGGACGTATACGATCCGACATCGAAGCAGATTGTCTGGCGGGGAGCGGCCAGCAAGACGCTCGACGCAAAGGCCAAGCCCGAAAAACGCCAAAAGAATCTCACGAAAGGGGTAGCGAAGCTGCTGAAGAATTTCCCGCCGCCCCCGCCTAAATCGAAGTAAGTCATCGGCGGGCAAATGATTATTCGAGTTACCGGTTTCAGGATTCTCGAAAGTGTTTTGGGGGGCGTGGGATCGATACTGCTGGCGACCTTTGCCGGAGTCCAGGTTTACCAATCGACTTCTGCCCGTCTGGCGTTGCAAGAGTTCGACCAGGCGCAAGCAGCGGGCCTGAAGGAGCGGCGGCCGATCGCTCGGGCGATCCCGGGTGAGAAAGCGGCGCCGGAGAGACATGCGTCCGCTCCCATTGCGGTGGTCCGCATCGCCAAGGCCAACATACGCGTGCCCGTGTTCGAGGGGACGGATGAACTGGCGCTGAACCGGGGAGCAGGCTGGATTGCCGGCACAACGCGGCCGGGAGACCCCGGCAACATCGGGATCGCGGGTCATCGGGACGGATTCTTTCGCCGCCTCAAGGACGTTGCACCTGGCGATGCGATCGAACTTTCGACGGTGCGAGACACAGCGGTGTATACGGTGGACCAGATCGAAATCGTCCGTCCGGACAACGTCAGAGTGTTGGGGCCGCGCGCGGCGCCCAGCCTGACCCTCGTTACGTGCTACCCGTTCGACTTCATCGGCGCCGCCCCGCAACGCTACATCCTGCATGCAACGTTGAGGGAGCGCGCCGTTCCAGGGGATTTGAAGAATGGTCCGCCGGGCGCGAACCAGCTAAATCGACAAGAAGGAGATAAGGAAAAATGACTAGGTCCGTTCGCGGAATTTTGATCGGATTGTGCATGGGGCTGATGGCATTCTCTTCGCTGGCTGGCGCGCAGCAACCGATGCCTCAGACCACCAAAGAAAGCATCGCCGGTACACCGGCGGTGAAGACGGAAGTGTTTAAGGGCACGGTGATCGAAGTGGATGGCAACCACTTGGCGGTACGCATGTCGACGGGCGATGTCAGGACGTTCAACGTGCCGGAATCGCGGCGATTCATCGTGGACGGCAAGGAATTGACCGTCGGCCAACTGAAGACTGGCACTAAGCTGACGGCAACCGTGATCACCACGACGACCCCTGTGTCAGACAGGACCACCACGATCGGCACAGGAAAGGTGTGGTGGGTGTCGGGCAATACGGTGATCCTGACGCTGCCAAATAACGAAAACCGGATGTACAAGGTAAATGAGAACTACCGCTTCACTGTCGGAGGCGAGAAAGCGGCCGTCCACGATTTGAAGAAGGGGATGATGATTTCGGCCCAGAAGATCGTGGAAGAACCGAGGACCGAAATCGCGTCCAATACAGAGGTGATCGGCGAAGCCCCGCCGCCGCCAAAGCCCGTCGTGGCAGCGACACCGGCTCCCGAGCCGGTTCGTGCCAGGCCGGCTGCCGCCCCAACTCCCAAGCCGGAGCAGGTGGCAGACCGGGCGGCGGAAGCTCCGCCTGTGGAAACTCTCCCGGCGGAACTACCCAAGAGCGGCAGCGAAGTTCCGCTGATTGGCCTGCTCGGGTTGTTATTAGTAGGCGGATCCACGCTTCTGCGAGCCCTACGGCGTCCCTGACCGACTCACCCGCCGGCGAATCGGTCCACAGAGACCGATCGCCGGCGTGGGCGTTATTCGATTGGCCAATAAGGGCTCATCGAGCAAGGAGTGAAGCGCCATGTACACAAGGGCATTTTCGTCCATCCTGGCATGGGCCGTGCTATGGTGCGCCGCGGGCGACGGCCGCGCGCAGACTGTTCCGCCGCAGGAATCCAGCTCCGGGGGCGAACTGATCCAGGCAATCGGTTATCCGGCCGGTGGGGGTTCAGTGAATGTTGACTTCAAGGGCACTGGGCTGATTTCCCATCGAAATCCGGTGTTACGACGATCGAGGTCGACCTTCAGGGACTCTTGCAGCCCGGCCAGTTGGGAGCCGAGTTCCTGACCTATGTATTGTGGGCAGTGTCGGCGGAAAGGCGCGCCATCAACCTGGGTGAGATTTCCGTCAGCGAACAGGGGCGGGGCAAGTTGAAGGCGACTACCGAATTGCAGTCCTTCCTGCTATTCGTCACGGTGGAACCGTACGCGGCGGTTCGGGAGCCCGGCGAGATGCTGGTTTTGGAGAATGCCGTGCGCAAAGGCACCACCGGCAAGCTTTTCATGTTGAACGACTACAAGCTGGTGGAGCGCAGCCAGTACCAAATGAAGGGCAATTCGGAGTTGACAGTCGACTTGAAAAACGTGCCGATCGAAATGTATGAAGCGCGGAACGCCGTAGAGATCGCACAATCGCGTGGTGCAGACAAATATGCCCCGGACACGTTCAGGGAGGCTCAACGCGCGCTGAGACTCGCGGAGCATGCACTGGCGAGGAAAGCAAACCACAAGGACGTGTTGTGGCCGGCTCGGCAAGCGGCGCAGTTTGCCGAAGAATCGCGGGCGGTCTCGGTAGAGCGGCAGGAGCGAATCGCGGCGGAGGAATCAAGTGCGTTGGCAGCCCAGCAATGGGCCGCGGCGGCTGAAGCGGATCGCGTAGTCCCGGCCTCCACGGAACTGCGGGCCCGGTTGCTGGAGCAGTTCAATCGCATCCTACAGACGCGCGATTCTCCGCGCGGCCTGGTGGTCACGATGGCGGACGCGTTGTTCGGCCCCGGCAGTTACGATCTGCGGATGGACGCTCGCGAGAAACTGGCCCGGTTTTCGGGGATCGTGCTGGCGCATTCGGGGTTAAACATCGCGGTGGAGGGCCACACGGATAGCACAGGCAGCGACGAGTACAACCAGAAGGCTTCTGAGTTACGCGCTCAAGCGGTACGAAACTACCTGATCCGGCAAGGCCTCTCGGGGGACTGTATCACGGCGGCAGGATTCGGTAAGGAGTCGCCTGTGGCGGATAACACTACCGCCGAGGGGCGGCAGAAGAATTGGCGTGTAGAACTGATCGTTTCAGGCGAACCCATCGGCGGGAAGACCGGCAAGTGAAAGAACGGGGGAGGGAGTCAATGTTCTCCAAAGCGTGGCCTCGATA
>OKRF01000007.1:8262-9218 GCA_900290315.1 Candidatus Sulfopaludibacter sp. SbA3 | reverse complement strand
ATGCGTGGGTATGGCTGGCGGATCTGAGCGTAAAGTACGGCGACTTCATCGAACTGGGCTCCGTGCCGCCGGCGGAATGGGACAGCCTCGCCGATTACGGATTCGATGCCGTTTGGCTGATGGGCGTTTGGGAACGGAGTCCGGCAGGAATTGCGATCGCCAATCGAAATCGGGGACTTCTGGACGAATTTCGCCGGGCGCTGCCCGATTTTCACCCTCTGGATAATGTAGGGTCGCCTTACTGTGTGCGGCGCTATGTGGCAGACCAACTGCTCGGAGGGCCTCAAGGGCTTTCCGCCGCCCGCAAAGAACTCGCCAAACGAGGCGTGCGCCTGATTCTGGATTTCGTCCCCAACCATGTAGCACCGGATCATGCATGGGCCAACGATCACCCGGAGTATTTCATTCAAGGAAGCGACGAGGATCTGGCCAACGCTCCAGCCGCTTACCTGCGGGTGGCGGAACGGGTGATCGCTTGCGGGCGTGACCCGTATTTCCCCGCCTGGCCCGATGTGCTGCAACTGAACGCGTTCCATCCGGGGCTTCGCCAGGCCGTGAGGGACACGGTGACGAGTATCGCGGACCAATGCGACGGGATCCGCTGCGACATGGCGATGCTTCTTGAGAATCCGATTTTCGAGCGTACCTGGGGCGCCCGCGCGGGTGAACGGCCCGCCACGGAGTATTGGGCCGAGGTGATCCCAGCCATGAAGCGGTCCTATCCCGATTTTCTCTTCATGGCCGAAGCGTACTGGGATCGCGAATGGGACTTGCAACAGCAGGGGTTCGACTTCTGCTATGACAAGCGGCTGTACGATCGGCTCGTTGCATCTCTGCGCGGACCAGCGCTATCAGGGCAGACTGGTCCGGTTCATCGAGAATCACGATGAGCCGCGGGCGGCGGCTACATTCTCCGCGGCAAAAGCGCGAGCGGTGGCGGTGATCATGGCGACGCT
>OKRF01000007.1:7343-8252 GCA_900290315.1 Candidatus Sulfopaludibacter sp. SbA3 | reverse complement strand
TCATTCTCCGCGGCAAAAGCGCGAGCGGTGGCGGTGATCATGGCGACGCTTCCGGGGGCGAAGCTGTTTCATGAAGGGCAGTTCGAGGGACGGAAAGTGAGGCTGCCCGTGTTCTTGGGCAGACACCCCGTGGAATGCGTCGACAAGGAACTGCGGCTCTTTTACCGAAAACTCCTGAACGCCGCCGACAGCCCGGTATTCCACGATGGCCGGTGGAGCCTGTGCGAGAGGACGGGCTGGCCAGACAATTCGAGCTTCCAGAATCTAATGGCCTGGAGTTGGGAGAAAGACGGGCACCGCTGCCTGGTGATGGTGAATCTCAGCGACCAGACGGTGCAGGCCCGTGTCCATGTGCCATGGGACGACGTATGTGGAGAAACGTGGGTGCTGAACGACGCCCTGTCGGGGGAGAGTTACGGCCGCGAAGGCGACGAGGTACAGAACCTGGGCTTATACGTGGAGTTGGGGCCGTGGAACTGTCACCTCTTTCAGTGTTATCGCAGCAGTCAGGGATTGATGGCGAGCGCGGCATGACCCGCCGGACTGAGTGTAAGGGATAGGAGAACGTTTATGACGGAGAGGATCCTGGTCGCAATCGGCTTGCTTGGCGCGGTCTGGAGTATTCCGCTGCAAGGGCAGACCCACCTGGCGTTTAACATCGGAGGCGGCATCTCAACGCCGCTGAATCCGACGGGTGCATACACAGGCGTGAGCGGGAATTTCAATATCGGCGCCGGATACGGCCTGAATAAGAAGAACTCCATTACCGGAGAGTTCCTGTGGAGCGGTCTGCCCACGGACGTGACGAATCTACACCCGATTAACGCTCCGACCGGGAGCATCGATCTCTACTCACTAACCGTGAATTACCGGCACCATATCGACAGCATCCACGGATCTCCGTTCGGT
>OKRF01000007.1:2338-7333 GCA_900290315.1 Candidatus Sulfopaludibacter sp. SbA3 | reverse complement strand
GATCTACGGCTGGTGGGGTTACGGCTGCGACCCCGGCGGCTACGTATACACTCAGAGCATCGCCACCCGCGGCACAAGTTCAGGCGGCCTGAACGGCGGCGTCGGCTTCACGATACGACTCGCGGACTCCGGCTGGAAGTTCTATACCGAGGCGCGTTATCATTACGCATTCAGCGACCGGGTCTCAACCACGCTGATTCCGGTTACCTTCGGGCTCCGTTATAACTGACGATTCGTCGTCGCAGCCGCCGTGTGTAACCCCGGGTGAGTAAGATGATGGATGACCCCCTGCGCGCGGCGGTCTCATCCGTGCATCCGCAAAACCTGGAAAGCCTCCAGTTGCGACAGGCCGAGTAAGCCCCAGTCTCTCAATATTTTCTGCCATTCCTCGCCGTAGCGGCATCAAGACCGTGGAGTCACTGGCGAAATTGCGCCATGCTGCATCGCCACGCAGATTGAGATGGACGTCTTCTTGAAGTTTCGAGTGCCCAGCGATCCCCGATTTCTGCCTGTGATCCGGGCCGCAGTCGGAGAACTGGGCCTGGTCTGCGGACTGCGGGGCGAGGAGTGCCGGGGAATCACACTCGCGGTTGACGAGGCTTTAGCGAATATCATCCGGCACGCCTATCGCGGCGCGCCGGACCGGGCGATTGAAGTCACCTGCGAGAGCCGGAAAGATCGATTGGATTTCACGCTGCTGGACCACGGGGAACCTCCGGATCCGGCGCGTCTCGGAGCTCATCCACTGGATGACGTGGCTTTGGGCGGGCGGGGCACGCATATCATCCGGATGGTGATGGACGAGGTGCGTTACGAACGCGTGCCCCGCGGTAACCAAGTGAGGCTGAGCAAGCGGCTGCCCACCGCAGAAATCGTCGCCGAAGGAAGCAAAGAGGGTATATGAACACTGCGACGCGCCACAACAAAGGCGCGACCATCATGGATGTCGCCGGCCACATCGACATCGGCAGCTCGCCAGCTCTGCGCAAATCCATGCTCGAGTACTTGAAGCATTCAGATCGGCTGGCAGTGAACCTGGCGGGGGTGAAGTACCTCGATAGCTCTGGGATAGCCTCCTTGCTGGAGGTTCTCAAGGAGGCGCGGAGCAGCAAGAAGAGATTTGTCCTATTCGGGCTCACCGCAGCGGTGCGTGAGGTGTTGCAGCTTACGCGCCTGACGGGAGTGTTTGAGGTTTATGAAAGCGAAGACGAAGCTCTCACCGCCGAGACCGCGGCAGGCGGTCGCTGACGTTTCTCGTAAGAACGGGAGTGGCTCAAGGTGAACGTCGCCGAACAAATTGAGACGGTGCAACGGAAAATCGGCGTGACGACTCTGCAGAGCCTGGCCTATGTTGGCAGCCTGGCGCAACTGGCGGGCCGGAGCGCCCAGGTAACCTTCGTGGGTCCTTTTCGAGGCCGGCCGATCCGCGCACAGAGGTCCATTCACCAGGCAATGGCAGTGGGAGTCGAGGCGATCCCTATCGTCTCGTTGATCGCCTTCCTTTTCGGGCTGATCCTGGCGCTACAAACCGCTCATGAGCTGAAGCGTTTCGGCATGATCCAACTGGTTGCCGACACGGTCGTGGTGGCTGTGCTTCGGGAACTCGGGCCTCTGCTCACAGGAATCGTCGTGATCGGGAGGTCGGGCTCGGCCTTCGCAGCGGAGATCGGCACCAAAAAGGTGACCGAGGAAATCGATGCGCTGAGAACCATGGCTTTCGATCCGGTGGCCTTTCTGGTGGCGCCGAAATTCCTGGCGATGCTGGTCATGGTGCCGGCGCTTACGATTTGGGCCGACCTCATGGGCGTGGCAGGCGGCAGTGTATTCGGCGTGATGGGTGCGGGCTTTAGCTTTCACTCCTATTTCACGCAGTCGCTGCATGCCATTCAACTTCAGGATATCTACACCGGCCTGATCAAGAGCGCGGTATTCGGCGTCTTGATAACGGCCGTAGGATGCCGGGAGGGCTTTGCGACAGGGGGAGGCGCCGAAGAAGTGGGGCGCTCGACGACATCTGCCGTGGTGACCTCTATTTTCCTGATGGTAGTGGTGGACCTGGTGTTCACCGCGCTGTTTTACGTTACGAGCACAATCAGCAGCTAGGAACGTGCGGGTGGAGCAGATGACGGGGTTGGGACAGGTCACGCCGGCGATATCGGTGTCCGGCCTTCGCGTAAGCTACGGTGGACGAGAGATCCTTCACGGGATCACTTTCGACGTGCCCAAAGGCGACACGGTTGTGGTCCTGGGCGGGTCGGGATGTGGCAAGAGCACCCTGCTTCGCACGCTGGTGGGACTGCAGAGGCCCACGGCGGGTGAAGTCTGGATCAACGGGGTGAACACAACACACCTGTCCGAACGGCAAATGGATTCGATTCGGCTGAAGATGGGGATGTCGTTTCAGGCCTCGGCGTTGTTCGGGTCCCTCACGGTGGGAGAAAACGTAGCGCTGCCGCTACGCGAGCACACGAAGCTGGAAGACTCCACGATCGAGATCATGGTGCGGATCAAGCTTGGGCAGGTGGGTCTGGCCAAGTTCCAGGACTATATGCCCTCGCAACTGAGCGGTGGCATGAGGAAACGCGCCGCGGTAGCCCGCGCGCTGGCAATGGATCCCGAGATTCTGTTCTTCGACGAACCCTCAGCAGGGTTGGATCCGATCATCGCGGCCGGTTTGGATCAACTGATTCTGAATCTGAAAAAGGCCTATGCCATCACGATCATGGTAGTGACTCACGAGTTGGCCAGCGCCTTCCTGATCGCCGACCGAGTGGTATTGCTGGACCGCGGCAAGATCGTGACTATGGGCACCAGGGACGAAATTCAGGCCAGCACGCATCCGCGGGTGAGGCAGTTCCTGGACCGTGTGCCGGAGCCGGAAGTGACGGACGAACTGGATGCTTTGGAGAGCCTCACCGGTGAACGGGCGAAGGAGGAACCGTGAGAGTTGGGAATCGGCTGAGGTGGCCTTATGAATGACAAGCGGGAACAAGTGTGGGTGGGGATTTTTGTGCTGGCCGCGGCGGCCGTGCTGGTGGCAGTAGTCCTGACCGTCTCCGGTGCTTTTAGCGCGAAGGGTCACTCTTATCGGGCTTACTTCAAGTACGCCGCGGGCCTCGCGCCGGCGGCTCCGGTTCGATATGGAGGCCTTCTAGCCGGCAAAATCGATGCACTTCGGGTAGATAAGCAAGACTCGACGCGCATCGAAATCGAGTTTCGGGTGGGAGAAGACGTTCCCGTAAAAACGGATAGCGTGGCGAAGATCACGTCCCTGGGCGCATTGGGGGAAAGTTACCTGGAAGTGACCACGGGAACGAAAGACTCTCCTGCCGCCGCGCCAGGCAGCGTGCTACAGAGCCAGGAAACGATGGCGATCGCCGATCTTGGGAACGTCATCGGCGACCTGGCCCCCTCTGCCGGGCAGGTCCTGCGGAGTTTGAACGACCGTCTCGGCGAAATGAAAGTCACGATCGCCCAGGTCAACGACCTGCTGGGGGATAAAAACAGGCAGAACATCAGCAGCAGCCTGTCCACGGTGAATGCCATGCTATCGGATACAAGTCCGAAGCTCTCTGCCAGTTTGAGCAACGTGCAGGCAGCCACCGACAGGCTCGCGCCGCTGATGCAGAATGTGCAGGCGGCGAGCGAGCGGATGGCGCCGATTCTCGACGATCTCAAGGGGACCATCAAGCAGGCGAAGGACGCCTTGGAGCACGTGGACGCCATCATGGCCGAGAACCGGGGGGACATCCGCGGATCGATGCTGGAGGCAAGAAAGACGCTGGAAACGGCCTCGAAGGCCGTGGAGTTGTTGAGGAGTTCGCTGGACCGCAACTCGGACAACCTGGACGAAACACTGGCGAACGTTCGCGTAGCCACCGACAACATGAAAGAGTTAACTGACACACTAAAACGTAGGCCCTCAGTGCTGATTCGAGGAGAAACCGGTAAAGACAGGCAGCCTGGAGAGATGAAGAATTGAGAGGCGTCTTATGAGTCAAGCGATGCGATGTATCCTGATCGCGCCTGCCATTCTGGCGCTGGGCGGGTGTGGCACGCCGCGCCCGATCAATTACTACGGGATCCAGATTCCCGCCTCGCCTACCCCCGCGAGCCATAAGTACCCGGTCGACCTTGCAGTAGGCCGCATCACTGGAAGCGATCTTCTGGAGGCGGCGCCTATTGTCTACAGGACGCGCCGGAACCAGATCGGCACTTACCAGTATCATCGCTGGGAGGAAGCACCGGTCCAGTTAGTTCAGGCAAAACTAATTCGACTGCTTCGGGCGTCGGGCGAATATCAATCGGTCAGCGGTTTGGGAGGCCAGCCCAACGGCGAGTTAGTAATCCGCGGCAGGCTATACGATTTCGCGGAAGTGGATGGCGATGCCATTACGGGGCTGGTAACTGTGGAGTTCGAGTTGTATAACCGAAGGACCGCGAAGATCCTCTGGTCGCACTTCTACTCTCAGACAGAGCCGGTGGAAGCCAAACAAATGCCCGCGGTGGTCCAGGCGCTGGATCGCAATCTCGACCGTGGGCTCAAAGAGGTAGTCACCGCCCTGGGCCGCTATTTCGAGGCGAATCCCCCGGTCAGGAGCACTGAGGCCTCCGGCCAGGCAATCAATGAGGCGAAGAAGTGAGAGTCGAAGAGAAGAAGGTCGTGCTGGTAGTGGACGATGCTCCGGCCAATGTCCGCATTGTCAATGAAATTCTTCACGACAGGTACAAGGTGCGGATCGCGACGAACGGCGCAAAAGGGCTGGAACTAGCTGGCAGCATCCCAGGCCCGGACCTGATCTTGCTGGACGTAATCATGCCAGGTATGGATGGATACGATGTTTGCGCGCATTTGAAAGCGAACCCCTCGACCAAGGACATACCGGTGATCTTTCTGACGGGTCAAACGGAAACCACCGATGAAACGCGGGGATTCGAGGTTGGAGCCGTAGACTACATCCACAAGCCGTTTTCGCCCGCGGTAGTGGCGGCGCG
>OKRF01000007.1:0-2328 GCA_900290315.1 Candidatus Sulfopaludibacter sp. SbA3 | reverse complement strand
AAGCCGTTTTCGCCCGCGGTAGTGGCGGCGCGCGTCCAGACTCACCTTGCGCTTCGCGACACGCGCGAACAACTGGAGCGGCAATTGCAGGTAATTCGCGCGGAACTTGAGACGGCCCGGCAGATTCAGTTGTCCATTCTTCCCCAAGAGATTCCCTGGTTTCCTTGTCTCGATATAGCCGCACGATACATTCCCATGAGTTCGGTGGCGGGAGACTTCTATGACTTCATGGTGCTTGATGAAACGCGCATTGGGATTCTGGTGGCGGATGTATCCGGCCACGGGATGCCCGCCGCGCTCATCGCATCGATGCTGAAAGTGGCATTTGCTGCGCAAGCGGACTGCGCGAGCGATCCGGCTGCAGTATTGTTGGGCTTGAACCGGGCCTTATGCGGAAAGTTCCAGGGACACTACGTGACCGCGGCGTACGCACTGATCGACACGGAGAGGAAGTCANNTTCCCGGGGCCACTTACTCTACAGTCGAGATGCCTTTCCGGCAGGGCGACTGGCTGGCGCTCTACACGGATGGGATTCCGGAAATGATGAATCCATCGGAGGAGCAGTTTGGGGAGGAGCGGCTCAGAGTCTTTCTGGACGAGCACTCGGGAATCGCGGCTGGCGATTTTGCCGACCGACTGCTGCGGCAACTTGCGCAGTGGAGCGAGCGTGCCGCGGGCGAGGAACCGGACGACGATGTCACGTTGTTAGCGGTACATTTCCAGGCCCACGATTAACCGTGGGAAGTTCCGGCCAATCTTATGACGATCGCACGACGATTGATGCTTCTGCTTGCCGTCCCGCTGGTAGGCCTGGTGGGTTTGGGTGCTTTTGTCAGAAGCCAGATCGCCGTTATCGAGGCGATGACCCGCTACGTAGTGGACTTACAGATTGAAAGTCTGGTGACGTTGGGGGAGATTTCGCGATGCGGCTCGGAAATGCGGGTGCACATTCGAACGTACCTGCTGGCGGACGGCGAGGCGTCACAAAACAGGGCCGAAGCGGATCTTCGCCAGAACCAGGCGAAACTGAACGATCTGCTCGGTACGTACGCAGACCGGCTGATTTCAAGCGAGAAGGACCGGCGTCTGCTGACCGAATACCGCGAGTTGATCCGCGAGTGGTCCTCGGAATGCGAGAAGGTTATCGCTCTTCTGGCAGCGGGCCGGCGTGACGATGCCACCGCGCTGTTTTTCTCCGGTCCGCTCACGAAGCTGGGATCGCGCTCGAACGACGTCCTGAGGGAGTGGACTCAGCACAACGAAGCATTGGGGACGAGTGCGGGCATGTCTGCCGTTGCAGCCATCGGGAGTGCCCGGCGGAATCTGCTGATTGCGGTTGGCTTTGCCATGCTGCTCGCGAGCGCAATGGGACTCCTCACGTTCCGGCGGATCGTCCTTCCGATCCGAGCGCTTCAGACATCGGTGGAGTCGATCGCGGGCGGCGACTATCGGTCAACCGTTCCGTTCGTAAAGACCGCTGATGAGATTGGGGCGTTGGCCCGAGCGGTCGACGTCCTCAAGGACGGCGCCGGCCAGATGGCCGGCCAGCGGTGGATCAAGGCGAATGTCGCCAAACTGGGCGCCACTCTTCATAGCGCGGCATCGGCTACGGAGTTCGGCCAACGGCTGCTCTCAGGCCTGGTGCCGATTCTGGGCGGCGGCGCCGCGGCATTCTATATTGCGGAGAAGGATCCGCCACATTTGCGGCGCATCGCCGGCTTCGGCCTGACAGGCGGCACCAGTGCGACGGACCGGCTGGCATTGGGTGAGGGGCTGGCCGGTGAGTGCGCCCGCGAGCGTGTGGCCATGACTCTTGCGAATTTGCCTCCGGATTATCTCCGGATTTCCTCCGGGCTGGGAGGGGCTGCACCGGTGCAGACAATCGCCTGGCCCCTACTGTCGCCGTCGGGTCTGGCAGGGGTGTTGGAATTCGCTTCCTTCTGGGCACTCGACGCGAGTGAAATGGCCCTGATGGAGGAACTGCTTCCGGCGGTAGCGATGAGCCTGGAGGTTCTGTCGCATAATCTGGCGACGCAGGAACTGCTGGTGCAGACCCAGGAGCAAGCCCGCGAACTTGAACTACGGAATGAGGCCGCAGGAAGGCGGGCCTGCTATGACGCGATGCATTCCGATGCCGGCGCGGCGCTGGTTCGATCGCAAGATTTCCCGGCCATGATGCAGTTGTGTGCGGCAGCGATTCTGCGGGGTGTGGGTTCGGTGTTCGCGCGCATCTGGATGATCGAGCCCCGCACAGACACGCTGGTGCTGTGCGCCAGCGCCGGGCTGTACACAAGTCTGAACGGCTCGCGCGCCAGGGTGAAGGTAGG
>OKRF01000158.1:15325-18895 GCA_900290315.1 Candidatus Sulfopaludibacter sp. SbA3 | reverse complement strand
GGAAACGCATCGGCATCTTCCGGAACGGAACGCTCGTTCTGAATTTGCCGGGCAGCAATGTGTATACCTCAGCCGATTTCGTGGGCAGCTTCGGACTGCCAGGCGACCTGCCCGTGATCGGCTTCTGGACCATGCCGTAGATACGGATGCATCCCGCGGAGAGCAACCCTTGTCGACTCTTCAAGCTCCATTGGCAATCATCCGGGCGAGTCGCCGGCCTTATATCGTCATCAACGCCGTTTACTACGGGTTGATATCTGTGGAGTGATCGTCGCAGCGTTCGGTCCGCCCGGGGTACGGCAGCGCGCGTAATCAAGGAAGAGCGGCGCTCGTTATTGCGCGGAGGCACGATGTGGCCGTGGAGATCCGCAGACGCTCGTTTCGCGTCCAAATTCTCCAGAACCAGCTCGACGGCATGCTGCGGCGGCAGCGCGAGCGCGCGGTGATGTATAGCGAGCAACTGGGGGAGAGCCACGAAGTCCTGGTCAACAGGCTGAAACTGGAGTACCGGAAGAGGCCGGTCGAGATCCTGGTGGTGGACCGCATCGAAAGGCCTTCGGAGAATTAGTTAGGTAGGCCGGCCCGAGGGGCAGTCCAGGTAGCATGGCTGGCGTTCATCTGGCAGAATCATGGGGATACCCATGAAAATCGGATTTCTTGGAACGGGCGCAATTGCGTCGGCGATGGTAACCGGGCTGAGTTCTGCGGGCGGCGAGGCACATTCCATCCTCCTGTCGCCGCGCAATGCAGCGATCGCCGCGGATCTTGCCCATCGCTTTCCACAAGTCTCGGTGGCTTCTTCGAACCAGGAGGTTGTCGACGAGTGCACAATTGTCGTGGTTGCCGTGAGGCCCCAGATTGCCCAAAGTGTCCTTTCGGAATTGCGCTTCCGCGCCGGCCAAAGTGTGATCAGCCTCGTGTCCGGCTACTCGCTGCAGAGAGTTCGCACCCTGGCCTCTCCAGCCAGCAGAGTCACCAGAGCTGTACCGCTGCCATCGGCCGCTCAAAGACGCAGTCCGACGGCCATTCATCCTCCGGACCGCGTAACCGCCGAAATTTTCGATTCCCTCGGCACGGCCTTTGCGGTAGATAGCGAGACGGAATTCGATGCGCTGTGTTCGGCGACGGCGACGATGGCAACATACTTTGCGTTTGCAGACGGAGTTGCATCCTGGCTGACGCGACAAGGGATTCCCGAGACGATTGCCCGCGATTACATCGCGCGGATTCTTTCGGGGCTAGCCCATGCCACCGCCGAAGCGCCAGAGCGGAGTTTCCCATCTCTAGCGGCCGATCATGCGACCCGGGGAGGAACCAACCAGCAGGTTCTCACCAGTTTGCGCGAGCACGGCGTATTCGATCATCTCTCCGAAGCCCTCGATGCGGTGATGCGAAGGGTGACGGCGTCTACCAGTATTCCGATTGACAGTTAGATTAGCGCCCGTGCCTTCCGGCGAATTGGGCCATGGGCAGCACATTCCCTACCAGGCCCTGGAGGTTGCCGGTCATCAGGTTAGTGAGACCCGCGCCCAGTACGTTATCGCCACTGGCGATGGTGAGGGAATTGGGCTCTCCGTAGGCTGCAATCAGGGTGGGTTTCACGTTGCCGAGACCCTGCAGCGCTTTCTGCTGCTGCTCGTTGCCGTTGCTGAACGCGCCCATCAGGCTCGCCAGGGGTGCGAGAGTCGTGCCCAGATTCTCGTAAAACACCGCCGAGAAGTTGGCAAAGTGATCGCGCGGGATCATCGACAGGAACTTGGCCGAGTGCTTCACCGAAGCGCCGCTGGCTTTCACCTGCAGCGCGCGCGCCACCAAAGCGCGGCTCGGGCCGCCGATAAAGTAGCCGCCGGCGAAGGTGTAGTGCGCCTCCATCAGCGGACCGCCGTCGCCGGTAATGCCGTAATACACTCGGCCATCCACCGTCTCCTGCGACATCTGCCACGCGCTGGCTCCGGTCTTCCCGGAAGACTGATTGAGTGCTTCGACGCCCTTCTGTAAGGCTGCCTGGACTTTGGCCGGGTCGTACACTTCGGCCACGAGCTTCCAGGAAGGCACCGGCATGAGAGGTCCATCCACCGCGAAAGTGAACTCGCCCCCCAGGCTGGCCGCCAGGTCGTTCTGCACGCTTGTGCCGTTGGCACCCAACTCCGAGGCTTTTCGGCCCACGACTCCCGTCAGGGCGTCCACAATGCTCGCCGGGTTCCTGGCCACGAAGGATGCCACCAGAGTAGCCTCGGGCGAAACATAATCCAGCGACCCCATGGGCGCCGGATCGCTCAGCCAACCGGCCAATCCAGTACGGGCGCTATCGAAAGCCAGCGAGGCGCGGGCTTCCATCTTGTGCTCCACTTCTTTCTGTTCGGCAATGAAATAACGCGCCCCCGCAAGAGCCGGCGTGGCCCCGCGGCTGTCCGGCATCCGCGACAGGTCGGCGCACAAAAGCAGGCCCGCGCCCTCGTGATAAGCCGCTTCGATGCGCGCGTAAAAGGGCGTACCCTGGAAGTCACCTTTAGCGGAATCCACGGCGGCACCCACCCCCTGCACGGCCTGCGGCACGGGTCCAAATACGGTCAGGCTGTTGTGCGTCTCCACGGCCATGGGCAGTCCGATCTTCTTGAGAAACTCCGGGAAACCTTCGCGTTTGACCTCGGCGACAAAGACCGGCGCCTGCATATGGCCCTCGGCATCCGCCGACGAAGTCATCACGATTTCGTCACCTAGATACTCGCTGGCCGCCCGCAGCTTGTCGATCACTACAGACAGCCGCGACGTATCGCCCGCCACCCCGCGCAGTTCAGGATTCTCGGATAGCTTCTGACGGAACACCGATTCGGCATTTCCCAGGTACTGCGCCAGGTTTGGAATCGCGGCATAAAACACGGTGGATGCCGGCAGGCGTCCCAGAATTTTACTGGAATATCGCAGGTCCGGCAGGTGCAGTGTGTCGATGCCCGCACGCAGCGACGCCAGCAACACGTAATAGCGGTCGCGGTCGCGGCTCCAGGAGATATCTTCCTTCACCGATTCCGGTTCCAGGTCGGGACTGCTCACTGCCTGCTCGCCGGGGTGCAGGATCTTGTCCTGGTTGTTCTGGCTGACATGCACTTCGCCTTGCACTACTGAAACGCGCGAGCCCTTCACACCAACGCTGACCCCGAAGATGGTGCCGGTGACGGCCACGCGATAATCGGCCGTATCCACATAAAGGTGGCCGGTCTTGCGCTTGGCAGCCTGAATGATGACACTGCCGGCGTCCAGTCGGACGGTGAGGTCGCTGGCCGATTGCGACGTGGAGAAGCCCGAGCGTTCCTTGAGTTCCAGCATCGAACCATCGCGCAATTGCAGCACGGCGCCCGATTCCTTGGCGGTGCGGATCTCCACGTTGTCGGGAAGGTCCTGTCCCTGAGCCAGCGGAACGATGCCGGCGGAAGTCACTTCGAAGAGTGTGCCGTTGACGGTCTGCACAATGGCGCGCCCCGTACGAGTTCCCCATTGATCCTGCAGGACCCAGACGGAGAGTCCGGCGGCGGCCACCACTACGGCAGCGGCGGCCCAGCGGACTGTGTAATT
>OKRF01000158.1:8557-15315 GCA_900290315.1 Candidatus Sulfopaludibacter sp. SbA3 | reverse complement strand
CACTACGGCAGCGGCGGCCCAGCGGACTGTGTAATTGACGGGGCGAGCCGTTCGCGGCGCTGGCAGTGCTACTACCCTGCCCTCGTACACGCGGCGGCAGGCCACGCATTCGTGCAGGTGGTCCTTCAGCAGCAGTGCGCGGGCATCGGTCAGGCGTCCGGCGCGATATTCGGGAATCAGCGACTGAAAATCGCTGCAGTTGCGAATATGCTCCACGGGGCTGGCGGCGACTTCGGAAAGGCGGGCCCACACACGCGCGGCAGCGGCTTCCACCACCGCGGGGTCAACTACGTCATCGCGGATTTCTGCCATGGCTTGCTCCAGCATGGGATCGTTAAAAGTGTTTTCGGGGGTCATGCCACTCCTCCCAGATATGCACGATATTCCTTTTCCAACCGGTCACGCGTGCGGGATAACGTCACCGCCACGGTGCCGGGTGTGGTGTTCAACAGTTGCGCGATCTCGGGATTGTCTTTTCCCTCGAAGAACCGCAACATGAACATCTCGGCGATGCGCGGATTCAGGCGGGCCAGCGCGCCGCGCAGCCATTCGCGAATCTCGCCCGAATGCTGCAGGCGGTCCGGGCCGCGGTGCGCCGGCTCCGCCAGTACCGGTTCCAATTCATCCATCGGGATATTGCGGACGTTCTGGCGCACGCGCACCAGGTCCAGCGCGGCGTTCACGGCCGCGCGATGCAGGAAGCTGGACATGTTGCCCACCGGCTCGGCGCCCGGATCGCGCTTCAGCATCCGTAAGAAAACAGTTTGAAGTACATCCTCGGCATCGCCCGCATTTCCTGTGATCCGGTAGGCCGCGCGGAACACCAAAGCGTGATTTTCGCGGAAGATCCGCTCCAGGTCCGCGGGGGGCGAGTTCGCCGGTTGCGTGGGTGCAGCCATGAGCGCTTTCATCCTATCAACTCTTCACAAGCCAGGACGCGGCCGCCTGGGCGAAATTAGCTGAAGGGTTACAACCAGCCCGGCCAGCTATTCGACGGCACTTGCTAATATATTGAAAATGAATTAGTTAACGGTGAACACGACGGAAGGGTACAAAAACCGAGCCTGGGAACGGTCGCGGTTATCCCCAGGCTCCAAAGGCCCTCAGAGGTGGCCTAATAAAAAAGCCCCACGCCAGGGCGGCGTGGAGCTAAAGTTCTACAACAATCTGTCTCGGAGGATGACAGACCGGTATCGATATTAACAGGGCCAACAGCTTAAATCAATCGGAAATGCTCCGAAAATGCAAGAATTTGCGTTAACGCAGCTCCTCCATTACCTGATCTAGTACTGCTCGGGGGGGACGTACTTTAGACTCGGGTAAGGTTGCCACCGGATCGTCGCAGAGGTTGAGCAGTTCGATAAAGGTTGGCTTGTGAGTGTTGACATAGAGGACGCCCGTGAGTACTTCGCCTTTAGCTTCCGCTTCTTCCAGCGCCGCCAGGGCGGCCAGCCGGTCGGTGGGGTCGAAATCCCGCTCGAGCTTACGGATACGGAGGTGGGAGCCGTCGTGCATCTGCACGTCCATGGTTCCACCTTCCGGTATTTCGACCGAAATGTCCTCAAAGAACGGCACGAAGTCCAGTTCGTGCAAAACCTCTTCGTGGTCCTTCATGTAGCCGTAACTCTTGGTAGAGCCCACGTGGTCGTTGAAGGTGACGCAGGGGGAGATGNNGCTTGCAATTGCTTCTTATCGCCGCTGAAGGTGCGGGCCACGAAGGTAGCGCCCCACTTGAGGGCCAGGGCACAGCAATCGAACGGCGGCAGATCGTTGGGAGTTCCTGTCTTGAGCGTGGAACCCAGATCCGCAGTGGCCGAGAACTGACCTTTGGTCAGGCCGTATACGCCATTATTTTCAATGACATAGATCATCGGCATGTTGCGGCGGACCAAGTGCATGAATTGGCCAATGCCAATGGAGGCAGTGTCGCCATCGCCGGTGACCCCCAGCCCCATCATGGTGCGGTTGGCCAGCAGGGCGCCGGTGGCGATGGCTGGCATGCGGCCGTGCACCCCATTGAACCCATGCGACATTCCCAGGAAGTAGGCGGGCGACTTGGAGGAGCAGCCGATCCCGGAGAACTTGGCCACTTTATACGGTTCCACCCCCAGTTCGTAGAAGCACTCCACGATCCGCTCGGACACCGAATTGTGGCCGCAGCCGGCGCACAGAGTGGTCTTGCTGCCCTTATAGTTGAGTACCTCCAGCCCCAGGCGGTTGACCTTTTTGGGCGGGGGAGTGACGGTGGTGCTCATTTGCCCTCCTGTTTGAGAATTTCATCGGTGACCGTGCGGGCGTCCAGGGGCAGCCCGCCGTAATACCGCACGCTGCGCAGTTTGGCCAGCAGATCCACATCGAATTCCAGCTTCATGAGGCCCAGCAGTTGCGCATCGCGATTCTGATCCACCACGTACACGCGGTCGTGACGGCGGATGAAATCCTTCAATTCTTCGGTGAAGGGATAGGCCCGTAAGCGCAGGTAGCTGGCGTCGATTTCGTATTCGCTCTTGAGCTGATCGCAGCTTTCGCGCACGGCGTAATCGGACGTCCCCAGAGCTACGAAGCCGATCCGGGCGTTGTCTACAATCCGCACGATGGGCGGAAGAACCTCTTTGCGCATGGCTTCAAACTTATGCGCCAGGCGATCCATATTGTGGATGTAATCGTCTTCGCGCTCGGTGTATTGGGCCTTTTCATTGTGGCCGCTGCCGCGCGTGAAGTAGGATGCGTTGGGGTGATTGGTGCCGGGCAACGTGCGGTAGCCCACGCCATCGCCATCCACATCTTTATAGCGGGCAAAGCCGCCCAGTTTTTCCAGATCTTCGGCGTCCAGCACTTTGCCGCGGCTGATGGGCCTGGTGGGGTACTCGAAGGGATCGGCCATCCAGTTGTTCATGCCCAGATCCAGGTCGGTCATCACGAAGGTCGGGGTCTGGAAGCGCTCGGCGAAGTCGAACGCCTCGATGCTCATGGAGAAGCACTCCTCGGGCGAGGAGGGGAAGAACATAGGGTGCTTGGTATCGCCATGAGAGAGAATCGCCGTGGTCAGCAGGTCACCCTGCTGGGTGCGCGTGGGAAGCCCCGTGGAGGGACCCACGCGTTCCACGTCGAAGATGACGGTGGGGATGTCGGCGTAGTAGCCCAGGCCGATGAATTCGGACATCAGCGAAATGCCGGGGCCCGCGGTAGCCGTCATGGAACGGGCGCCCGCCCATCCCGCGCCCAGGGCCATGCCAATGCTGGCCAGTTCGTCTTCCGCCTGCACGA
Source organism: Candidatus Sulfopaludibacter sp. SbA3 (assembly GCA_900290315.1). Taxonomy (GTDB): domain Bacteria; phylum Acidobacteriota; class Terriglobia; order Bryobacterales; family Bryobacteraceae; genus Sulfopaludibacter. The sequence continues at coordinate 12,048 of OKRF01000158.1, read as the reverse complement.
TGGCGTACGTGGCTTTGCCGGTCTCCGGGTCCATGCGGAAGCGCCGCATGTAGCCGATGAGCGATTCCACCAGAGAGGAGGAGGGCGTAATGGGATACCAGGTGACAACCGTGATACCTGCGAACATACAGCCCAGGGCGCAGGCGGCGTTGCCATCGATGATGATCTTGCCGGCGGTCCCATTCATCCGCTCCACGCTGTACGGATCGGTTTTGGTAAAGGTTTTCAGGGCGTATTCGTAGCCGGCTTTGGCCGCGCCAAAGTTCAGGTCGGCTGCTTTCGCCTTCTTCTTGCCGAACTGCTTGACCAGCGCCTTCTGAATCTCGTCCATGTCGATGGAGAGCAGTTGCGCGACGACGCCGTCATAAATCATGTTGCGCACCAGCTTGCGCAGCTTGGCTTCGGGACAGACCGGCCCTACGAGCTTATCGAAGGGCACGGGATAGAAGTGCAGATCGCTCCGCAGCTCATTGAGCTTCAGAGGCTCGTCGTAGACTACGGCCGCGCCGCTGTCCAACTTCATGACATCTTCGCGCGCGGTCTCCGGATTCATAGCCACCAGGAAATCGACCTCTTTGCGGCGGCCGATGTACCCGTGCTTGCTGGCGCGGATGGTAAACCAGGTGGGAAGCCCCGCGATATTCGACGGAAACATGTTCTTTCCGGAAACCGGGATGCCCATCTGGAAGAGGGATCGCATCAGAACGGTGTTCGCAGTCTGGCTGCCCGACCCGTTTACAGTTGCGACCTGGATGCTGAAATCATTGACTACCGAATGGCTCTGCCGGGACGATGGCTCGGCAGGGGAAACCTCTAGAGTTGACATCGATAAGGAATCCTTATTTGGGGGAGTGTGGCCCAGTTCACGTTCCTTATGATTATAAGGCAAATGGCGAAGGGGTGGCGCGCGGGGTGGGTTCGCGGGGGTTCGCGGCATTGGCTCAGCCGCAGCCCATTTGCAGTAAAAACAGACACTCCTGTCCGATAAGGGATCCGTGCTATGACGAAAAACGAAACAAGAAACTCAAAACAGACCATTGGCAAGAAGTTGTTTCTGGCAACGGCCTCGTTCGTTGTCCTCACGATGGCCCTGGGATATTGGTCTATCTCGTCAATCCGTGCTGCCCAGCAGAGGTTTGATACCGCAGTGGCCAAGACTGCAAAAAAAATGGAACTCGGCGGGAGGTTGGACACAATTAAGTCCGACATGTACGTGAGCCAACGGGGCTCGGTGTTAGCAACTTTTATGAAGGATGGCGCGCGTGCAGCGTCTCTCCGGCAGGAGTTCGAGCGTCAGGCGCAAGAGATGTCCGCCGCGCTGGAGGAATTGCGCCCTCTCATTTCGGTCCCTGAAGGCAGGCGGCTGATGGGGATCATCGAGGATAAGTTTCACGCCTGGCTGCCGGAATACCAGGAGGTCGTGCGGCTGTGCGCCGCCGGAAAGCCGGCCGCCGCGCAGCAACATTCGTTCGACAAAATCGCTCCGAACTACAAGCAACTTGGTGAGGCGGCGCAGCAGTTCGTCCAGGTCTACAGGAAGGTCCTCGAAGAAGACCGTGCGACTGCACAGGCGCAGTACACGAGCACTTTGTGGATCTGCGGTTTGCTGATAGGCCTGTCGGTAGTCTGTTCAGTGGTAGTGACTGCGGTGATTCGCGGAATCAATAGGGGCCTGAGGAGCGCCGCGGAGGAACTCAGTCAAGGGGCGCAGCAGGTGGCCAGTGCGGCCTGCCAGGTGTCCGCCTCGAGCCAGTCGCTGGCACAAGGGTCGTCCCAACAGGCCGCTTTGCTCGAGGAAACCTCTGGCTCTACCCAGGAAATCAATGCGATGGCACATAAGAATACCGCGGATTGCCGTGGCGCCGCGGACCTTGTGGCCCAGACCCAGGAAAGATTCACCCACGCCAACACGGCGTTGGGGATGACCGTGACGGCCATGAGCGAGATCGACGCCTCCAGCGAGAAGATTTCCAAGATCATCAAGGTAATTGACGAGATTGCATTCCAAACCAACATCCTGGCGCTGAACGCGGCGGTGGAGGCTGCACGGGCTGGCGAAGCGGGCATGGGATTCGCGGTGGTGGCCGACGAGGTGCGGAACCTGGCCCAGCGCTGTGCCCAGGCCGCGAAGGACACAGCATCCCTGATTGAAGAATCCATTGCAAAATCAAAAGATGGCAAGGTCAAAGTGGATCAGGTGGCGACGGCGATTCGAGACATCACGCAAGATGCAGGCAAAGTGAAAACACTGGTCGAGGCTGTGCACCTGGCCAGTCAGGAACAGTTTCGGGGAATGGAACAGATTGCCAAATCGGTTTCACAGCTTGACACCGTAACCCAAGCGACCGCAGCCAGCGCGGAGGAAAGCGCATCGGCCGCGGAAGAGCTTACCGCGCAATCTGAGGCAGTAAAAGCCGTTGTAGATCGCCTGACCGCAATGGTCGGCAAATCCGATGCCGTGACGGTTTGAGCGCTACAGTAGTACCTTCATGGTCCCTAAAAGGCTGCGCGCTCCCCTGCTCGCATCGCTGGCGATCTGCGCCATCTTCCTGGCATTTGCGGGAGATGGCATCCGCGCGTACTTCACACCGGACGACATGATGAACTTGTACGTCTCCTGGTCGGCGACGCCGCTGGAGTTGCTGCACAATGACCGGCCCATGGGCGCCCTGGTGTATCGCGCCCTGTTCGCCTGCTTTGGATTGGATCCTCTGCCGTACCGGCTGGTCTGCTTTGCGCTGCTGCTGGCGAACCTGGCGCTGCTGTATTCGTTTTGCCGCAGGCTCTCCGGGTCGCGGGAAGTGGCGGCGCTGGCCTGCCTGTGGGGCGCCTACCACGCACACCTGGCGGACCTTTATTACAGCACCGGGACCATCTACGATTTGCTGTGCTTTTTGTTTTTTCTGCTGGCGTTCAACCGGTACCTGAAGATCCGCGAAACGGCGCATCCTTCCTGGCGCCAGACGGCTGGACTGCTGTCGCTTTACGGGTGCGCGCTGGCATCGAAAGAAATGGCCGCGGTGCTGCCGGTCTATGTAGTGCTCTACGAATTGATTTTTCACCCGAGGGAGTGGCGGCGCTTGCCGGCGATCCGCTTCGTGTGGCTGGCGATACCGCTGACTGCCGCGTACGGAGTCTGGAAAGTCGCGGGTCCGCACGCCATGACTGCCAACCCTGCCTACGCGTTGCACGTTTCGCTGCACACGTTTCTGACGGGCTGGAAATCGCTCCTGGCGGATTTGTTCTACGGGGCCATCGCATTCAGTACTTTGAAAGTCGTGCTCCTCTGGGTCGCGCTGGCCGGCTATGCTGCGGCCGTGCGGCGCCGGGAACTCTGGTTTGCGTGCTGCATGCTCATGCTGGGAGTGCTGCCATTCATCTTCATTGCGCCGCGCGGTTTCTTCGTGATGTACCTGGTGCTGCCGGGATGGTATCTGCTGGCCGCTTCGGCTTTGGTCAGCTTGCGCGAGTGGCTGGCCCGCCAGTTCCAT
>OKRF01000158.1:0-8547 GCA_900290315.1 Candidatus Sulfopaludibacter sp. SbA3 | reverse complement strand
GTGGCTGGCCCGCCAGTTCCGGCGATGGGCGGAAGGGTTGACCATTCGTCCCGAACAGATGGTGCTTTTCGTGGTGGTACTGCTGCTGTTGATTCCGCTGCATCGCAGCGAAAAGGCGGCGGGGAAGACTTGGGTCGCCGGGGCGCATCAGCAGGTGCGCGCGGTGCTGGGAGAACTGGCGACGCGCTTTCCCGCTATGCCGCGCGGAACGAAGGTCCTGTTCCTGAGCGATCCCTACGATGCCGACGATTGGATTCTCACTTCGATGTTCCGGTTGCAGTATCGCGACCGCGAATTCCGCGTGGATCGCGTGAAAGCAGACGCGTCGCTGGCCGCGAAAGAGGCGGATTATGCGCACGTGTTTGCGCTGGATCACGCCGGGCTGCGGGTGGTGAGATAGAAGGGTAGAAGTTTCTGGCAGCGTTGTACAGAAGTTCGTGTCACACTGGGTTCGTGCTGAAGAACGTAACGATTACACTGAGCGAGGAGACGGCTCATTGGGCGCGCAAGAAGGCCGCGGAAGAGAATACCTCTGCGGAAGAGAATACCTCTGTATCGAAGTTAGTGGGCCGGATGCTCGAGGAACAGATGCGTAGGACCGACGATTACTGGCGAGCTTACGCGCGTTGGAAGAAGATAGGCCCGATCCCCGGCATGGATGCGTCCGAGCGGGGGAGCAGAGAGTCCATCCATGAGCGCCGGTGACCTCTTATCTGTAGACACGAATGTATTGAGCCACGACACCAGCGAATTCAACGTGGTTGCTACGGCGAAAATCGGCGCGCTCCGCCACGTAAGCCGTCATTTTTCGTGCACGTCTTCCAGGTAGGTGTATCCGTGCAGGCCCTCTTCGTAGAACTTCAGCAGAGAGCCGGACTCTTCGTAAGTGAGACGTCCCTCGCGGAGTGCGGCCTCTACGTCGCGCCGCAGTTGCTGCACCAGGATGTCCGAGGAGAACTGCACATAGTTCAGAACCTCGCGCACCGTATCGCCTTTGATCACCGAATCCAGGATGACTTCTCCGGTGGGCCCCAGGCGCACATGCACGGCGTTGGTGTCGCCGAACAGATTGTGCAGATCGCCCAGAATCTCCTGGTAGGCGCCCAGAAGGAACGTTCCCAGGTAGTAATCGCCGCCCGCGAAATTGTGCAGCAACAGAGTCTTCTTCACATCGCGCCGGTCGATGAAAGCGTCCACCTTGCCATCGGAATCGCAGGTAATGTCTCCCAGCACGGCGGGGTGCGATGGCTCTTCGCCCAGGCGGTGAATGGGCATCACCGGAAAAAGTTGCTTGATGGCCCAGCTATCGGGCATGCTCTGGAACAGCGAGAAATTACAGAAATAGGTATCGGAGAGCATGGCGTCGATGCCCTCCAGTTCTTCGGGGAAATAATCCAGCTCGCGCGCCTGCCGCTGAATCTTGCGCAGGATGCCCCAGTACAGGTTCTCCGCGATGCAGCGCTGCTCGAGCGAGAGATAACCCAGGCTGAAGAGGTTGAGCGCCTGGTCGAGGGCCTGTTGCGCGTCGTGGTAGCTTTCCAGCAGATTCTTGGCGGAGAGCGAGCGGTACGTTTCCTGCAGATCCACCAGGGGCTGCTCGGCGTCCGCCGGCGGTTCGGCCGGCACCTCGGCTTCTCCCCCAGTACGCTGTGATACGCCGCGATGGCACGTCCACTTTCCGTCACGATCGTGGGATGCGCCACGCCCACTTCATCGCACACGTTCTGCACGTGATAGATGACGTCGTTGGCGTATTCCTGCAGGGTATAGTTCACGCTCGATTCGAAATCGGTCTGCGAGCCATCGTAATCGATGCCGAGCCCGCCGCCCACGTCCAGGTACTTCAGGCCGGCGCCGGCGCGCGCCAGGTCCACGTACACACGCACCGCTTCGTTCACCGCGCCCTTGATCTGGCGAATGTTGGTGATCTGGCTGCCCAGGTGAAAGTGCAGAAGGTTGAGGCAATCGCTCATTCCCAGGTCTTTCAACTCCTGCAAGGCGCGCATCGCCTCCGTGGCGGAGAGGCCGAACTTCGAACGGAAGCCGCCCGAAGACTTCCAGCGGCCCGACCCGCGGCTGGCCAGCTTGACGCGCAGGCCGATCATGGGGCGCACACCCACTCGGGCGCTGTACTTCAGGATGAGGTGAAGCTCGGTGTACTTTTCGACCACCGGGATGATGTGGCGGCCCACTTTCTGCGCCAGCATCGCCATCTCGATGTATTCGTCGTCCTTAAATCCGTTGCAGATGATGGGGGTTTCGTTATCGGCCAGCGCCATGACGGCCATCAATTCGGGTTTCGACCCGGCTTCCAGGCCGAACTTGAAGGGCTTGCCGAACTCCAGAACCTCTTCCACTACCTGGCGCTGCTGGTTGACCTTGATGGGGTAGACGCAGCAGTAATTGCCCTGGTAATGGTGCTCGGCGATGGCGGTGGCGAAAGCGCTGTGCAGTTCGCCGAGGCGGTGTTTCAGAATATCGGCGAAGCGGATGAGGATGGGCAGGTTGATCCCGCGGAGGACCAGCGTGTCCACCAGTTCCTTCAGGTCGATCGAGCGTGCGGGCTCCTTCTCCGGGTGAACGAAGACGTGCCCGTTCTCGCCAACGGAAAAATACCCCTTACCCCAACTGGCGACGTCATAGAAGTCGCTGGCGACTGCGGGCGTCCATCGCTCCGTAGGCTCCACTACCACTGAGCTCTTGCGGCCATTTCTCTCCAACTTGCTTCTCCTTGCACCCTGGTTAAACTTTCAGTTTCCTTCGAAATGGCGGCAGGGGCAAGGAAAACTTCATGACAGCGCCGTAATACCGCCGAATGCGGGCCTCCCTGGGGCAGCGACGCGGATGAGGGCTGAGCGCTGAGTGGAACCTGGTGAAGCCAAGAGGGTCGATCGGCGATCCATGGGCGCACGGGCTCCGGCGTTGCAGGCTGGCTGAGTTCGTCGGCGACGGCTTCGGGAATGAACGCCTCGGTGGGGCAAGTATAGCGGAAGCCGAAAAACTTCAAAACAGCGTCCACATAGACCAGTCTCCGACAGTCTTATCTATATGCTCCAGGACTTTCGGCATGCGCTCCGGGTTCTGCTAGGAAACCCGGGCGTGACGGCGGCCGCACTCGCGGCGCTGGCCCTTGGAATCGGCGCCAACACGGCCATTTTCAGTTTGATGGATGCGGTCGTGTTCCGCCCGCTGCCCTATCCCGATCCGGACCGCTTGATGACCGTGAATGCCGCCGAACAGGGGCGTGCGATGAATACCTCGTGGCCTATGTTCCACGACTGGCAGGAACAGTCGCGGGCGTTCGAGCGCCTGGCCGCCTACACGGGCGATGCTGTCAACCTCACCGGCGGGAACGATCCGGTGCGCCTGAATGCCGCCACCGTGACGCCCGAGATGTTCAGCGTCCTCGGCTCGTCTCCTTTGGCCGGGGACCTGGATGCCCGGGAGCAGACCGCCGCGATCAGCTACGGATTCTGGATGCGGCGCTTCGGCGGCGACCGCCGCGCGCTGGGCAGCACGCTCATCCTGAATGGGAAGCCCTACTCACTGGCCGGCGTTCTCCCCCAGGACTTCCGCTTCCCCAAATGGAGCATGATGGAGGAGCCGGACGTCTACCTGCCGCTGGCGCCCAACCCCAACCGCCGCACGCACTACCTCCGCGTAATCGGCCGTCTCGCGCCGGGCATCACGGTGGCGCAGGCGCGGGCGGAAATGGATCTCATCTCCGCGGGCATCGAACGCGCCAACCCCAGACTGAATCGGGGCGAAGTGGCCATGATCATGCCGCTCTACGATTCCCTGGTGATGGGCACGCGCGATACGCTGGTGAACTTCGGCGCCGCGGTGGTGTTCGTGCTCCTCATCGGCTGCGCCAACGTTTCCAATCTGCTGCTGAGCCAGGCTGTGCGGCGGCAGAGGGAAATCGCCATTCGTTCGGCGCTGGGCGCCAGCCGTCTGCGCCTGGTGAAACAATTCCTGGCGGAGAGCCTGGTGCTGTCCCTCTGTGGCGGAGCGCTGGGCGTCCTGCTGGCGGTCTGGGGAATGCCGCTGCTGGTGAGGACCGTGCCGATCCACACGGCGTTCAGCTCGCGGCTCGCCATGGGCGGGCTGGGACTGAATGGGAAGGTGCTGGCCTTCGCGGCCACGCTTTCGATTCTCGCGGCGGCGGTGTTTGGCGCCCTGCCGGCATGGCGGGCGTCGTGGGCAGGGCTGGGCAGCCGCGGCACACAGGGATCGCGCGTGCGCGGCATCCTGATCGCGAGCGAGGTGGCGCTCTCGCTGGTGCTGTTGGCGGGCACGGGCCTGCTGGTGAAGAGCTTCTACCGGCTGCTCTCCGTGGATGTCGGATTCCAGACGCGAGGGCTGCTTACGCTGGATGTGGAACTGCCCGATACCCGGTACGCCGGGGTGGAACAAAGGGCGGAGTTCGTGCGCGATGTACTGGCGCGATTGGAGCAGGTGCCGGGAGTCCGCGCGGCCGCCGCGATCAACGCCATGCCCATGAGCAAGTCCAACGTGCGAAATTCGTTCAGCCTGCCGGGCTCGGCGGAAGAGATCGGCGAGGCCGGCTTCCGTGTCGTGACTCCCGGTTATTTCGAAGCGATGGGCATCCCGCTCATCCGTGGGCGACTGCTGGCGCGAGGAGATAAGGGCGTGGGCGTGGTGAATCAGGCGATGGTGCAGCGCTTCTGGCCGCACGAAGACCCCATCGGCAAGGTGATTGAAACCCCGCGCGTGGAGCGCATCCGCTCCGCCAGAGGATTGGACTTGCGAATGACTCCCGAGCAGTTTCAGATTATCGGCATTGTGGGCGATGTCCGGCACCTGACTCTCGAGCGTGCCGCGCGGCCCGAGATGTTTCTACTCTACTCGCAGATGGCCACAAGCGACGTCACGTTTCTGCTGCGCAGCTCCGTGGATGCAGTAACGCTGGCACGCGCCGCCCGCACGGAAGTCTGGGCGGTGGACCGCAATCAGCCGCTGGCGGCGGTGCGTACGATGGACGAACTGATCGGAGCGGACGTCGCCGGACGCCGCTTCGTCCTTGTGTTGCTGTTAGTGTTCGCGGCGGTAGCGGTGGCGCTCGCGGCGGCGGGCATCTATGCCGTGATTTCGCATTCCGTCTCGCAGCGCACGCGCGAGATCGGAATTCGTGTGGCATTGGGCGCGAGCGTGCCATCCGTGATTCGCACCATCATCTGGCAAACGCTGATGTGGTCCGGTGCGGGACTCGCGATTGGTGCGGCAGGCGCGCTGGTGACTGGCCGGCTGCTGGGGAGCTATCTGTTCGCGGTCCAGCCGCGCGATCCGGCAACGCTGGCGGTCGCGGTGGCTGCGATGGCTGCACTGGCAGTGCTGGCGGCGTGGATTCCGGCGCGCGGCGCGGCGCGGGTCGACCCGGCAGTCGCGCTGCGCTGCGAGTGAGCTCGCGAAGAAGAACTCATAGGCTCTTCTTAGCGGCTTGGCGGCTTTGCGCCTTAGCGCGATCAGGTGTGTTTTCACGGACCTTGGAGGAGCCATGACTGTGCAGCTTCCCGCCAAGCCGCAAAGTCGCCAAGCCGCTAAGAAGAAACCAACGGCCCCTTCTCTACAGTTTTGCGTTCCCGCGCTCGGGCAGAGTATATTCTTCGCGGCGCCCGAGCCTGAGTGAGTGGATGTCCCTTACGGACTCGCCCGCAGCCATTCGAAACAGCGCAGAAGCCAGTGTCGGAGGCGTGCCATTTCCTTACTCCTGACGGAGGGCGATCAGCGGATCGACCCGGGCGGCGCGGCGGGCGGGGATGTAGCTGGCGGCCAGGGCGACAGCGGCCAGGATGACCGCGACGGCCGCATACGTTGCCGGGTCGGTGGGCTTCACTTCGAAGAGCATGCTGGTGAGCAGGCGGGTGGCGGCGAAAGCGCCCACCAGGCCGAGTGCCAGACCGATCGCCACGTAGACGAGCCCCTGCCACAGCACCAGGGTGAGCACATTCACCTGGCTGGCGCCTAGCGCCATGCGGAGGCCGATTTCGTTGCTGCGCTGACCCACCATGTAAGCCATCACGCCATAGACCCCCGCCATAGCCAGCAGCACCGCAAGGCCGGCGAAGATACCCAGCAAAAGCGTGCGAAAACGCGCGGTGGACACATTCTCGGCGAGTCTCGCTTCCAGCGTGGAGAACTTCACGGGCACGTTGGGATTGCGTTCCCGCATCATGCGGAGCAGTGTCTCTGAAAGCGACAGCGGATCGCCGGCGGTGCGCACCAGCAGGTGGAAGTATCCGCCGGGGTGCTGCTCATAGGGCATGTAGATCTCTGGCGAGGGCGGGGCCGCGGGACCGTATTGGCGCACATCGCCCACAATGCCGACAATCCTCATGGGCTTGAGAGAATCGTAGCCGCAGTACAACATGTGACCGATGGGATCCTGCCCGGGAAACGCCTTGCGCGCCAAGCTCTCATTGACGATGACGGTGAACGGAGCGTCATATTGATCGGCGGCATTGAAGTCGCGGCCGCTTTTCAGCGGGATTTTCAAGGCGTTGAAAGCGCCCGGCGCCACCACGGAGAAGACGGCTTGCGGAGCGGTCACCGTCATGTGCTCCGGCATGTGATCGATGAAGTAGCCGCCGTTAGACATGACCCGGCCGGGCGGCGTCCGTGTGCCCCCGGCCGCGGCAACTCCGGGCATCGCGGCGACGTCGGAAATCAGTGCTTTGTAGAGTTGGCTGGCGCGGCGGCGGCCATGCATATCCAGCGCCGGCACGTCGGACTCCATCACCAGAATGTGATCGGGGTGAAAGCCGAGGGGCATGCTTTGCAGCGTCTGGAAGCTCTTGATCAACAGTCCCGCTCCTGCGAGCAAGACCACCGAGAGGGCGACTTCCGCCACTACCAGGCCGCCGCGCAGGCGATGGGCAGCACCGCCCACCATGCGCGCTGCACCCTGCTTCAGCGCGTCGTTGAGATCGATACGCGAGGCCTGCAGCGCGGGAGCCAGTCCGAAGAGCAGGCTGGCCAGCAGAGAGACCGCGAAGGTGAAGGCGAGGACGCCGCCATCGATGCCGGTTTCGGCCAGGCGGGGGACATTCGTGGGCGCCAGTGCTACCAGGGCGCTCGATCCCCACAGGGCCAGCAGCAGACCGGCCGCACCGGCCATCCCGGCCAGCAGCAGGCTCTCCACAATGAGTTGACGGACGATGCGAACCCGGCTGGCGCCCACAGCCGCGCGAATGGCGATCTCGCGGGTACGCGCCGTGGCCTTGGCCAACAGCAGGTTGGCCATATTGGCGCAAGCGATGAGCAGCACCAGTCCAACGGCTCCCAGTAGCACATACAGCATGACCTTCACGTTGCCCACCATGGCGTCGCGCATGCGCAAAACCGCTACGCTCTTATTGGCGTTGCTTTCGGGATACTGTTGTTCCAGCCGCGCGCCGATGCCGGTCATTTCCGCCTGGGCGGCCTCAAGGGTAGCTCCCGGTTTGAGCCGGCCCACGACGCGGTAGTTATGCGCGGAGCGATGCGCGGTCTCCGGGAAGAGCGAATTGGCCGCCAGCCAGATGGCGGTAGCGTTGGGATAGCTGAATCCCGCCGGCATCACGCCGATGATGGTCAGATCCTTCTCGAACATGCGAACCGTCTGTCCCAGCACTTCGGGGCGTCCTTCGAAATGGCTCTGCCAATATGCGTAGCTGATCAGCACGCCCATGCCGGATTTGCGCTCCTCGGCGGAGAACTCGCGGCCGAGCACGGGATGCACGGCGAAGACCGCGAAGAATTCGGGCGTCACTTCCGCGGAGGGTGTGTACTCGGCGACGGAATGGACGGTCACGGCGGTGTCATCGCCATCGTAGTAGGCCATTGCCGAGAAGGAAGTGCTCTGGTCGTGCCAATCGTGGAAATCGGGCGCGGACACCGGTCCGCGCTCGCCGCCCTTCTTCCAGAGAGATGAGAGGGTGACGATGCGGTCCGGCGGTCCGGCTCGCGATAGGCCAGCGGCTTAAGTAGCACCGAGTTGACCACGCTGAAGACCGCCGTATTGGCGCCGATCCCCAAGCCCATCACGAGTACCGCGAGGAGGGTAAAGCCCGGGTCCTTGCTGACGGAGCGAAGCGCGAATCGCAGATCCATAATCCGTCGGAGGATGCAGTTGGTGTGCCAAACAGTTGGTAACGCCGGCGATCTCGCCGCCGGTCAAACGCCCGATAAATTGGGAGATACCGGCCGCAAGACCTCCGGCGTTACCCTGCTGGCCGTTCAAAAGTGGACAGGGTGTCCTGAAAGCGGACAGTCGCNNAAACGGCGCGCAGGTGCGGCGCGTCCGGGGGCGTCAAGGACAAAAGCCGGCTGCCCAGCCGCTCGCTGCCCTCAAACAGAGCAATCCTGCTCCCGGGCATCGCCTCCATGAGACGCCAGGCGGAATACAGACCCGAGACGCCGTCACCCACGATGGCGGGCAGAATGCGATCAGTACTGTACTCGGCAACCTTCCAGCGCCAAGTGGACAGGGTCGAAAAACCGGCACAGCGACTGGTGAACGCCGGTTTTTCATGAAGTTTCGCGGGC
>OKRF01000514.1:29242-30082 GCA_900290315.1 Candidatus Sulfopaludibacter sp. SbA3 | reverse complement strand
TTTGAGAGGGTCGGCTCATTCGGATAAGCTTCACCCTTCGTTCAGCAGGTTGCCGGACCCCGGCCAGTACCACAGCGGCGTGCTTCTCCCACCGATATGAACGGGCGTGGCGAGACATCCGTGCCGCTTCCGCATGCGTCGAGTATATCCCGCCCCTTAGCCTCTGCCGCAAGGCTATACTTGCTGGATGCAACCTGGCCAGGCAGTGACTGATCGATGGAGCGGCGTCGCGCCGTTCTGGGAGAAGTACCGCGGGATCATCCGGCAGATGTTCGCGCCAGTCACAGAGGCTCTTGTCGAGGATGGGCAGATCGGCATCGGGCACAGCAGATCGGCATCGGGCACACAGTTCTGGATATTGCCACGGGTCCCGGAGAGCCGGCCTTGAGCGTGGCTTCGTTGGTGGGACCAGAGGGCAAGGTCTTTGGAATCGATCCGGCTCCGGAAATGGTGGCTGCCGCTCGCCGGGCGACCGAGCGTCTTGGGTTCCGGAATGCAGAATTTGACGTGGCTTCCGCAGCTCATGTGCCGTATCCAGCCGATACGTTCGATGCCGTGATCAGCCGCTTCGGCGCGATGTTCTTCCCGTCTCCTGCCGGCGCCGTTCGCGAGATGTTGAGAGTGCTCAAGCCGGGAGGGAAACTGGCTCTGGCGGTCTGGGGTTTCGCCGAAAGAAATCCTTTTTTCTACGCGCTGCAGCGAGTCGTCGACCGGTATGTCGATTCGCCGCCAGCGCCCGATGCTCCGGACGCATTCCGCTTTGCCAGCCCAGGCGAGTTGCGAGACATTCTTGGCGAAGCCGGCGCGATGGATGCATCCGAGCGCCTGCTGCAATTCACA
>OKRF01000514.1:26278-29232 GCA_900290315.1 Candidatus Sulfopaludibacter sp. SbA3 | reverse complement strand
ATGGATGCATCCGAGCGCCTGCTGCAATTCACAATCAGCGCACCGATCTCAGTTGAAGACTTTTGGACCCTGCGAACCGAGATGTCTGAGAAGCTTCGTGAGACGGTCGCCAAGCTTTCCGGCGAGCAGTTGAGTCAATTGAAGCGTGAGTCGCTCGAAGCTCTCCGCGAGTGCGCCACGGACAGCGGGGTGAGCTTCCCGGCGGAGGTTCTGATCGTCAGTGGAACGAAGCCTCCTGGGCGCTCTCAAAAGTGAAACCGATATCTGATCTGAAGATAGATCTGTCTCGGCTCCGCATAGTGCGTGCCGCCAAATGTCTGGCTGTTGTCCAGCAGGAATCGCCGATTCGTGAGATTGAGAGCCGTGAAAGACAGCGTCAGGTTTTCGCTCACTGTCTTACCAAGTGAAAGATCGAAGGTTTTGTGCCCCTGCAGGTGCGCCGGTATATCGCTTGAGCCGTCCGTGAATCCAGAGCCGTAATACAAATTGCCGCCTGCATAGGCTCGCCAGGGCAGGCTGAAATTGAATCCGGCATGCAGTGTCTCCCTTTGATCGTGATCCAGTAGAAAGTAGCCGCTATCTGGAGGAGAGAAATCGGTCAGTCCGCCGCTGATCGCGCCTGTGCCTTCGGCATGTGCATGCGCGTACGTGAAATAAACCTCTCCCCGCCGCGCAATCTTCGGGGAACGAATGGTAACCTCCCAACCGTACAGCCTGGCGCCGTCGATCGTCAGCGGGAAGAAGATGTTGGAGTTGCCGGTTGCCGATGGCATTGTGATCGAAGTAATTCCGCGCGCGCTGGTGATAGTTGTTGACGTCCAGCGCCCACCCGCGTAACGGAACCGTGATGCCAAATTGATGCTCCTGGTCGCGCTCTCCGCGCAGGGGAACGAAGCCCAGCCCTTGCGACAGCGCATAGTCGAGCAGCGGCCCGCTTACCGTGGAAAGTGGCGGCGCCTGGTAATATTCGCCCCAAAAGGCTCGCAGCACCCAGTTCAAATGCGGGATGCGAATGGCCCCACCCAGCCGCGGGCTCGCCGCATTCTCGGCGATCGCGCCGTTAAAATGCGTGAGGCGCAATCCCCCGGTGAGCGTAAGCCACGGCAACGCTTTGTATTGGTCCTCCAGGAATAGCGCTTCCAGGTGGCCCGTTGCGGCCTTACCCTGCGCGAGGGACAGGCCCGAGCCGTCATTGGCGATCAGTCCCACGGACTCATCGTCATGCTGCCCGAAGCCGTACAACCCCACAGTCGCGTTGTGCCGCTTCGTCACCTGGCTGAGGACGATCTGCGCTCCCGCGTATTGCGAACTCCGGTGCTGCGTGGTGCTGATCGGCGCGTCGTTTGGGTCGCCGTCATAGTTGGCCCGATTGTAATGGTAGAAGGGCGAGAGGGTGAGCAGCATACCCGGCTGCAGCGTGTGCACCCAGGAGAATGTGGCAAATGCATCGCGCTCGCGCTCCACATCGCGTATGCCGGCCGCTTCCGCGTCCTGGTCGTTTGGTATTTGATAATCGTCCCGGCNNCGAAACTGGTCGTTGGCATCGCGATTGTAGATCAGCGTGGCCATCCCGCCCAAGCCCCACACGCGGTCGTGCAGAACGTCGGCGCTGGGAGTTTCCAACCCATAATCGCTGCGGTTCCCGTTGATACTGGCGAACCAGGCGAGTTTCCCGGTGTGGCTGCCGAGATTCAGTTGGTCGTTGGTCTGGTGAAACGTGCCGAACGTGGTGAACAACTCACCTTCATTGTTGCGCTCGAAGCCGGTTCGCGGCACCACGTTGAACACGCCATAGGTGCGGTCGCCGTACGCGGAGGAATAACCGCCGCGTTGCGCTTCCAGGTAATCGATATCTTTGGGGTCGATCTGAGGACCGATATTGCTGGCAATATTGGTATTCGGGATAGGAACACCGTCGATCGCCCAGGTCACCTGGTGTCCACCGCGCACGTGTAACTGGTCGTGCGTCATCCACGATCCCGGAACGTAATTCGTGATTGCCGTCACGCTGTTGCTCAAGTCCGCCCCCGGGGTCATGGCAATTTCGCCGCGGCTGACCATCGTGGCCGGCGTCATCTGCTCCGGGTTCACGCTCAGAGCGCCCTCCGTGACGGTGACCTGCTCGGTGCGCGCGCCAATCTGGAGCGGGAAATGGAGAACGGGAGCGCTTCCGGATGCGACCACTACCTCTTGCACGGCAGGTGCGAACCCATCTTTGTGGATTGTGATGACGTACGCCCCCACCGGGAGCGCCGTCGCCTCGAAGCCTCCATCGGCGTCTGTTGTGAGCTTCTGAGTGTAGTCTGAGCTCACGGACTTGATTACCACCTCCGCCCCCTGAATGGGCCGATGATCGGGATCGTGCACTACTCCGCGTACCGTGCCGGTAACCGCGGCCCAGATCGCGGCTTGTGCCAGCACCACGTAGACAACAAGGAACACAAATATCGTTTTCGTTTTCACTGGATATACCCCTCCCCTCACTGCTGCCTGAATGTGGAATTGTGGTTTTACGAGAGGGGCGTGGGAGGGCCGCGTTCCAGACCGGCGCGGCTATGGCAGATTCGGTACTGCGCTTCAATCTGTGGGTGGGCGGCCGGATTGCTGACCAGTCCCGCAAAGATCGCCTGCCGATTGCCCGGCACGCTTGCAGTCCGGCCAGGCATCGCCTTCGTGGCCGGAAACAGCGGACATCTGGCAGCCTGCGCGGACGCGCCTGACGGCCCGGATTGGCTTGCCAGCATCGCGCATGCATGCTTCCCGTTGCGCCTGCAGCATGCCGGAAGCGGTGAGTCCGCATCCGAAAAGAACACTACTGGGGCGATCAGCGAGAAGCTGGAAAAGACCACCAGCAGGATTGCCCAGAAGCGGCGCATTCCAACGATTGTACACTCACTGGAGCGCGCGCCGTGCCCTTCATCGCCGTGTGATTGAATCAGTCCCTGGGACTCGGG
>OKRF01000514.1:10663-26268 GCA_900290315.1 Candidatus Sulfopaludibacter sp. SbA3 | reverse complement strand
CGGCGTTACCCGCCGGTTTTTCATCCCGTTTTGCGGAGCCCTCCGCCCCTTGACAGACGACAAAAAACGATCGTCTGTCCTACGCCGGAACGTCTACCCAGGCGCGATTCTTGCTGCTCTCTAGTTCCGCTTCCAAAATGGTGAGTTGCCTCAGGCCGTCGACGAATTGCGGATACTCGGGCTCGGCGTCGGGATCTTCGATCGATTTGTAGAAGCGGCGAAATACCTGCTTGAAGGTGTCGTCGTAGCCTTCGCTATGGCCGCCGGGCAGATCGGCGTAGGAGCGCGCTTTGGGCTTTAACAGCGAGGGGTCCTTGATGATGATCTGGTTGTTGGTATTGCGATTGCCAATCCACAGTTCGTCGGGCCGTTCCTGATTCCATGCCACGCCGCACTTCGTGCCGTAGATCTCCATCCGGAGGCCGTTCTTGCAGCCCGCGGACACCTGGCTGGCGGTAAAGGCTCCACGCGTGCGTTCTCCCATGCGGAAGACCACGGCGCCGAAATCCTCGGTGTCGATATCCACTTCCTGGTAGTCTTCCGGCTGGAGGGTCTTGCCGGCGAAGGTTTCGATGGGTCCTTTAGGCTGCTTGCGCTTCTTATGGAATGTCTGCAGGTCGGCGCAGACGCTGGTGATGCGCTGCCCGGTGACATGCTCGGCCATGTCGCACCAGTGCGAACCAATATCGGCCAGGGTGCGGGAAGGGCCGTTGGCTTTAGAATCCAGGCGCCAGTTCCAGTCCGTGTCGTACAGCAGCCAATCCTGCGAATAGGTGCCCTGCACCACCAGGATTTCGCCCAGGTCGCCGTCTTCGCGCATGCGTCGCATGTGCTGCACCATGGGGTAGAAGCGCAGATTGTGGAAAGTGGCGTTGCGGCGTTTGGTCTCGGCAGCCAGAGCCACCAGTTCTTTCGCCTGGCTGACGGAAGTGGCCAGGGGCTTTTCGCAGATTACGTGCTTTCCGGCCTGCAAGGCATCCTTGGCAATGGGAGAATGCATGAAGTTCGGGGTGCAGACATGGACGGCATCCACGGCGGGGTCTTCCAGAATTCTGCGGTAGTCGGCCTCTGTTTTCTCCACGCCGAATTCGGCGGCGAGTTGGTTGGCCTTCTCGATCTGCGGCTCACCGATGGCGTAGAGTTGCACGTAGCCCAGGCGGCGAATGCCCTCCAGGTGAACGCGGCCTACGAAGCCGGTGCCGAACACGGCGGTTTTGAATGTTCTCATGATGGCGTCTCTCCAGGGACGGAATGTATAATCTATCGCAAAAGTTGTTAGATTGGTATAAAGGCGCCCATGGTTGTCAGGATCCGTTTTGCTCTAGGCCCGCGAGTCGGCAAGCAGCGCCGCAAGAACCGGCGCATGGCCGCCGCGGTTGCCGCCCTGCTGACACCGGTAGCCGTAATGGCACTCGCGTTGGGGATGTGGCGGATTGCCGCCGACCTGAACTGGACGTCGCGCTTCTACATTGAATCCGGACCGCTGTCGCACTGGCAGACCTGGCTCGCTGCCGCTGCCGGGTTGCAACTCTGCTCCCGTTATCTGAACCGCTACGGGAAGGGTGGCGCGATCCCCTATGAGGTGGCCGCCGCACCCGGCCCCGAAGTGCGCACAGGGCAGCGCCGGTAAGACCGGCGAACTTCCTTTTTGGTGATGATATTCTAACAAAAGAGCCTCCCGATGCCACGTGCCCGGTCCTCCTATAGCGGATTGTCCATCTCCGGATCTCTTCCCCGAGGTGTCAAGTGGCTTATCGGAATCAACCTGGGCGTCTTCCTGGTCTGCTACCTGGGGGGCGAGAGCATCCAGCGCCCGGTCAGCGTGCTACTGGCCCTCAGCGCGGAAGCCGCCATCCGCGATTTCCTGATCTACCAGGTCTTCACCTACATGTTCGTGCACTTCGGGGTGATGCACGCTGTATTGCGGGTTGGCGGCCGGCGCCTGTGTCCTGGTGGTCAACATGCTGGTGCGCGACTGGGGCACCCCCACGCTGGGCGCTTCGGGCGCGATCTTCGGCGTTCTGGTCGCATTTGGAATTCTTTACCCGGATGCCGTCATCCTGATGTTCTTCCTGTTCCCGATGAAGGCCAAATACGCCGTCATCATTTACGTCGCCGTCGAATTGCTCGCTACCTTCGGTCCCAACACGGGAGTGAGCACGGTGGCTCACCTGGGCGGCGCCGCATTTGCCTACGTGTTCCTGAAGTATCGGCTGCCAGTGCTGCGACTGCCGGATGTCGGTGGCGTTTACCGGCAGTGGAAGTTGCAGCGCGCCAAGAAGAAGTTCCAGGTGTACATGCGGAAGCACGGCGGCCGCGGACCCTGGGTGAACTAGCGAGGCGGTAAATTAGCGGGCAACGGGCCTTCCAGGGGCTGCGTCTTCTGTTATAGTTACCTCAGAAAGCACGTCTATGCGACCTTTGTTAACGGCTCTGTATGCATTCGCACTCCTGGCGTTTGCGGGTTTGGTCCTGATGCAGGCGCAAGATCAAGGTCCCCTGAAGAACCCCAATGAAACCGTGGCCAAGCCTAAGAAATCGGTCGACCCCGGTGCGCCTCCCGAAGATACTCTGCCCAAAATCCCTTCGCAGTATAAGAAGGACAAGCAGGATCCCAACGCGCCTGTCTACAAAACCGATGTGGACCTGGTGACGCTGGACGTTTCCGTAGTCGATAACAAGGGCCAGTTCATACCTGGAATTCCTCCCGGCAACTTCCGCGTGCTGGAAGACAACGTGCCGCAGCAGATTCGCAAGGTCGATATGGGCCAGGCGCCCATGACCATTGCCATGGTGATTGAATTCAGCCAGAAGTTCCAGTCCATGTACTCCTGGGCCTGGTTCCAGACTCTGGAGCTTTGCTGGGGCTTCGCCAGCACCCTGCAGCCGCAGGATTATGCCGCCGTGATTGCCTACGATATCAAGCCGGAGATCCTTTCCGACTTCACTACCGACCGCATGAAGACGCAGGAAGCGTTGCATCGCCTCACCATTCCGGCGTGGCGGGAAGCCAACATGTTCGATNNCATCGATACTTTCAGCAAGATTACGTACGATACGGCACGCAAGAAGCTGCAGGAATCGGGAGTCCCCATTTATTCCATCGCGCTCATGGGGATGCAGAAGGAGATGTCCAGCAGTGTGCCGATCGAATTTCTCCAGGCTGAAAACGAATTGAAGACATTCGCCAAAGAGACCGGTGGCGCGGCCTTCTTCCCGGTATTTCAGGGTGAATATGGCGGCATTTTCCAGCGCATTCAGCAAGGCTTGCGCAACCAGTATGTGATCAGCTATTCGCCTAGTAACAAAGCGCACGATGGCACCTTCCGCAAGCTCAAGGTGGAACTGGTGGATAAGGAAGGCAAACCTCTGCCGGTGAAAGATGAAAAAGGAAAGCCGATCAAGTACCAGGTGATTGCCAAGGCCGGTTACAAGGCGCCGCGCGAAGTGGAATAGCGCCGTGCCTCGATTCGGCTGCACGCGCGCGCCACTTGTCAAGCACTAGATTTGCCGCTTTTCCAAGGCGATGCAAAAGTGTTGACAGCCGCGTTACGGCTCTGTTACTCTCGCATGCGTTCTTCGATGAAAACTTCTCCCGTTCTCCACCCCACTGTCCTCCTCGTGGATGACAATCGCGATGGCCTCCTGGTTCGCAGTTCGTTGCTGGAAGAGCTTGGCTACCGCGTGCAAATCGCCAAAAATGGTGAAGAGGCTCTGAAACTCTTTGAAAGCTCCGGCTTCGATGTGGTGGTCACGGATTACCGCATGCCTCGCATGAACGGAGTGGAATTGATCGAGCAGATTCGCAAAGTGAATCCGAATGCGCGCATCATTCTGCTGTCCGGATTTGTCGAGCCGCTAGGGCTTACCGAGGAGAATACAGGAGCGGACGCAGTGATCGCCAAGAGTTCCAATGAGCCCGCACACCTGGTGCGGTGGATCAAGCGCCTGGTGAATCGGGCAACGGCGCGCAAGCCCGTCGGCACGCAGAAGAACAGCGCGGCGCGGGTTCGCACCGTGACGCGATAAATCTGCCAAACTGAAAGCGTGGTGCGGCCTCTTTTTACATTTCTGACCCTGGCGCATTTGTGCGCCGGGGCCGCGACGGTGCCTAAGAAGCCCGTGAGACCTGCGCCGCCTCCCCCCATCAAGGCATCTTCCACGGTGCGGCGCTGGATGAAGACTATGACTCTGCGGGACGAAGTGGCGCAGCTTGTCTTCATTCCGTTTTCCGGCGGCGCGCCCAATACCCGCTCCGCACAATACCGCAAGTTTATGCGGCTGATCCGCGAGACCAAGGTGGGTGGGCTGATTCTGGTCAACGTATCCAACGGCCGGGTGGTGGCCAAGGCCGAGCCCTATGCGCTAGGCGCATTCATCAACCGCATGCAGCGCATCGCCAGAATTCCCTTGATGGTGGGTGGCGATTTCGAACGCGGGGCTTCCATGCGGGTGGCCGGCACTACGGTTTTCCCGCACGCCATGGCCTTTGGCGCAACGGGCGATCCGGCCTTCTCGCGTTTTGAAGGCGAGGTCACCGCGCGGGAAGCTCGCGCCTTAGGCGTACAGTGGGTGTACTATCCGGTGGCCGACGTCAACAACAACCCCGATAACCCCATCATCAACATCCGCTCCTTCGGAGAGAATCCGCAGGACGTGGCCGCGCATGTGCGCGCCTTTGTGGAGGGCGCGCATTCCGATAAGAACCACTATGTGCTTGCCACCGCCAAGCACTTCCCAGGCCACGGCGACACGGCTACCGACACCCACATGAACCTGGCCACCATTCCCGCCGACAAACAGCGGCTGGAGAGCCTNNCATCATGACCGCGCACATTGCCGTACCGGCTCTGGCGCCGCCCGACTTGCCCGCCACTCTTTCCCCGGCCGTCCTCACCGATCTGTTGCGCAAAGAACTGGACTTCAAGGGACTGGTGATCACCGACGCACTGGACATGGGTGGCATCGCCCAGGGCTTCGGCGCGGGCGATGCGGCCGTTCGCGCTCTGGAGGCCGGCGCCGATACGCTTTTGATGCCAAGCGACCCCGATGCCGCGATTCGCGCCGTGGTCTCCGCCGTGGAAAGCGGCCGCATCTCGCGGCAGCGCCTGCAGGAAAGCGTGGTGCGCATTCTGAGCGCCAAGGAAAAGGTGGGGCTGGACCGCAAACGCTTTGCCGACCTGGAAGGCATGAGCGATGTGGTGGACGATCCCGAAGCCAATCTCAAAGCGCAGGAGATTGCCAATCGCGCGGTCACGCTGGTGCGCAACGCGGGCAACCTGGTGCCGCTGGCCGCGCCTGAGCGTTCCTGCTACGTCGTGATTTCCGAAGGGCGCTACTCTACCGGCGGGCAGACCTTCGCGCAAGAAGTGCGCAAGCGCGCGCCTCACGCCCCCATCGCCACGCTCGACCCCACCATGAGCCGCCAGGACCTGGATGACGGCGTGAACGCTCTGCGCGCCTGCGAGACCTACGCGGTGGCGGCCTTCGCTTCGGTAAGCGCGAATCGCGGGACGGTGGGGCTCGCCGGCGATCTGCCCCACGTCATCGAAACGCTGAGCGCCACCGGAAAACCGGTAGCCATGGTGGCGTTGGGCAACCCCTACCTGTTGCGCAACTTTCCCAACGTGGCCGGGTATCTGGCCACGTACAGCACCGTGCCGCCATCGGAGATCGCTGCCGTGAAGGCGCTGTGGGGCGAGATCGCGATCACCGGCCACCTGCCGGTCTCCATTCCAGGCCAGGCGAAATATGGCGAAGGAATCCAGGTGCAGCCTACCCGGCCAGGGTCGCGTTCCGGCGCGTCGCAGCAAGCGCGCTATAATCTTCATCCATGACGCTGACCCTTCCACCTCGCGGCGTTGAGCTGATCCTACTGCCATTGGTGATCGGTGCGGCCGTATACGATATGCGGTATCGCCGCATACCCAACTGGCTAAACGTCATCGGCGCCGTGCTGGGTCTGGCGATCAACGCGTGGCTGATTGCCGACGGCCGGCCGTGGCCCGGTCTGATCTTTTCGCTGAAAGGATTGGCGATGGGCTTCGGCGTCTACTTTGTTCTCTACGCCTTGCGGGCCATGGGCGCGGGTGACGTCAAGCTGATGGCTGCTGTGGGCGCCCTGGTGGGATGGGAGGATTGGTTCGGCATCTTCGTGCTCACCGCCATCATCGGCGGGGTTTCGGCGCTGGTGCTGGCTCTCTTGCGCGGCCGTCTGAAGAACACTCTGTTCAATGTGGGCTTCATCCTCAGCGAANNCCGCCAGCCGCACGGCGCCGTGATCGCGATCGGGACGATTTGCTTTCTGGGCCTCAGCGCATATTTCACCCAGCAGTAAATCAGCAGGTTGCAGAACTTGCCATGCTGCTTGCGCATCGACTTGTGGCGCTCGCAATGGCGGTCAGCAGGGCTTCCGGGGGGAATGGCTTCTTGACGAACGTGAAGGAGGTGCCGCGACACGCTCGCTCGTAAGATCCGACATAGCCCGATACCAGGACGATCGGGAGGGCCGGAAACGATTCCCTTACGCTGCACGCGAAGGTCATGCCGTCACCAGTAGGCATTTGGATGTCGGTGACGATCAGATCCAGTTCGCTGCCCAGTTTTTCGACAAGGCGCAACCCTTGGATTCCGTCCTCTGCTTCAACAGTCTGGAATTCGTCTTCCAGGATCGCCCTGAGGTATCCTCGAACGGATTCCTGGTCGTCGACAATCAGGCATTTCTTGGGTGGCATCGTCTCCATCTCCCGTTAACTACCCCTCCTATCTCTTACAGCGCAAACGGGCGGCGAATCGAGCCAACGGCGTTTGCTACAATTTCGCCATGCCGCCATCCGCGTCGCCGGGTTTTGCCTCCACGCAATGGAGCATGGTGCTAGCCGCGCGCGATGGGTCTTCGGAGGCGGCGCAAGGGGCCATGCAGACGCTGTGCGCCACCTACTGGCGCCCCCTGTACAGTTTCGTGCGGCGCTCCGGACGCTCGGTCGAGGATGCGCAGGATCTCACCCAGAGTTTCTTCTCGCGCCTGCTCGACAAGGAATATCTCCGGCATGTCGACCCGGCGCTGGGGAAATTCCGCGCCTTCCTGCTGGCCGCGCTACGCAATTTTCTGACCAACGAGTGGCGCCGCGAACAAGCCGTGAAACGCGGCGGCCAGGCGCAATTCGTGAGCATCGAGGAGATGACTCGCGCCGAGGACTACTATGCCGCCGGAGCCTCCGCCACAGGCACTCCCGAAGAGATTTACGAACGGAATTGGGCCGTGGCCCTGCTGGAACGCGCCACCCGCCGGCTCGAGGAAGAGTTCGCCGCTGCCGGAAAAAGCCACATATTCGCCCAATTGAAGCCCTACCTGGAGGGCGACCGCGACGGCGTCCGCTATGCCCAGGTCGCCGCAGCCCTGGAATGGAGCGAGGTCACCGTGCGCGTCTCGGTCCACCGCATGCGCGGCCGCTTTCGCGATCTGCTGCAGCAGGAAGTGGCCAGTACCCTGACCGATCCCAGCGACCAAAGCGCCATCGACCAGGAGTTGCGCTACCTGCTGACCGTGCTGTGACGCCGAGAGCGCTGGCAACGCCGGCGATCTTGTCTGCTGACCGTGCTGTGACGCCCAGAGCGCTGGCAACGCCGGCGATCTTGTCTGCTGACCATGCTGTGACGCCCGGAGCGCTGGTAACGCCGGCGATCTTGTCTGCTGACCGTGCTGTGACGCCCAGAGGGCTGGCAACGCCGGCGATCTTGTCTGCTGACCGTGCTGTGACGCCCAGAGCGCTGGCAACGCCGGCGATCTTGTCTGCTGACCGTGCTGTGACGCCGAGAGCGCTGGCAACGCCGGCGATCTTGTCTGCTGACCGTGCTGTGACGCCCAGAGCGCTGGCAACGCCGGCGATCTTGTCTGCTGACCGTGCTGTGACGCCCAGAGCGCAGGTAACGCCGGCGATCTTGTCGCCGGTCCCGTAACATTCCCCCATGAAACCTGTTACCACAGTGGGGAGGAGTCTCTTTGCCGGAAGCGGCGAGTTGCGAGCATTGTGGAAAACCGGTGGCGGCCCATGCGCCTTCGGGCCTATGTCCCGGGTGCCTGATGCGCACCGCCATTGAGTACGGAGCCGGCCGCGCGCTGGCGCCCCTGCTTCCCAAGCTGCGCTACTTCGGCGACTACGAACTGCTGGAAGAAATCGCCCGCGGCGGCATGGGCGTGGTGTATCGTGCCCGCCAGGTGAGCCTGGACCGCATCGTGGCAGTAAAGATGATGCGGCCCGGCGTATTGGCCACCGAAGACGAGATCCGGCGGTTCCAGGCCGAGGCGCGCACCGCCGCCAGCATGCAGCACCCCAACATTGTGGCCATCCACGAGGTGGGCGAATTCGACGGCCTGCACTACTTCTCCATGGACTTTGTGGAGGGCCCCAGTCTGGCCGAACTGGTCCGCCAGAAGCCCCTGGCGCCCAAAGAGGCGGCGCGCTACGTGCAAGTGCTGGCCGAAGCCGTCCACTACGCGCACGGCAAGGGAATTCTGCATCGCGACCTGAAGCCTTCTAACGTGCTGGTGGATGCCGCCGGACGCCCGCGCATCACCGATTTCGGGCTGGCACGCCCCATGGAGGGCGGCTCCGGCATGACCGTCGCCGGCACCCTGGTGGGCACTCCGGCCTACATGCCGCCGGAGCAGGCCGCGGCCGAAGGCGCGACCCTGACAGCCGCCGCCGACTGCTACTCGCTCGGCGCCATCCTCTACGAGTTGCTCGCAGGCAGGCCACCGTTCCAGGCGGCCAGCCCGGTGACGACCGTGCGCATGGTGTTGGAAGAGAAGCCGGCCGGCCTGCGGACACTCGATGCCGGCATCAGTCCCGACCTGGAAGCCATTTGCCTGCAGTGCCTGGAAAAGGATCCCACGCGCCGCTACCAATCCGCCGCTGACCTGGCCGCTGACCTGGAACGCTTCCTCCGCGGCGAAGCAGTGCTCGCGCGCCGCCTTCCGTTCTGGCGTCCGCGCCTCTGGTATGCCGGCGCGGCTGCGGCGTTGATCCTCGCGGCGTTTGGCTTGGCAGTGCTGCGGACCCGACCTCCGGCCCCGGTCCCCACTTTGCGCCCGGGTCCTCCCGGGGACCACGTGGCGGTAAACCCCGCGCCGCCCCCTGCCGCACCCCCGCTTGCCGTCACCAAGTCGGCACCCAAAACGGTGACCGTACCTCGCGCCGTGCCGGCGGGACTCAGCGTCACTCCCTACAGCGGATCTGGAGCCCGGCAGACCTTCACCTTCCGCTACAGCGAACCCGCAGGAGCTTCGCCCATCGCCGCGGAGCTGGAGTTCCGCGATACGAAATCCGGCCGCGTATGCCGCATCTTCGCCGAGCCGGATGCCGACTATGTGGGGCTGCAGTTCGATCCGGCGAAGGGCCCGGGCCTCCGCGTCGCCGGCAGGCCGGGTGGATTCAGCGCATTGGAAAATACCGTTTGCGCGATCGATCTCACAGGCTTGGCGTATACTCATCGCGATCATGTTCTGGAAATTCGCATACCGATGACATTCAAAGAGTCATTCATGGGACCGAAGGAAGTCTATTCCTGGCCGCTCGATGGAAAAAGCGGTATCCAATTGGAGAGCCGCATCCGTGGAGAATGGACGGTGATGTAACATCGCCGCGGAAACCGGTCTTTCCCTATCAGGAGGTTCTCAAATGAAAACACAATTCGCATTTATGCTGCTCGCCGCCTCGGCGCTCTGGGGCCAGGCTCAACCGGCTACCGCCGGGTGGAAGGAATTTTCCATCGGACCGCCAACGCGGATGCAGGCGGGATGGCCCAGGGAGGGTATCCGTGCGGATGGCGTTCCCCTCAAGCGCGCCATTGCGCGCGCCTATGGCGTTCCCGAGAATCGCGTGTTCGGACCGGACTGGTTGGCGGACGTGCGCTACGCCATAACCGGGATTGTGGATAACCCAAAGGATTTTCAACCGCTCTTCCAGAAGGAATTGGCCAACCAGTTTCACATGCTGGCGCATCGCGAATCCAAGGTGGTACCCGTGTTCGTGCTGAAACCCCTGGACACTCCCGCCAAAATGGGGCCGGCTGTGAACCCTGGCACCTCCACCGCGTCCGGCAGTAGTGATGGCTTCAGCAGCATCCGGTACCCCCGGGCGACTGTGGAGACCTTTGCCAACGCTTTAGGCGACGTGGTGGGCCGCCCGGTAATCGACGAAACTAACCTCGACAATAGCTTCGAGTTCATTCTGAGATGGAAGGGCGGGAGTACCTCCTCGTTGCAGACAGCCGTAAAATCTCAATTGGGCCTGGACCTCTCCGATGAACGCCGGGCGGTGGATCTTCTCGTCATCGACCACATTGAGAAGCTAAACTTTTCCAAGTAAGTCCGCCAGCTTTTGGGGATCGATGCCTGCGATCTCCACCACTTTCAGCCGGGCCGTGGCGCCGCTCACGATACGCACCCGCGACCGCGCCACACCGGCCAGCTCTGCGAAAAAACGAACGCACTCTTCATTGGCTTTGCCATCCACCGGAGGAGCCGCAAGATCCAGCTTCCAGGCATCGCCGAAGCGTCCGGCAAGCGCCGTGCGTTTGGCCCGCGGATGCACTTTTACCGTGAGACGCGCCATGCCACTTGGGCCCTCAGGTTGGCCACGCCGGCCGCCACGCGCGTATCCACCACGTCGAAGCCAATGGCGTCGTCCAACCAATCGTGACTGCTGCCATCGGCGTTCTGGGTGGCCACCGTCAGGGTGTACGACTGCGGAGTGAGCCAGCACTCGATGCGGAAATCCACTTCCAGTAGGTCGCCCGTGCGGAAGCAGCCCAGCTCGGTCTGCTCGATGAGCGTGTTGGTGCCGTAGACGTCCATACCGATGCGTGTGCGGATCAGGATTCCCACCATGGGGCTGGTGATCTCGCGGTGGAACCGGCAGCGCACCCGCACCGTGACCGCTTCTCCACTGGCGATAGAAACGGCTTCTTCGCCCCGCGCGTTCACCAGTTGCACGCGTACAATCTCGCTGGTGCCATCGCCGTGGCGGAAGCTGGAGCGAATGCGATCCTGCTTTTTCCGTTCGGGTTCCTGCTTCTCCAGCACCAGTCCGATGTAGCGATTGATCACGTCCCTGGGCGAGCCCTCGGCTTCGATGCGGCCATGCAGCAGCAGAATGGCGCGATCGGAAAGTTGTTTCACCAGGCCCAGGTCGTGCGAGACGAACAGCACCGTGATCTTGCGGTCGCGCAGTTCCTGAAACTTGCGCACGCAGCGATTGGCGAAGACGGCATCGCCCACCGCCAGCGCCTCATCCACAATCAGGATTTCGGGGTCCACGTGAATCGCGGTGGAAAAGGCCAGCCGCACGTACATGCCGCTGGAATACTCCTTGACGGGCCTCTGCATGAACTCGCCGATTTCGGCAAAGGCTTCGATGGAGGGCATCGCTTTATCGATCTCGGCGCGGCTGAGTCCCATGATCTCGCCGTTGAGGTAAACGTTTTCGCGTCCCGTGAACTCGGGGTTGAAGCCCGCGCCCAATTCGAGAAGGGCGGCGATGCGCCCGCGCGTGACCACACGTCCCGAAGTAGGCTGCAGAATTCCACTTACAATCTGCAGCAGCGTACTCTTGCCGCAGCCGTTGGGACCCACCAGTCCCAGCGTCTCGCCCTTCTCCAGATTGAAGCCGATATCACGCAGCGCCCANNAACGTTCTGAACGAAGACCAACTTAGATGATAGCTGGTAACGCCGGCGATCTTGCCGCCGGTGCCTTCTGGCGTGTGTGCGACATGGAAATGAGGAATCTGGCGGTTTTTTTCTGTGTCCTTATTCTCAAGGTATGTAATACTGCAAGCCAGGCGGCTCCATGCCCGGTCCGCTCCTACCCTTGGCCGGCGACAGATCCGCAATACTCCGCCGGATCACCCGTTCGTGCAAATCTCTCAGCCTTGGCTCCAGCCCGTCTTCGTATTCCACCCACCGTATCCCGTCCACTCCCGGCGCAGCCTTACGTTTCAGCGCGTAATAGCTATCCCGTAGCAGATTCACGGTCAGATGGTGCAACAGCGTAGTGAACCGCTCCTGTTTCCTCTCCCTTGCTGCTTTCCGTGCTGCGGCTGCTTGCCCCGCTGCTTGGTTCGACGGCTTTATCGGTGTCGGCTCCATCCGACTCCTCCTATGAGGTCTCCCGGTTCTCGTGCATCAATTTGGCGGCGTGCCTGTCCACGGTTCGGATCACACCTTGCGATGCGCCCCGCAGGACTTGGGGTCAGGATGGATTCGCTGCTCTTTTCCTGTGGACTCTTTCATCCCTTATTGCATGCCGGTTTATCCCGGCGCTCCGTCCGTCCTACGGGGCTGCGGAGCGGCGGCCGCAACAACTAATCCACCGAACCGTTCCGTTGTATCCTTGTACCAATGCCAATTGAGTCAAAGCAGTTGGACCCGGGTGTGGTCGTGATCACTGTATCCGGCAGACTGGTGATGGGGAAAGATGTTGAGCGCCTGGAAACCGTAGTCAAGGATTTCGCGGCGCAAGGGCAGCAAAAGGTCTTCATCATGGACCTGACCCCCCTGGACTATGCCGACAGTTCCGGGATCGGGACCTTCGTTTCCTGCCTGACCACCGTCAAAAAGTCCGGCGCGGAGATGCGCCTCGCGGGAGCGAATCCCCGCATTCAACGCCTGTTCACGATCACAGGGGTGGACCATCTGATGTCCCTTTTCCCCACCGTCGCGGCAGCCACGGGGGGCTAATCCCAACCTTGAGGTTTCGACAGTGAAGACTCTTCTTCCCATTCTGCTCGCCGCTGCCGTTGCGGCTGCGTCCGATGCCACACCCGAGCCGCGCGCGCGCAGCTTCCACATGGAATATCGCGCCACAGTCAAGGAAATTCCGACGGGCGCAAAGCATGTCGACTTTTGGATCCCTGTGCCGCACGACGATCCCTATCAGAAGATCAGGGATCTGCGCATCGAGTCCAAATACGGCGATCAGGTGGCCACCGCGCCGGAAGGCAACGCCATGCTTCATGTGGGCATCGACAATCCGCAGGAGCGCGCCGTCACCGTCAAATTGAGCTTCGACGTCACCCGCATGGAGCACGTGCAATCGCGACTGTCCGGGGGGCCGAAGCTGAAGCGGGAAGAGAGCGCCCGGGCGCTGGCGCCGTTCCTGCATCCCGACCGGCTGGTGCCCATCGACAACCAGATTCGCGCCTGGGCTCGCGATGTGGTGACGAAGGCCAAAGCCCACACCGATCTGGAAATGGCTCGCGCCATCTACAACCACGTGGTCGCCACCGTGAAATACGATAAGACCGGCAAGGGTTGGGGCCGTGGAGACATCTATTACGCCTGCGAAGAACGGCGCGGCAACTGCACCGATTTCCACGCCATCTTCATCGGCTACGCCCGCGCCCTGGGCATCCCGGCCCGCTTTGCCATCGGTTTCCCCCTGCCGGCCGGCCGCGGTGAGGGGCAGATTGGCGGCTACCACTGCTGGGCCGAGTTTTATGCCAAGGGCATCGGCTGGGTGCCTGTGGATGCTTCCGAGGCCGCCAAGAACCCCGACAAACGCCAGTATTTCTTCGGCGCCCACGATGAAAATCGGATCGAGTTCTCTAAAGGCCGCGACGTGGTCCTCGTGCCGAACCAGCATGGCGACCCGCTGAACTACTTCGTCTATCCCTACGCCGAAATCGACGGCCAACCTTTCGCGGGAACGGACCTGGTGGTCACGTACCGCGACGCCGAAGCGCCGCCGGCTACCGGAAATCGCTGAATGTTGCGCTCTGTTCTGCTATTGCTCGCCGCCGCCCTGATGCCCTGCATGTCCCAGACGCCTCGCACACCCGACCTGGAAGCGCAGCGCGCCGCCATGAAGAAGCTCTCCTTTCTGGTGGGTAACTGGTCTGGAGACGGACGCATTTTCCGGCAGGCCTGCGATCCCGTGGAAATCCTTGGTTACCTTTCGGCCGGCACTCAATGACGGCAGAGAGCGGTTATCGGACTAATTATAAGATTAACACCTCTTAAACTCTTGATATCTTCGGGCCACCCGCGTAGAATTTGGACGGGAGGATCTCCCATGCTGCTCTCATCAAGCCGGGCAGCATAAGTGGCAACGCGCAATGGATCCGGGCGGCAGACAGTCATGATTCATTAGACTCCAGATACCCACTCTGCCGAGATGCGGCGACGGAGATGCCGCTGCCCGCAACGTCAGGCGTACGGCTAAAGAGTAGAGCAACCATATGCCGCAACAAAGGGTAGCGCTCCAGTCGCTTCCACGGAAGGGTTCACCCCCGCTGCGGATCGCTATTTTCCTCCTGCTATGCAACGTCCAACTCGACGCGTCTACTATTTATACCTGGACCTCCGCCTCCTCCCAGTCCTGGCGCGCCGGTGGTAATTGGACCCCGACCGGGCCGACCACAAGCAACAACACCGTCCACGTCGGCACCGGAACTCAGAAGACGGCCGACGACAACATCGACTCCCTCACCGGCATGACCGTCATTGTCGATTCCGGCTACACCGCGCAAGTGGGCGCGACGTCTGCCGTCAGCCTGTCGATATCTGGCGGTAGCAACGCCGGCACCATCTCGGTTACCTGGAGCAGTGCCGCTCTCACTCTGGCGGGGCCTTTTACCAATAGCGGCACGTTGAGCAACACCGCGGGTGGCCACGGCTACATCAACTCCACCCTCACCAACACTAGCGGAACGATCATTGGCAACTGGAGCAGCATGGGGACCATCAGCGGCGGCACTATCAGTTCCGGCATCGTTCTCGGCGGCGCATATTCGGGCACCATCCAGCTCAATGACACTACCCTCGAAAACGGGACTAACGCAGGTGCGATTCAGGCCACCGCCAGCGGCGGCACCTGGAGCGGCGGCACCAATAACGGGTCCTTACAGTCGCATGGCAATACGCTCACGCTGCTCGGCACGGTGAATAACAACGGCAGTGTCGACGCTACCGGCGGCGGGAATCTGAACATCGGCGACGGCACCACCGTAACCACGCTGATTGGCGGGAATCTGTCCGGAAATATCGGCCTGAATAATGGGGGGTCGGTCACCAACGCGACTATCAACGCCGGCGGCACGGTTTCGGTACTCAACGGCGTCGGCGCCTGGAATGGCGGGACCAACAACGGCACCTTGCAGGGGGGTGGTGGAAATCTCGTCATCACCGGCAGTTTGGCCAATGCCAACGGTGTGATCGATCCGGCTCTGGGGGCCAGTGTCACCATCGGCGACGGCAGCACCCCCACCATCGTCTCCGGCGGCGCCTTCAGCGGCTCTGGCGCCCTGAACATGAACCAGGCCACGGCCGATGGTGTCAACAACAGCAAGAACCTCTCCGTCGTCGGTGGCGCTGACATCTTGAACGCCAGCGTCAACACCGGTACCATCACTTTGGCCGGAGGAAGCTTGTCCGTCACCGGGGGTCTGAACAACACCGGTGGTTCCCTGAACGGCACCAAAGCCAACCTGACGATTGCCAGCGGGATCACTGTCACTGGCGGCTCTATCAACGGCGCTACCGCCGACGGCGCTACGCTCGGTGGCGTATCGTTCAGCAACCTGAACATGAGCACCGGCGTTCTG
>OKRF01000514.1:3408-10653 GCA_900290315.1 Candidatus Sulfopaludibacter sp. SbA3 | reverse complement strand
CCGGAGGGACCAGCGTCTTTTCCAACCTCACCGACGGCAACGGCAGCCTGGTCACTGTCGCTGGTGGCGCCACGACCCTGAGCGGCGCCTTCGCCAACGCCGGAGGAACTCCCGGCGCTTATTCGCAGACAGGCGGCAACCTCGTAATCGGCGACGCCACCTTCAACGGCCAGAGCTTGTCCCAGACAGGCGGCACCTTGACCATCGCCGGGCCGGTGGATCCCCTGGGCGTGTACACCTTGAATGGCGGCACCCTGAACCTGGACGACCTGTTCACCGTGGGAACCGCTACTCTTTCCGCCGGGACCGTGGTGGATGGCGGTGGCCAGATCGTGGCCAATAGCCTGTATGACGCTGTGGCCCTCGATGAGTCCGAGATCGCTGGAGGCACCAACCTCGCTAACACGCCACTGGACAGCCTGACGCTGGCCGGCGGCACCCTCAGCGTCGCTCCCCCGCCATCCGGGACGCCCTCAGGTATTGGGAACGAGATCGTCAATCCCCACGAAGTGTATGTGCAAACCAGCCTCATACTGGGTGGGTTCCTGGACCTGACCAGCTTGACGTTGACGAACTCTTATCCGCAGGCCGGTCTCTCTCCGGAGCCGTACCTGTTCCCCATCTTCGAGACCGGGCCCGCCGGAGTTTCGGGCATGTTCAGCGAGGTGTGCGACGCGTCAAACGCCTGCTATACCGTCACCAGCCTGAGTAACGGCGCTTGGCAGATCGGCAGTTTTGACGGGTGGGGTATCCGGGTGCGGCCGATCCAATTCACGCCGGGAGTGAATGGCGAGGAAGTTCTGCTGGTCGATCGAACCCCAGAGCCGGCAACGTATCTGATCGGTGGTGGCATCCTGGGATTGGCCCTTCTGCGCCGCCGTCGGCGCGGCTGACGGCCGGAGCCCGGGGCCACGGCCCGATTCGATAGCAAGAATCGGATGGCGCTGCTTCCAGCCATCTTCCTAAACTCAATTCAATGGACAGTCCTTCCGCGTTCCAGGCCGCTTTGCAAGCCGCCTTTCAATCCGCCCTGGGCCACCTGGAGAGCTTGCGCGATCGACCCGTCGCTGCCACCGTAAGCTTGTCCGAACTGCGCGCCAAACTGGCGAAGCCTCTCAACGATCACGGCCTCGCCCCGGAGGAGGTGGTGCGCGACCTGGTGGACGATACACAAGGCGGCCTACTGGGCAGCGCGGGCGGACGCTTCTTCGCGTGGGCGATCGGCGGCTCCCTCCCGGCGGCGCTGGCGGCGGACTGGCTGACCGCGGCGTGGGATCAGAACGCTGCCCTGTTTGCCTGTGCCCCTTCTGCCGCGGTAGTGGAAGAAGTGACCGGCGCATGGTTGAAAGATCTGCTGGCGATTCCGGCGTCCGCGTCGTTCGCTTTCGTCAGCGGGTGCCAGATGGCGCATACCACCTGCCTGGCAGCCGCGCGGCACGCCCTTCTGCAAGAGCGAGGTTGGGATGTGGAGCGAAACGGACTCTGCGGCGCGCCGCCCATCCGCGTACTGGCCTCCAACCGGCACGGCTCCATCGAGCGCACCATTCGCCTGCTGGGGATTGGCGAAGGCAACGTGTGCGATCTCGCAGTGGACGACCGGGAGCAAACGACACCCGCGGTGCTCGAGGCAGCGCTGGCCAGCGCGCCCGGCGCGGCAACCATCGTCGTGCTACAGGCAGGGGACTTGAACTCGGGCTCGTTCGACAACTACCACGCGCTGATCCCCATCGCTCGGCGGCACCGCGCTTGGGTGCATGTGGATGGCGCGTTCGGACTTTGGGCCGGCGCTAGTCCGCGCTATCGGCATCTTGTAGAGGGCGTGGAACTGGCCGATTCCTGGGCTACCGATGGCCATAAATGGCTCAACGTGCCTTACGATTCCGGATATGCTTTCGTAGCGCGGCCGGAGGCGCACCGCGCCGCCATGTCGCATCGCGCACCTTATTTGGTGCACGATCAGGATGCCAGGGACCAAATCGATTGGAACCCCGAATGGTCTCGTCGCGCGAGAGGGTTTGCCACGTACGCGGCCATTCGGCAGTTGGGCCGCATTGGCGTCGCGGACCTAATCGACCGCTGCTGCGAGCACGCCCGAACGCTGGTGGAAGGCATTGGCCATCTGGATGGCGCCGAGGTGCTCTGGCGGTCCCAAATCAATCAGGGCCTGGTGCGTTTTCGCGATCCGCGGCTGGGAGCTGGCGAAGAGGACCACGATCGTTTCACCGACGCCGCCATCGCGCGAGTCCTGGAAGGCGGTGAAGCTTTCTTCGCGGGCACCAACTGGCACGGCCGCCGCGCCATGCGGGTCAGCGTTCTGAATTGGCAGACCTCGCCAGCGGATGTCGCTCGCGCCATCGCGGCATTTTAATGCGGTGACCGTCGGCTCATGAGGCAGCGCCTCCGCCGCCCTGATGAGAATTCGTTAGCCCCGTGGGACAGACGATCGTTTTTTGTCGTCTGTCAATTAGGGGCGGACCGCCCCGCAAAACGGGATGAAAGACCGGCGGTTGGTAGCGCCGGCGGTCTCGCCGCCGGTTGCACTGGCCGACCGGCGACAAGATCGCCGGCGTTACCAGTCGCTCAACCGGTTTTTCGACCCTGTTTTCTTCGGGCTATGGGGGGCATTTTCGAGAGAGGCTACGCAATCCCCTACTTCGTTGCGACTTACAGCTTATGGAAATTCGGCAGCGGCGTTTCGGTCCACGACGCCAGCAGGCAGATGACTTGATCGTCGGTGGCGCCGTGGTGCCGCATCATGCCTGTCTGTGAGGCTTGCCCGGAGACGGCCCCGATCTGCGCGAAGATCGCCGCGGGGGAAAGCCCTGTCTTGAGGCCGTCCCGCGCGATTTTGGCCACTTGGAGATGCCTGTCGACATCAGCGGCCACGCGGTCAAAAGTGTGGAGAGTGTCAGGACCAGCAAATCCGCCGTCCAGATAGAAGACGCCATCGAGCGCGAGCGTGACGCATTTCAAAGACCCGGGCCGACGGTGGGTACTACCGGCGGCGCCGGTAACTCCGCCTTTCCAGAGTTCGTCGGGTTGCGGTGGGCGCACGTCGGTGTTGTCGCCGAACATGCGGCTGCCGCGAATGAAACGCTTCGATCCGGGCAGGATCACGTGCCAATAGCCGTAGAGCTTGCGCATCCTCTCGTCCAGGCCGAACGGCGCGAGCAGGGATGGCACGTTGGCAGTGGAAACTGACCAACCAGTCGGCCGCCCGCTCTCGGGTTCAAGTTTCCATGTCCAGGAGATCGACGCGATCGCGGTTTGCGAACGGTTGCATAAGATCATGGTGGGGGCACCAGGATCTTCAAAAGCGAAAAGTTTCGGTGGCGCTCCTGGAATGGGGTTTGCGAGACGCGTCTGAATATCGGCAAGCAGCGCGGCGTATTCGGAGGACGATGGCGGCACCAGCATTACGCCGTATTGCGGGAGATCTTCACGGCGATATTCCATTGCTGCCCTGTTAATCCGGTGGCAGGCTACGCAATTCCCCATATAGGCGTCGAGAGAAATAGGGAATTGTGTAGCCTGTCACCGTATTAACCTCCACGCCTCCAGGCAGCGCTCCGCGGTCTCCAGGGCCGGGAAACGACTGCCTTCCTGTTCGATCAGGTAATATTCCACGCCGCCCACCTTTTCCGCCGCCGCCAGAACCGCCTTCCAGGGCACGTCACCCTCGCCGAACAGAACCCGGTATCCCTTTCCTTCTCCGGGCGCCCAATCCTTCAG
Organism: Candidatus Sulfopaludibacter sp. SbA3; assembly: GCA_900290315.1. Taxonomy (GTDB): domain Bacteria; phylum Acidobacteriota; class Terriglobia; order Bryobacterales; family Bryobacteraceae; genus Sulfopaludibacter. The sequence continues at coordinate 6,921 of OKRF01000514.1, read as the reverse complement.
GTGCAGACTGTTGATGCGTCCGGGATTGGCCTCAATCCAACTCACCGGGTTGGACCCCACCTCCACGCAGGTGCCCACATCGAACTGCAGCATGAAGTCCCTGGGTGTATTCGCAGCGATTACTTCGATGGGCCGTTTGCCCTCCATTGGCGTGAACTCCAGTTGGTGATTGTGATAGCCCGCGCGCATGCCCAGCGGCCGCAGTGTCTCCGACGCCGCCGATAGCGTTTCCGCCACCCGATGCCAGCCATCCAACACCTTCACCGTGCCGGCGCTCGCCATCACGATGAACTTTGCGCCCAGAATCTGATTGAGCTCCTGCGCCTTTTTCAAGCCGTCCACAGTGAAAGAAGGCGGGCCGTTGTGCGTGGAGTTGCAACGAATGCCCGAATCGTCCATGATTTTGCGGACCTGCCTGGCGTAATCCGGTGTCCAACTGAAATAGGGCGCGAAGAATTCCACCACTTCATACCCCATCTTCGCCACCGCCTGCAACGTGCCGGGAAGGTCCTTGGCGAGTTCGTTGCGAACTGAGTAAAGCTCCAGCCCGATAGGGATGCTCTTGCCGGCCGGCGCCGCCAGTGCCAGTGGAGCGGCGGCGGACAGGGCCAGGAAGGAACGGCGGGAAAGCTCTTCGTGCATTGTCATGGCGACACCATCGTACAACAAATGCCTTACCAGGAACGGCGTGGCGCGTCCATTGGTATGCTGAGTTAGGAGTGAGTCTGCGAATCCAATTTCATCGCGCCGGTGCCCTGGTGGCCGGCGGCCTGTTGGTGATCTCCGCGCTCTACGCATTTCAGAAACCCTTCCGCGAATATCCGGGACTGGAATATTCGCACTTTCAGATTCCGCCGGACTCGCAGGAGAAAACCGAGTGGGCCTTCGCACGCCTCATGTACCCCCCGGTAGGCCCCTACTATGGCGGCGTGGAATTCAATGGCACGTGGAAGGAAGGCGGGTCCAACTGGACCATGGACTATCCCCGCAGCGACCGCCATCTTTCGCAAGCCGTCCGCCGTCTGACCCGCATCCACACGCGCTCCGTGGAAGAGCCTATCGATCTCGACGACGGCGACGTCTACGACTGGCCCTGGCTCTACGGCGTGGAGGTGGGCCACTGGAGCCTCACCGATTCGCAGGCCAAAACCATGCGTGAATTTTTGCTGCGTGGCGGCTTTTTCATGTGCGACGATTTCCACGGCAACGTCGAATGGGACGTCTTCGTCGCCAGCATGCGCAAAGTCTTCCCTGACCGGCCGATTGTCGAAATCCCCAATGGCGACGCCATCTTCCATACCATCTACGACCTGGACACGCGCTACCAGGTGCCCGGCGCACTCTACCTGGAAACCGGCCTGACCTATGAGAAGGGCGAGTCCGGCAAGACGCCCCACTGGCGCGCGATTTATGACGACCGCGGCCGCATCATGGTGGCCATGTGCCACAACATGGACCTGGGCGATTCCTGGGAGCACGCCGACAATCCGCAATACCCCGTGCGGTTTTCGGACCTGGGTCTGCGCATCGGCGTGAACTACATTGTGTATTCAATGACTCATTAAAAGGAGCCCCATGAACTGGAGCGCAACGGGAGCGATTCTGCTGGCACTGGCCGTGATTCTCGGCGCGTTTGGAGCGCACGGGCTGAGAGGCCGGCTGGACGCCTACTCGATGGGGGTTTACGAAAAGGCCGTGTTCTACCAGTTCGTGCACTCTCTGGGGATTCTGATCGTTTCCATTTTGCCAAAGACCGGTACCTTTTCCGGCCTGAGCGCCACCACGGTCTGCACCTTCCTTCTGGGCGGAGTCGTGATCTTCTCCGGCAGTTTGTACCTGCTGGCAGTCACCGGCAATCGCATGCTCGGCGCCATCACGCCGATCGGCGGCGTCTGCTTTATCGTGGGATGGGTGCTGCTGGCCTGGTATCTCCGGCGGGTCGCCTAGAACGTAGAGGCTCAAAATGAATCCATACAATCGGCGGGATTTCCTAACTTTGTTGGGTGCCGGTGGCGCCGCCCTCGCGGCTGGACGCCCTCGGCCGAACATCCTCTACATCATGGCCGACGACCATGCGGCCCACGCCATCTCCGCGTACGGCAGCCGCATCAACCAGACTCCTCAGATCGATCGCATCGCCGCCGGCGGCGTGCGCGGCGTGCGCATGACCAACTGTTTCTGCACCAACTCCATCTGCACTCCCAGCCGTGCCGCGATTCTGACGGGACAGTACAGCCATAAAAACGGTGTCTATACGCTGAACGATTCGCTCGATCCCAAGCGCAATCACGTGGCCAAGGAACTGCAGCATGCCGGATATCAGACCGCCATGATCGGCAAATGGCACCTGGAGACCAACCCCACAGGCTTCGATTACTGGAACATTCTGCCGGGTCAGGGAGTCTACTACGATCCCACTTTCATCGCGGCGGGCGGCCGGAAAAAGTACAGCGGCTACTGTACGGATTTGATCGGCGATTTCTCGCTCAATTGGATGCGGCAGCGCGACCGCGACAAGCCCTTCTTCCTGATGTGCCACCACAAGGCGCCCCACCGTCCCTGGGAACCCGCGCCCAAGTATAAGGAGCTGTTCGCCGGTGAGACCATCCCCGAGCCCGACAACCTCTTCGACCATTACGAAGGCCGCGCCCGCAGTGTGGCCGCCGTCACCATGAAAGTTGGCGAGGACATGAACACGGCGGACATCAAACAGCCCTTCCCGCCCGATCTGCATGGCGACGCGCTTCGTAAGTGGGCTTACCAGATTTTCATCAAGGACTACCTGCGCTGCATCCGCAGCGTCGACGACAACGTGGGCCGGCTGCTCGACTATCTGGACGCCGAGAGCCTCGCTAAAGACACCATCGTCATCTACACTTCCGACCAGGGCTTCTTTCTGGGCGATCACGGGTGGTTCGATAAGCGCCTGATGTATGAAGAATCGCNNGATGCGCTATCCCGGAGCCATCCGGCCCGGCACGGTCAATCGCGACATGGTGCTGAACATCGATTTCGCCCCGATGTTTCTGGATTACGCCGGAGTCAAGCCGCCGCCAGAGATGCAGGGCCGCAGTTTCCGCACCAATCTTGAAGGTCACTCGCCCAAAGACTGGCGGAAGTCCATGTACTACCGCTACTGGATGCACAATACCAGCGACCACCACGTCCCCGCGCACTACGGTCTGCGCACCGAACGGTGGAAGCTGATCTACTACTACGGCAAGCCTCTGGGCATGAAGGGGGCGAATCCGCCGGACACTACACCGGACTGGGAACTCTTCGATGTAAAGAACGACCCGCGCGAGATGCACAATCTCTACCACGACCCGAAGTACGCGCCACTGGTCAAGCAACTGAGCGCCGAACTGTATCGCCGCCAGCAAGAAGCCGGAGATACCCCGTAGGACAGACGATCGCCTTTTGTCGTCTGTCAATTAGGGGCGGACCGCTCCGCAAAACGGGATGAAAAACCGGCGGTTGGTAGCGCCGGCGGTCTCGCCGCCGGTTGCACTC
>OKRF01000514.1:0-3403 GCA_900290315.1 Candidatus Sulfopaludibacter sp. SbA3 | reverse complement strand
TGAAAAACCGGCGGTTGGTAGCGCCGGCGGTCTCGCCGCCGGTTGCACTCGCCGACCGGCGACAGGATCGCCGGCGTTACCCGTTCGTTGTAACGGTTCCTCGGCCAAATCAAGCGAAGTCAGAGTTGCAGTCCCTATTCCTCGCGCAGCACCTGCATGGGTTCCAGACGGGCGGCCCGGACGGCGGGGATGAGCGACGCCAGCACGGAGACTGCGCCGATGGTCGCCACAACGCTCGCCAGCGTGGTGACGTCCGAGGGTGAGACGCCGAACAGCATTCCGGCCAACAGGCGCGCGCTGGCCGATGCCAGCGCCAGGCCCGCCACGCAGCCGAGCAGCGAGACGCGGAGACCCTGCCCCAGGAACTGCCGCACAATCTGGCCCCGCATGGCCCCTAGCGCGAGTCGCAGTCCCACCTCGCGCTGGCGCACACTCACCAGGTAGCTGAGCGTTCCGTACAACCCGACGCAGGCAAGCAGCACCGCCGTAGCGGCAAAGAACGCCAGCAGGAAGGCGCGCAGACTGTTCTCCGTGTACGAATCGGAGATGTGCTCGGTGACCGGACTGAGGTCGAAGACCGAGCGGCGCGGCTCCACTTCGTGCAGCTTTCGGCGGATGGTTTCGGTCATCGAGCGCGGGTCTCCATGAGTCCGAGCCAGGAAGTAAAGGCCGGGTTGTGCAGCTTCGTAGCACCAGTAAATGGCCGGTGGAGGTTCACGGTCGAGGCCGCTCTCGCGCGCGTCACCCACTATGCCGCGGATGACAGCCGCCGGTATGTAGGCATTGCCCGGCTGCACCAGGTGTTGGCCCAGCACGGGCATGCCGGACAGATACCGGTCGGCAAAGCTGCGATTGATCATCATCTCGGTGGTCACCCCGTCGTCCCGGCACAGTTCACCGGCCATAAGAGGAATGCGCATGGTGGCGAAATACTCCGGTGAAACCACGCGGCCCTGCGCCATCATCTTGCCTTCCGTATCCGCCCTCCCTTCCACCAGTTTCATCTCCGTTTGATGTTGTGTGGGCACTCCGGGCAGCGCCATGGAAGCGGCGGCGTTCTCGATTCCAGGCACGGAGCGCAAGGCATCCAGAATGCGCTGCGTGCGCTGTCTGGCAAGCTTTTGATCGGTGGTTTCGCCCCAACTCATACTGACCTGGAAGGAAAGCACGCGATTGGCATCGAAGCCCGGCGAGACTCTGCCGAGCGCCTGCAAGCTTCGCAGCAGCAGGCCCGCACCTGCCAGCAGCGTTACCGCAAGGGCCACCTGCGCGCCTACCAGTACGAACTGCACCCGGTTCCGCCCGCCCACCTGCGATCGGCCCGCCTGCGCCAGCGATCCCGCCAAGTCGCGCCGCGCGCCGTGCAGGGCCGGGAAGAGTCCGCACAACAGGGTGGCCGCCACCGCGCACGCCAGCGAATAGAGTACGATGCGCCAATCCAGCCCGATCTCTTCGATGCGTGGCAGGTCCTTCGCCAAAGAGCGGAAGACCGCCGATGCGCCTGCCGCCACCACCAGACCTGCGGCGGACCCGGCCAGAGCCAGGATCAGGACCTCCGTGAGCAGTTGCATCACCACGCTGGCGCGCGAGGCGCCCAGCGAAAACCGTACAGCAATTTCGTGTTGGCGCGACGCTGCCCGCGAAAGCAGCAGCGCGGCAATGTTGATGCACGCGATGAGCAGCAGCAGCGAGACGGATCCGAACAGAATTACCAGGCTCCTTCGTACGCCTCCCACAGTGATCTCTTTGAGCGGTTCCACGGTTGTTTGCAATTTGGCATCCGGTTTGGGAAACTGGCGGCCCAGGTTCGCCTGCACCGTGGCGAGATTGGCCCGCGCCTGCGCCACGGTCACGTCCGGCTTCAGGCGGCCGATCACCGTGAACCACGTGGATTCCCGGCTCTGCGCATACGGCGCGTCGGGAGCGCTCACGCTCCACAAGTCGACATCGCGATTCGGATACCGGAAAGAGGGCGGCATCACCCCTATGATGGGCGTGCTGAGTCTGCCGAAACGCAGGGTCTTGCCGAGCACGCTGGGACTGGAGCCGAAGCGGCGGCGCCATAAGCGATCGCTGATCAGCACCGCATCGGGACCGCCGAAGTGCTCCTCCTGGGGCGTGAAGTCGCGTCCCAGTTCCGGAGCCACTCCCAGCACGCGCAGGAAGCGGGGAGCCACCAGCGCGCGCGTCAGTTTTTCCGGCAGCTCTCCAGAGAGTTCGGAATCGTCCTGGGTGTAGGTGCCCGTGACGCCCTGAAAGGCGTCACACAAGCGATTCCAATCTTCCAATCGGGCGGGCGCGACGAACGAGACGGAGACGCGAGGCGCGATCTGCGACAGCTTCATCACCTGGTCGCCACGGGGGAACGGAAGCGGCCTGAGCAGCACGGCATCGATGGCCGAAAAGACGGCGCTGTTGGCGCCGATGCCCAATGCCAGGGTCACGATCACCGTCAGGGTAAAGGCCGGCGTCTTGCCCAGCCCGCGCAGAGCCAGCCGGAAATTCCGCGCCATCGCTTCCAGCCATCCGTTGATGTCCATATCGCGAGTCCTTTCCACTTGAGACGTGTAGTTCCCAAACTGCAGACGCGCGGCACGCCGCGCTTCTTCTTCGCTCATGCCTTCCGCCGCCAGATCGTCCGCGCGTTCGGTGACGTGGAAGCGGAGTTCCCGCTCCAGGTCGGTTTGCAGGCGTGTGGGCCGCAAGACGTTGCAAAGTCGGCCAAACCAAGCCATTCCGCGCCTCCTCTATGCGTACCGGATCACGCGCGCCACACCCTCGGTGAGGCGCGCCCAGTTTTCCTCTTCCTGCGCGAGTTGCTTCTTACCCAGGGCGGTCAGGGAATAGAAGCGGGCCTCCCGGTTCTTCTCGGTCTTGCCCCATTCGGCGCGCACCCACCCCTCCTGTTCCATGCGGTGCAGCGCGGGATACAACGAGCCCTCTTCCACGCGCAGCAACTGGTCGGAAACGCGTTGGATGTGGACCGTGATGGCGTACCCATGGACGCGCTTTTGCGAGGCGAGTGTCTTAAGAATCAACAGTGCCAGGGTGCCTTGCAGGATGTCGTTCTTCTTGATGCCCATCTTTTCCCTATCTAGCTATGCCTAACTAGCTAGGGAATAGACGACAGGGACGAGAAACGGTTAGTAGGACAGACGATCGTTTTTTGTCGTCTGTCAAGTAGGGGCGTTCCGCCCCGCAAAACGGGATGGAAATACGCTCGATTGACGGCGCGCGATAGGCGCGAGGGGGGTGTATTTTCGACCCTGTCGGGATGGGCGTTCCGCCCGCGAAAGCCGTGAAGCCGGTAACGCCGGCGGTCTTGCCGCCGGTTGCACTCGCCGGCCGGCGACGAGATCGCCGGCGTTACCCAGTCGCTCGACCGGTTTTTCGACCCTGTCAA
>OKRF01000013.1 GCA_900290315.1 Candidatus Sulfopaludibacter sp. SbA3 | reverse complement strand
CCCGCCGCAACACTCGCGCCGAGCTAGGATCCACGGCCACGAGGCGCACCGCCACACGGCCCGAGCGTAGCGCGATGCCGCGCCGCGCAGCTTCGGCGCGAAGTCCGCCACTCCCATTTGCTTTCCATGCATGGTACAGAGCTCGCAGAGGCACATCGAGTTTTGTCTCTCCCGCATCGGCCACCAGCGCGGGAACGCAGAGAAGCAGCGAGAGCGCGCTACGGGACCACATCGTAAGACACCTCGACGACCGAATAAGAATCCGGCGCGAGTTTCGCCCAATCGACGGATTGGCTGCGCAGATCGATTCCCGGTCGCAGCGCGATCACGCGCAGGATGTAATGCCGGGTTGCCGTGACGTCCTCGGTGGGCGGAACGGGGTCGAAGGAGATGGCGATCTCGCCGGGATTCCGATCGGCCAGGGTCGCGGGATCGGGCGGAAACACGAGGCGCACCTCTCCCGCGGGTCCGCGGCGCAAGGCGAAGACAGCCGCGGAACTCTTCAGTTGCACGGTGGCCCGTACGATGTCTCCCGGGTGGAAGACCGCGGGAGTTCGATGCAGATCGAGATTCAGACCGGCCGGATTGTGCTTCGGCAGCTTGAAATAATCGGCCATATTCGACGATGGGTTGGTGACCAGCGTCAGAATCTGCTGCTCGATGGGCTTTTTGAGACCGTGCAGGATGAAAATCGCGAGACACGCAGCGGCCGCCCCGGCGAGCGCGAAGCGTCCGAACGGGCCGATGAGCGCTTGCCGGGCGGCAGTCCATGGGGAGGGCTTTGAAACAGCCTCCGCCGCCAGGCTCGCAAGCAACTCTTTGCGCACTTCCGGATCTTGCAGCAACTCATGGTCGTCGCAAGCGTCCCAAAGCGCGTTGAAGATCTCCTGATCGTCCAGGGCCCGCCGCATTAACTCGGTTCGTTCCCGCTGCGTCAGGCGGCCGAAAACGTAGCCGTAAACAGGAGGTGGATCTTTCTCATCAGGCATTTTGATTCCCCCGACTGCTTGTGGATGCCAGCATGATTTCACGAAGCCTATCGTGACATCGCTTTTCGCTCACGAACACGTTGTTCGCGGTAATCCCCAGAAGCCTCACGATTTCGGGTGTTTCTACTTCCTGTAGCCGCAACTTCAGCAGTTCGAGGCAGCGCCCTCCCAGTTGGCGAATTGCCGCATGCAGCCGCTGGACTTTCTCCCGTTTGGCCGCCAGTTCCTCCGGATTCGCGCGATTGTCCAGAAAGGCATCCATACCCATTACCGGCGGCGGCTGGTCAGGCTTCCTGCCTCGCGAAGCCGCACTGATCAGGATCTTCCTTTTGATACCGTGCAGGAGCGGAACGAGATTGCCTTCGTCCTGCACCTCCGAAAACTTCTCCAGCCAGACCACGTAGGCATCCTGCGCCTTGTCTTCGGCCTCATCATGCCAATTTCGCGCCAACACGCCTTTGATCCGCGCGTGGAGCTTGCGAATAATCGCATCGGTCCGGGAACGTTGCTCAGTATCGGGACTCATCGTTTTCTCATTCCGTCGTTAACAGACGCACCAGGGCCTCAGCCCGTCCGGTTTGGTTGCCCGTGGCCAGGGCCAGAAGCCGCCGGTATCCCGCGGACCCGGGATTGAATGCGGGACAACCGGAAGCGCCGCAGACAAACTCCTCGAACCCCTCGGGCTTCTCGAGAAACGCCAACGCCTTCACGTACTCCGCGCCCAGAGGACGGCGGACGTGCGTGCGGGCCACCACTTGGGGCGCGCCGCCGGGGAACGGACCATCCTCGTCCGGCGTCCGGTACAGAACGTTCGCCACGCCTTCGGTGTCCACATTCAGCACTAGCAGCCACGCCGGTTCTTCCGCCGCCGCAGTCACCGCTACGGCCTGGCCCAGCGCGAACTCTGCGCCGTCTCCCGCTGAAAGTGTGCCGCCGGGCTCCACAGCCATGGCCTCCACGCGAAGTCCGAAACCCGGATGGGCGAAGCGCAGGTCCACAAGACGGTCCACATCGGCCTGAGCGGCGATTCGCTTCAAGAGGAGCGGCACTTCCTCCATGGAGTACTTGCGGATCGAGGTCAGGCTTCGATGATAGAGTTCCAGAGCTCCGGCTCGCTGCCGCACCAGCAGATCGAAACGGCCCTCGGTCACGCGCACTCCGCGCAGAGATGCAATCCGCTCGCGGACTGGCGCGCTCACTTCATCCAGAGCTACGGCTACGGACCCTTCCCGAGCGGGTTCCATCGGAGTAGGAGTCTCCTTGGAGCCGGTGACAACCAGAGCCACCTCCTTCACCAGGCTGTCACCGGGCGCCAGAATGTGGGGGGTTTGGCGGGCGCCTTCGTCCAGATAGCGGCGGGTGGCCAGAAAGACTTCTTCATAAGTGGCCCGGCCGTCTCCGTTGAAATCCATCTGCGAGGCCAACGCGGCTAGCAGGGCGTTGGTGAACGCGCCGTGGGGGAGACCATCCACCGTCTGGCGGCCGGCATGCAAGGCGCGCCGGTCGATATCTTCGGCCCTCTCATCGCGCGAGGCCGCGCTGAAGCAAATCACGTTGAGATATGGGTAGGGCTCGGCCTTCTGCGGGGTCACCGCCAGAGGCGTCGCCGCCCCCGGAAGCACGGCGCCAGCGCGAGAGCGTTGCGCGGCATCGGTCAGGCGAACCAGATTGATTTGCCGGGAGCGGCCCGCCCACACACCGTCCAAGGTTTTGGCGGCATTTTCCGAGTAGCAGGAGTCCAGCACCACCCACGCGCGGGCGCGCGAATTCAAACGCTCCAGAATCGGCCGCAGATCGCGCCGCCCCACGACGATGCTGTCGAGCGCCTTCTCGACGCTCTCATCGCTCGCGTCGTACGGCACCAGGGCTCCGGAATCGGGGCCGATCCCGGCGGCCAGCAGGCGCATGTTACCGTCGAAGGCGCTGGTGCCGTGCCCGCTGAAGTAAAACAGAAGCCGGTCGCCCGGGCCGGCGCGCGCCACCAGATCGCCCAACGCGCCCAGAATTCCCGCCTTAGTGGCCTTCGAATCCACTAACTCCACGATGTTGGACTCCGCAAAGCCATAGCGTGCGATCAGCAGGCGGCGCACCGCCGGCACATCGTTGCGCGGACCCTCCAGGTCGTATGCTCCGCCGCTCAGCTGGTAATGTCCGACACCTGCCAGCAGCGCATACTGCGCCGCTCCGGCCGGGCCGGCCAAGCCTGCCGATAAGAGCCAATAGAGGACCGCCGTGCGCATGGTCATTCCTCGGAACACTAGTCCATCAACGATGGGGGATCTCGACGTAGAGTAACAGACAGTCCTTATCGTTAGATAGGGGAGCCATCAGTTCCTCTATCCGTGTGCCCGCGCTGCCAGCATCCGGCAAGCCGGCGAGTTCGGGCAGACTCCTTCTGGAAACAACTATCGCAAACGTCTCCAAAGTAGCGGGGCCGGCCAATTCGATTTCGGCGTGCCGGGGCACCGCGATGGGCGACGCCTCCTTCGACGGGTTCTGCCCGGGCTCCGGATATAACCGCAGAGAATTGGACGCGCTGCGATGCAGTACATACAGATTCTCCGCTTCGGGGTAGAGTTCAAACTGAAACCGGTCGCCGTTCGCGGCGACGAAGCGCGGCCGGCACCAATAAGCCCCGCCGCGCTGCTCACAAAACCACGACCGTGAGAATCCCTTCGGTTCCGTCCCGTCCTTGAACTTCCAGAGAATGGAACCGTGGAGCCACTGTTTCCGCGACTGGGTAAGCGCAAGTCCTTCGGCGACCGCGCAGCGGCCCGTCAGCCAACACACGGTTTGCACCGGACTAAGTTGGCGTACCACGGTGCCGTAAGCGAACGCCCCTCCCGCGCCGAGCGCGAGCAAGAGCAGCGTGAGCGCCAGAGCAAGCAGACGATATCTCATGCGGGTCGCGGCGGTCAGGTCACCGGCGCATTCCGGGCAGATCGGCAAGCCTGCATCCTGCATCTGGCCATGCAATTCGCATTCGTTGTTTTCGCACTTTTTGGCGATGGTTTCCCGAAACATGATTCTCCTTCCGCTAGCTCAGGTTCATCTTGGCGCGTAACGAACGCTCGATATCGGTGGCATCATCGGCGTCCATGCCCACGGCCGACTGCAGGCCGATCAGTTCCAATCGGCAGTCTTCGGAGATCTCGCCGCCGCCTAGTTCCAGGGCATCCCGCACCGCCGCGCGATACCGGTCGGCGGCCTCACCGGCGGGTGGAGCATAGCGCGTCTGGATCTCTTCCAGAATGGCCGCGGCGGCGGGCGGCGTAACACCGAGCGCCTCGCGGCGCGCCTCGATCATTTTGCGGGCTTTAGGCGTCAGGTTCCCCGCGACCTGGCTCAGCACGACCTGTACGTGCTGGCGAAACTCCCCATCCTGCGGCGAGACCGCGGCCCTCTCAAGCGGCGTGGGGGCGATATCTGCGGATGCGGGCATGGGACCCAGCTTCCTCACGATACGCATGCGAATCTCGTTGTACGCGCGATAGCGCTCGTTGTCTTCGCCATATTCCAGGTCCGCGCGAATGGCGCTCAACGCGGCGTGCAGTTTGTCGGCGAGTTGCTGCCGATGCCGAACGTCTACGATCTTCTGGAGGTATCGTTCCAGCGCGTTGTGCAGCTTTTGGCGCGCGCCGTCCAATTCCTGGCGGTCACCGGTCCACGCGCGGAAGGCCTCATCGCGATTGTCCGCCACACGCTGAAAGTCGCTGGCGCCCGCTTCGGTGAACCGGAAGCGCACCTCGGTCCGCTGTTCGTAAGGATTCATTTCTTCGCGCAGCCAATCGCGCTCCTCGGGTTGATGCCCCAGCGTCCACCCCAACAGAAATTCCTCCTCCAGGCGATAGCGCTGTTGCAACTCCCCTTCGGAAACCAGGAGCAGATCTCCCATGGGCGGATCGAAAGCCTTCTGGACGTGCAACGGCAGAGCCTTGCGTTCCCGGGTGTGCGCGCGGTAGCGGTCGCGCAGCACTGCCATATCCTTGATCACACGTAGAGGGAAGGCGGTAAGCTCGCTCATGAATACAATCTGCTGCGTCTCGCTGATGATGCCGATCTTATCGGGTGTCAGCCGGGTAGCCGATACAATCTCGTCCCGGATCTGGACCACCTCGCGCCGCCGGTTCTGGTCGTGATCCATGAGCGCCGCGCGATACACCCGCGTGCGCGGGTCGGCGGAGTAGCCATGTCCCTCCTGGTCGCGATAGATCGCCGTCTCCCCTTTGTCGAATTCCAAGAACGGCGCCGAGCGGCGGAACGCCCGGCTAATAATGTCGTGCCGCTCCGGATTGTTGGGACCCGGGTAATCTTCCAGTAGTTGCTGCGCGACGTTCTTTCCGGTGACCTTGACCGTACTCCGGGTGGCCATCCACTCCACCGCCGCGCCGAATAGCTCGCGCTGCGTCTCGGCAATGTCGATGCGCCAATCGATAGCCGGCTTGCGCGTCAGAAACTGATTGCGGATGAACAGCGCGGCTTCCTCGTGTTGAAACTGCTCGTAGAGCTGCTGGACACGTTCCATGCGGAAAAGAACGATGCCGTTGAAGCGGCTGCGATTCTTCTGCAGGTCGCCAAGGGTGCGGGCGCGGCCCTCGACTTCTTTATCCAACTCGGCTTTCAGGTTGGCGAAATAGTTGGCCCATTCGATGGCTTCGGTTCGCAGGATCTTCAGCCGGGCCACAATCGCATCCGCCAGGGTCATTCCGAATTCAAACGACCGGTCCTGCACCTGGGCCGTGAAGTTCATGACCATGGCGGCTTTGACCTTATCCATCGCTTCTTTGACGGCCGCCTCGCGGAACATCAGCTTGCCTTCAGCCCGGCTCACTTCGCCGATGGCAGCGGTCTTCATGGTGGCGGACCCGCGAATGCGAGCCGACAGCTTTTGCTTTTCGCTTTCGAAGGCCTGGCGTTTCACCTGCATCAGGCGGATCAACTCATCCACCGCGGCGAGCGCGTACGGATACCCGAGCGCAGGGTCTGCGAGAGCATTGGAAATTTCCGCGCGCGCTTTGCGCACCACCACGTCCGCCGCGCCGTCCAGGTTGTCGCTCAGGGTGCGATAGAAACGTGGAAGTCCGCCGCGGAACTCTTCGAGAAACCCGGCGAAGACCTGGTTCAGATACGGCGCGCGATTGGTGCGAGGGGTGGCTACGAGTTTCTCGGTCAAGAGCCGCTCTACATCGGCCGGAATGGGCAGATAGTCTTGCCCCTGGCCGAAAAAGTCGCGGTTGCCCGCCAGATGTTCGTCGGTCAGCAGCAAACTGGGCATCTGCCCCTGAAGCCTCTGATTGACGTTGTCTACCGGCGGCGGCTGCAGCCATCCCCGAATAGCGTGCTCCACCAGGCGCAAGGCCAGAATCTCGGTGATCTGTTCGGTCGGATACTGCACCGTGGCGAGCCCGAAAGTGGAAAACGCCTGCGCGAAGACGTTGCCGTTCTTAGGATCGGTGGGATACTTGGTACGCTCGTCCGCACCGTTGTTCATCATCGAGCCGATCTCGCCACTGATGGCACTGTCCAGGGCCAGCAGAATGCGATGCGCCACCATATCGTTCACCGCTTCCAGCGTCACCCCTTCGGCCATCTGGTTGCGGGTGCTGACCAGGTAGCAGAAGTCGAAAGGATTGTCCCGGGAGCGCGCATTCTCGGTAGGCAAATGGAAGGCGACGGGCGCTGGCCGTCCCTCCACCTCTCGGGCACGCAAGCTGAAATAGTTCAAGTCCATCAAAGCCGCGTAGGCGTTGGCCAGATAGCGGCGGCCACGGGCCGCTTCTTCCATCAGATCCGGCAGCACCAGGAAGGCGGTGGTCGAACCGCGGCCTTGCAACCAGCGGCGGAGCGAGTACGCCAGGTCCAAAAACATGCCGCCGCCCGTGCCGCCGCTCAGCGAGCACGCCACGATCACCTCTGGCGCACCGCCGGCGGGATCCTCGGGAAGCGAATTGAGAGCGTTGGTGAATTGCTGTTTGATCTCGTCGCAGGTGAGCGTGAAGATCAGCCGCCCCAACACCCGGTTCTGCTGTGCGCCCGGCGCGTCCCGCGCCGCCACGTCCAGGCCGGACAACTGTTCCACGGGCAGCCAGTCGCGCAACTGCGGATAGCTCTCCAGATCGTCCAGCACTCTTCCCACCGCGGGGGCCTTCAGCATGTGGAACTCGGACTCTCGCAGGAGGATCGACTTGCCCAGCACCTCCCAACGCTTGCGGTTGTCCTCAATGCGTTTGATTTCCTTCTCATCGGTATCCAGATAAAGGAATCCAACGCTGGGAAAGTGGTTGAGACCCTGATTCGGGTAACTCTCCACGATACGGCATAGCAAGCTGCGAATCACCTCCAGGCCGGTGCCACCGATTCCAATCACGATTCGTTTGGGCATAGTACCCTCCCCTGTCGACTAACGCCACCGAATTTTGTCCACGCGGCCGGCTTCCAGTTGGCCGGCATCGCGCAGCAGGTCGCGGACGCGGTCGGCGCCCCGGATGGCGCGCAACACGATGCGGGGCGAGCGGATGGCGAGATTCGCCCGTCCGCGGCGCCGGAGCCACACCGAACTGGTGATCGCCATGCCATCCAGTCGATGGACCTCATGCGCCACGGTGCAGCGATTCAACAATCCCGCGGTGATTTCCAGCCGCTGGCTGGTCAGGCGGTAAACCGTCGAACGCAGATGCCAGTAACGCAGGGCCAGATGGATGGCCGCCAGCGCCAGTAGCGCCAACACTGTCCACCAGCGCGGCGCGAGAGCCAGAACCGCCGCCAGCAATAGAAGATATTTGAACGCCAGATCGGCCAGTAGGATCGCTGACGGCGAATCCTCCCAGACCATGGCCTCGTCCGACGAAAGTAAGATGTCGCAGGCACGAGAGGTCACCACGCCGTTGCCGATCGCGCGGATGTGACCGGGCAGCGCCGTCACGGGCGCTGTCCCCATCGCGCCCGGCACGGCAAACGCCGGGGGCACGGCCCGCTGGGCCGGGAGAATCGGCGCAGGCGATGCGTGGCGCACGGTAGCCACGGCCGTCACTTGTGGGGCGATCTTGTTTTCGCCGCATTGGAGGCAGCGCGCCCCAGGCCCGCTAAAGCCACAATTCCAGCACGCATCCATGTTCCCGGTCTCCATCCCTATATGCTGTGAGTCATGCCCCTGTTACACTGTGCTAACCGCCGCGAGTCGCAGACACGGCGAGCCGCGCCCGCCCAAGGGCCCGAGGGGGCGGCGCACCGCACCGGCCCGGAGCCCCGTGGGCGGCACACCTTCACTTGCCGAATCCAAAAAAGAAGCCCATCGTAAATGTGGCCACATTGAGTCCGCCGTTCTGCAGGTAGCGCTGATAACGAAACTCCGGGCGCAATCCCCACGACTGGCCCAGGAAGACCCGCGCGCCGCCCCCTACAGCCGCGTAAACGCTGTTGGCCGATGTGGAAACGCTCAC